>NZ_JBVTQY010000033.1:0-55081 GCF_055755215.1 Planctobacterium sp. R6
GTGGAACTTAATCCGGAGAGCAAAAAAGAAGCAGCTTAACGGCTTAGGCGACAACTACCTTGAAAAACGCCGGTACCAATAGGGCGATACCCGGCCGTTGTCTAACATACCCAGCGCTTTATTCTGCTCGTTACTATTCTGAAAATCACTGTCGTTACCAAACACATTCGGGTTAAGCGGTGACATAATCCCCATGTAACCGGTGTGCGCCTCCAGCAGATTGCGCAGTTTACTTAATACCATGGCCCGCGATTGCTCTGCGCTGAACCCCTGCTCTTGCCAGGTTCGGTGTAGCAGGCTGATTTCTGCGGCAAAGGTTTCGGCCACCAAAGCGGCATTTTCTACGTTCTTGGCGATTTTTGCGGCCTGAACCTGAGATTCTGCTTCAATTAAGGCCATACCACCGCGACGCAATGCTTCCCGTGTTACTTTTTCTACTTCTTCGTTGACGCTTGAGCTGTTGTAGGTAGATATACTGGCCAGAACCACGGTTAACAATATAATGATGGCCAGTACCGAGTAGGTAATCTTATTTTTTATGCTGTGGGTAATAAAGTTCATCGTTTGGCTGCTTTGCGTCCGCTTTGTGTACTATTTATTACAGTTGAGGTTGGCTTGTCCACCGTAAAATGTGGACGTTGGACCTCAGTGTGTCAGAATTCAGGGTAACTATGCGTTATTTGGCATAGTTATGCTTAGTGTCGTCTCTTAAGTGTATCTGCAAATCTGAGAATTTCTTGTGTTTTTCAGTGATTAAGCGCTTTTTTATCGTACGGCCGTGCATTGAACTCCATGACTGGTTTCCCGTCAGCAGGGTAAATCCCGGTGGGTTTTGACATTGACATATTTACCCATTCCCAGTTTTTTAATATTTTTTCGATCTATGTCCCGGCTTTTGCTAATAGCGCGGCGATTTCATGAGGAGGGACGCAGGCACCGCTGTCCCAGACGGATTGTAAATGCTGACGCAGGGCGGCTATCTGCTGTGTCTGAACAGTCAGCTGTTGCATCATTATCGTGATTTCCTGTTGCTTTTCGGTAAGTCGTCGCATGATCAATGCGTGATCCAGATTGTTGTCATGGCTGAGCAGTTTCGGCAACTCCTGCAAACTGAAACCCAATTTTTGGCCCAGACGAATACAATCCAGTCTGGCTTTTATAGTGTCATCGTACACCCGATAGCCGCCGTCATTGCGGGGAACTTTCGGCAGCAAGCCCTGTTTTTCGTAAAACCGAATGGTGGACGCTGCAATACCTGTCTGAGCTGCCAGTTCGCCAATTTTCATGATTTGTTACTTGACCTTAAACCTTGCTTTAAGGTTAGAGTCTGGATTTCCCAATTTCAATCTTGATTTACGCGAAATCGAACGAGGTATTGCATGACATCGCCAGTATCACCGGTATTTTCTGAGTTACAACTGCCCTGTGGCCTGAAATTAAAAAATCGAATTGCCAAGGCTGCCATGGAAGAAAATATGGCAGGTGCCGGGCAATTGCCGGGAGCGCCTTTACAGCGGCTGTATCGCGCCTGGGCGAATGGCGGAGCCGGACTCATCATCACCGGCAATGTAATGGTGGACCACCTGGCGATGACCGGACCCGGAGGCGTCGCACTGGAAGCTGATACCCCGCTTGAGCCTTTTGAACAACTGGCAGCTGCCAGCCAACAGGACGGTTGCAAAATCCTGATGCAGATCAATCATCCGGGGCGTCAGGTTTTTAAGAAAATGGGCGGCAAAGTGTTGTCGCCGTCGGATGTGGCGCTGGACATGGGCGCGCATTCCGGACTATTTACTCAACCTAAAGCCATGAGCGAAGCTGAAATTCAGGATCTGATTGCGCGTTTTGCTACTACTGCCAGCCGCGCTGATCAGGCCGGATTCGATGGGGTGCAAATTCATGCTGCTCATGGTTATCTGCTGGCGCAGTTTTTGTCGCCGCTCACCAACAAGCGCCAGGATCAGTGGGGGGGAACGCTTGAGAACAGGGCAAGGGTATTGTTGCAGGTCATCAAAGCCATCCGGGCTGTGGTGTCACCGTCTTTTGCGGTTAGTGTTAAGCTCAACTCGGCTGATTTTCAGCGGGGGGGTTTTGATATTGATGATGCCACCAATGTGGTAAACATGTTGTCTGAGTTGGCCGTGGATTTTATTGAGCTTTCCGGTGGCAGTTATGAAGCGCCGGCTATGCAGGGGCGCACTGCTGATGGCCGAACCCTGGCGCGGGAAGCCTACTTTTTGAGTTTCGCACATCAGATTGCTGCGGTGTCCAAAGTTCCTTTAATGACCACTGGCGGCATTCGTCGTTTAGCGGTAGCAGAAGAAGTAATAAATAGTGATGTAGCGCTGGTGGGTATGGCCAGTGCAATGGCTTACACGCCGGATTTACCCAACAGATGGCAGTCGGATAAGACGTTTGAAGGCACTATTCCGCTGGTGTACTGGAAAGATAAAACCCTGAGCGGCCTGGCCACTATGGCGATGGTGAAACGGCAATTACATCGACTGGGGGCGGGTAAATCGGTTAAAGCTTCATTGTCGCCCGTGTTTTCGTTGCTGAGCGACCAGTTGCGGGCGGCAAAGCTTACCCGTCGATATCGCAGGCAGTATCGAACCGAAGTAAAATAATCGGACTGGTATTTTCAGCAAAAACATGGAAATGTAGAGCAAATTCACTTCTCTGCGCGCAATATATGAGCCTGATGTGGCAATCCATGTTTTCTGCTGTACAGACCTCCAGGATACAACTGGGCTTGTTGCGTTTGTTTATCCTGGCCCTCAATATTTATTGGTATAGTGCCAGTGAGTCTTCCATCTGGTTTGTGACAGTGATGGCGTTTTACGCCTTGATGGGGGCCTGGGCCTTTGTCAAAAATCAACCTGATGCCACACAGATTCTGCTTAGTCTGATGGTGGATGTCTTAGCAATCAGCGTTTTCCTGTATTTCAATCAGGGCATTATGTCCGGCTGGGGGGCAATTTTAATGTTGCCACCATTGATAGCCAGTCTGCTGTTGAATCGGGCGCAGGCCTGGCTGTTAACTATTTTGGTGCTGGTATGTCATAGCGTTTTATCGGGTTTATCTGTCATCGAATTGGCGCAGATGGCCTCATCGGATAAGGCGCATGGGATGCACCATAGCGCAGCGCATGGGCCACAGGAAATGGCCAGCCACATCCAGAGTATGTGGTTGACCTTTGCCTTCTCTCTGGCGGTGTTAACCGGGTTCATCTCCCAGCAGCGACATCGCATTAATCAGTTTCAACAACAAAACCTGAGTTATCAGGAGCGCTTTCACAACAATCAACGATTGTTGGCGTTTGCTAATTTGACCGCCAACACCAGTCATCAACTGGGGACACCGATTTCATCTGCCAGAATGTTACTGGATGAAATTCAGGAGCAGTCGCTGCAAGCAGATGATATTCAATACAATGTCATTCAGGCACAGCAACAACTGGAACGCTGCACTGAAATACTCAAATCCATGGTGGCAAAGTCCCGCACCAGTGTGCAGTATCAAACCGAGTCCGCTGAGGTTATGGTTTGGCTGAATAGCGTATTGGCAGAGTGGACCACTACGCATCCTGATATGCCGGTAGCATTGGATTTTTCAGATAGCTGTCAGCATATTCTGGTCAAGGTGAATGAAGGGTTGCGATTTGCGCTGAACAATGTTCTGGACAACTGTTATCAGGCCAATATTCAGGCGGGTGCTGAATTGTTGAAGTTTACCGCAGCATGCCGTGACAAGCGGCTCACCATCAAAATTTATCATCGCGGTAAAAAACCCGGTAACGATGTCATCGAAATACTGGGCAAGGCTTTTGTTCCGGACTCTGAAGGGTTGGGGCTGGGAGCACTTCTGGCCCAGTCAGCCATTGAGCATCTATCCGGTAGTATGGTTTACAACTGGTCTTCATCGGATGCCGTGCCTCATGAAATCGTGATAACATTACCGGCAAATTGAGGGTTGCTCACGGAAACATGCACATCTGACCATGCCACAAGATACACAACATGACATTGCGCTACTGGATGACGATCAGGTGTTTGTGGCAACGCTACAGCGGCGGTTGCAACAGTATGGTTTTAAGGTGGCGGCATTTCACCAGGCGATGGATTTACTCAACAGCGATAAAACCTTCAGTCACCTGGTGTTGGATCTGAATTTGGGGAGTGAGTCGGTGTTAACCTATTTGCAGGATTGCCGTGATCGCTGGCCGGAGGCTAAACTGGTTATCCTGACCGGCTACGGCAGTATCGCCACCACAGTGGCAGCGTTAAAGCGCGGTGCCGATGATTACCTGACCAAACCCCTGAACTTTAAGGAATTATTATCTGCTTTGGGAGCTGAATCCGGAGTCTCCACAACTGAGGAAGTCCCTACTGCTGCCATGACCCCCGCCCAACTGGAGTGGGAGCACATTCAACAAACCCTGCTGCGCAATGATGGCAATATTTCCGCGACAGCCAGAGAGTTAAAACTGCACCGCCGCACACTGCAGCGCAAATTGCTGAAACGCCCGGTTTTTAATAGCTAAAACGCGTACTGATAGCCCAGGGTCAGCATATCGTCCATAGCCATTTGCACGCCATTTACTTTTTGATCCAGGGTGGTTTCATATTCCAGTGCCAGTCGGTGACCGCCTGGCAGTAACACATTAGCACCAATGCCCAGGTTTAACATCGAACCGCCGGAGTTGCTCGGATCTGCAGTCTGCACCGGTAACATGACTTCGGCATCTATGCCGTCAATGCGTCCCTGATCCAGATAACTCAGTCGGGCTGACAGGCTGAGTTGTTCGTTAACGCGGTGACTGATCCAGCCACTGGCAAGTAATTTGTCACCCAGCGAATAATCGTTGTCATTGTCGTTCAGCCTGAAGGTGGCTTTCAGCTGACCGCCCCAGCCCCAGTTGTGTGCATGTCCGGTGAAGGTTAAGCCCGGTTCAATATCCCAGGTACCGGACCCCAGCTGCATCGGATAGGGCAGTTTGACTTCCGGGGTCATGTTCATTGGTGTCAGGATATGGTCACTTTCGTCTATGTCGCCGGTGGGGACACTGAGTCCCAGATTTAAGATAAACTGGTAATCAGCGGTTTTTTTGAGGTTCCACAGCATGGCCACTTTGGTATCCCCCAGACCACTGGTTTTAGTCTCAAAACTGCCCAGTTGATTGGTTCCCATTCCCCCCTGAAAGGTAATGTGCGACATGTCTTTAGATAAGTGATTCAGCATTAACATCAGGGTGATATCATCACTGGGCGCATACATGGCTCCGAGCATGTGCATGTCGGTGGTCATTTCCACCGGTACCACTCTGAGAGTAGGCGGTTGCATCATGTTTCCGGCAAAGCGGTTGGGAATACTTGTAACAATATCTTGTGCAGAAATATCGCGACTGCCTTGCAGGTTATCCGCCATGGCCATATGCATAAAGCGATAAGAAATCATCCATTCTCCGGCTTTATGAGTATGATCTCCCATCACACCTATGGGAGCGTGGCTATCCGGGGTACTGGTGTTGCCGGCAATTTTGCTGTCGGCGAGGCTGGCTGAGGAAACAAACAGTAAAGCAATCAAGGTGTTAATTTTTGTATAGGGCATGATGACAACAATAAAAGCAAAAACCTGATTTTAACCTGTCGTAAAATAATTACCCTGTGACAAAATGTCGCAGCGGTAGATAACCAGCGGAGAATGTATTATTAATCCTTTGTTCAATACACCTGTGAATGGTGTGATATTTGATATGGACGGCACGTTGGTGACGTCGCAACTGGATTTTGTTGCAATGCGCAAAGCGGTAGGTTGTCCTGCTGAGCAGGATATCCTGACATATATCGATGATATTGCCGATGACAAACACCGCCATCAGGCGATTGCACAAATTGAATCGATGGAGCTGGAAGACGCTCATCAAAGTGAGATTATCGACGGTGTAGCTGAAGCGCTGGCCTGTTTACAGCAACAGGATATTCGAACGGCGGTTGTAACCCGCAATTGTCGCGCTGCCACCGATATTAAATTGCAAAAAGCCGGCCTGCGCTTTGAACAGGTATTAACCCGGGAATGTGCTCCTGCAAAACCAGACCCAACCGCATTGTTGCAAATAGCCAAAAGCTGGTCACTGACACCGCAACAAACCATATACGTGGGGGATTATTTACATGATATTAATGCCGCCATTAATGCCGGAATGCGCAGCGTATTAATGACCCTGCAGGGACCACCTGACTGGGCGCATGATGCCACCTGGCAGTTTGCCAGCTATGCGGAGTTTCTGGCATTTTTTAATGATCGTAATTGTTCAGAATAAACCCATCTGGCGGGAACTGATGGTGTCAAAGTTCTGGCCAATAAACGGCAAAATACCTTCTGCAATAGGGCGTAGTTGCTTTTCAACATAGTGATGATAGTCAATAGTACTGGTGAGAAATTCCAGTGGCTCCGGGCCATTGATGGTTTGGACATATTTGATCCAGCCCTTGCGCTGGTATTTACGTGGCTTGCCCTGGGCCTGAAGCTGCTGATCTGCCAGTCGTGCGGCTTTTACATGGGGTGGGACGTTTTTGACATATTTGTCAGTGCCCTGACGTAATCGCTTCCTGTACACCAGTTTGGCGTCGAAATGCCCTTGTTCGGTGTGATTAACCATGTCGGTAATGTACTGGCTGACATCTTCGCCGGCAAACACCATGCTATACAGCCGGGTCTGGAATTCTTTGGCCAGTGCTGTCCAGTCAGAACGCACGGTTTCCAGTCCTTTAAATACCAGTTCTTCACCGGTATCGGTTTTTTTTAATCCGGCATAACGTTTTTTGCTACCTTGTTCTGAGCCGCGAATCGTGGGCATCAGAAATTGACTGAAATGAGTTTCAAATTCCAGCTCCAGGTAACAATCAAGGTCAAACTCCTGGCGCAGTTTCTCCTGCCAGCATTGATTGATCATGCCGGCCAGCTGGTTGCCGATCTCGCGGGCCTGCTGGGCATCCTGGCACTGGCTTAACCAGACAAAGGTGGAGTCAGTGTCGCCGTAGATCACTTCGTGTCCTTGCTCTTCAATCCAGCGAGCGGTGGTTTGCATAATGTCATGACCCCGCATCGTGATAGAGCTGGCCAGGCGGGTATCGTAAAAGCGGCAGCCCCCTGAACCCAGTACACCATAAAAGGAATTCATCAGGATTTTAATGGCCTGAGAGCGGGCACTGTCCCGCTCCCGTTTGGCCACATCCCGCTGTTGCCAGAGCTGGGTAATAATGTCCGGTAAAAAGTGCTTCTCTCTGGAAAAGCTGCCGCCTTTGAAGCCGGGAATGGCCTGTTCCGGGTGTTTTAATCCTTCCACTAAACCCAATGGATCGATTTTAAAGGTGCGAATAATTGAGGGATACAGGCTTTTAAAGTCCAGCACCAGAACGTCCTTGTAGAGTCCCGGTTTGGAATTCATCACATAACCGCCGGGGCTGGCCAGTCCGCCATCTTTTGGAAGATTGGGGGCGATATAGCCAGCCCGATGTAATTTAGGCAGATACAGGTTGGTAAAGGCCGCCACTGAACCGCCAGCTCTGTCCAGTTCCAGCCCGGTAATCTGGCTGCGTAATACCAGGTATTCCATCAGACGGGTGGTGTCGAATATCTCTAACACCAACAGACAGTCCTGAAGATTATACTCTGCCAGTTTCACCTTATTGTGCATAAAGTCATGATTAATGTGGGCCATGCGGTTGCCCACATCTTCCACTTTTTTACCCTTTCCCAATAACTCCTGTGACACTGATTCGAGACTGAAACTGTCGAATTGATAGGTAGCGGACTTCAGTGCATCTATGCCATCCAGCACCAGGCGACCTGCCAGGTTTAAAAATCCCGGCTGACTGCCGGTTTTGGCATCACGCCAGGTCATTAGCGAGCCGTCTCTGCCCAGATTTAAAGGGATGTTGTGCCGCTGCGCCCGTTTGAGCAGCAAACGAAAATCAAAACTGATAACACTCCAGCCCACAATAATATCCGGGTCGAATGCAATAAATTCATGCACAAAATGCTGGAGCAGGGCCTTTTCGTCTGGCACCCAACGGATCCAGTCCGGCGCGTTTTGCTGTGTTTCACCTATCATCAATACACATTGTCGGCTTGCAGTGGCAAGTCCAATGGAATAAAGTTCACCTTTTTCGCTGCATTCAATATCCAGAGACAAAGGGGTAAAGTGAGGCGTGTACTGACTGGGCCTGAGTTTGGCGTTGAGCAGTCGGCCATGTTTATCCGTGTTGCCCTGCGCCTGGGTACTGCCGTAGACAAATCGTTCCATCAGGTAGCGATCAGCGAGTCGAATATCATCCTCATAACAGGTAATACCCTGGTGCTTGAGCCAGTCCCGCAGGGCGAAAAAATCTGCCTGACTATTGGCGTAAAGCGCGGTGCAGTGCTCACCACTAAACAAGGTTAAGGCTAATTCTGTGCGGCTGATGTTTGGGTGATGGTGTTGTAGTTCTGTGCTGCTGTTGCTTAGCTCTGCGGTACTGACAAATAACACAAACTGGGCGCCTGGCGTACGGATATTACGGGGGCCTTGATCCGTAGCCAACCAAAAGTCCAGATAGGTAATACCTGCTAACTCTGTTTGTTTTCGGGACAGGATAAAACCTTCGACTAATTCCTGATTCATTCTTTGGATAAATTGCGCTTAACTTTGACCAGCATGGCATACACTGGTAATAAATACAGTAAAGTCAGTTGGGTTTACAGGACTTTTTTGACTTTGTCAGGAATAAAGGAGGGGAGGCTGCCGTTGAACATTAAATCGCTGAATAGCCCGACCTGATCCTTGTCAGGCGATTCAGAACCTCTAGGTAAGTTTCCCAGGAGATTAAATCGCCTGGTTATACTAGAGACGGGCAGGCATTGATATTTATTCCAGTAATTTAAAAATTTGAGAAATTAAATGCATTACATCTTTAAATTGAGCTTGTGCTGGTGGGTTGTGTCGTTGCTGTTACTGCAATCGGCATCTGCCAATACCGAGGAAAAACACCGCTGGGAAGGTCGTCTCGAAGCCGGGATTGAAAACGATTCGACGGTGATTATTGATGAGTTAGACTCAGTGGTGGATGACAGCAGTTCCAGCAGGTTATTGCGGCTGCATGTGAATTATCGCTACACTCCAGACGACACCAACGAATGGCTTTTTTCCGCTAATGCAATCCGCAAAAACTTTAGAGAAAGCAATACTTTTGATTCATCGCTACAAATTTATTCGGCAGGATACAGCCGGGATTTTGAGAAATTGACCGCGGGCCTGCGCAGCCAGGCCATTACCTCGGATCTGGACGGTGAAGGTTTTTTGTCTATGCAGCAGTATTCACCCTACTTTTCTTTTTTTGTCGGCAAACAATGGTTTTTAAACCTGGCATTAAACATTACAGATAAAACCATTAAAACAGACCGGGAGCGCTCCGCGGACGGCAGGGAGTTTACCCTGGACGGATATCACTTTTTACAGGGCATTAACCACTATTTGTTATTTTCTGTGCGCAGTGGCAAGGAAGAGGCTGAAAACTCACTATACAGCTTTACCTCTGGCCAGTTTCGCGTGGGCTGGGTTAAAAAATTAAAGTGGTTAGACAAGGCTCACAAGGTGAGAGTCAACTGGCGTTATTTGCGCCGTAATTACAATCAGCAGTTACATCCAAAGCTGGATGAATTCAGAGTGGATAATCGCAGACAATGGGATATTGAGTGGGAAACAGAGTTAACTGATAACTTTATCCTGGCAGCCAGTTTCCGCCTTAACGAACAGGACTCCAGGTTATCGTCAGCCAGTTATGATCAGAAAATCAGTAGCGTTGTTTTGCAATATCACTTTTAGCGGTGTTGATGCCGGTTTGTGCCGTCAGCGGGTGTGATATTTGCGGTAATAATCCCCGGCCATACAGTGGATCGACACCTTCATCACCGAGATCAATACAGCGATTCAGGGCCACTTCGACCCAATTATTTGCATCGCTTTGTTGGGGTAACTGGCTGGCAATCCAGGCGGTTACAAATGGTGCAGCGATAGACGTACCTGACTGAGCACTGGTGCTGTTATTATCACTGGCCGCCAGAATATCCACACCGTAAGCCGCGACGTCAATGTGGTTGCCGCGCACCGCTTTTTTGTAGAGTTTGTTTTTCATATCGACTGCGGTAACCGCAACAGCACAGCTGTAGCCCGCCGGATACATGGGTTCCGAAAATGGGCCTTCATTGCCGGCGGCGGCAACAATGACGATGCCTTGCTGGCATAGTTGCTCAATGCCTTTTTGCAATAATCTGTTGGGTGGTCCGGCAAGGCTCATGTTGATGACTTTAATATTTTGCTGCACCAGCCAGTTCAGCCCCCGCAACAAACTCAGGGCAGTAGTGATAGAGCCGGTGTCAGCTGATTCCACAAACACCGATGCGTTAAACAGGGCAATGTCATCAAAAATGCCCTGAAAGTGCGGGCTTTTTCCGGAAAATACCGACGCAACTGCCGTACCGTGTGTAAATACCGGCTTTTGGTTATCCTGGGTAAAGTGCTGCTGTGAAATCTGCACACCCTGTAACAGACGGTGTTGCATATCAATCGCAGTATCCACCATTCCGATACGTATGCCTTGCTGGTTCAGTCGCATTAACTCGCCGGGAGAAATACCCTGTGTAACCTCAGGTGCAGAGTCAGTGGCATTGGTGTATATATTGGTATAGATATGATTAAAATCCAGAACCGCATCGTGTTTTTCCAGTCGCTCCATGACCTGCTGATAATCATCGTGTAAATCGTAAGACGCGGGGGCTTTTACACTCGCAATAATGCTGCCAAACGACTCCAACAATTCTTCATTGCTGAATTCGTAACCTTCCTGCTCAAGCGCTTGTTTTGCGTCCATATCGGCCATAATGACCCACTCCGTGGTCCATACCTGCTGTTCATCAATTTCTCGCAGTAAACTGGAATCACTGTGGATAGAGGTCAGTGCCTGTTCAAATTGCAAATCAGAAAATTCACTGTCGATACTGTTGTTCTGCAACGTGTCTTCAACCTGGTCTTCCACCACGTCTTCCACTTCTTCTATTTCATCGTTGCCCTTTTCACCAGGTTCGTCCTGTTCGTCAGGATCAAAACTACCCAGCCCATCATCAAGGGGATCGTCTGGCAACTCGGGTTCTTCGGGAAGATCCGGGCGAGTCGGAAGGTGCGGTTCCCGTTCGGCGGCTGCAAGGTAAGCCCGGGTAACATGTGGATTGGCGGCCATGCGGTCAAATTGCTTTTCTGCCATGCGCAACAACAGACGAGCTTCCAGTTGCCGCTCAACAGCCTGCTCAGTTGCTCTGACGCCGGAGTTGATGCTCTGCTCTTCACTGCTGCGCTGAACCTGCATTTCTGCCAGCTGTTCTGCCCGGCGCAATGCTCTTTCAGCGTGCTGTTCAGCCATTCTTTCCAGTGCTATTTCGGCGCGTCTTTCGGCGTTTCTGTCGGTGGCCTGAGCCAGCGAGATACTGAACAGGGTGACGCAGAAAACCGCCAGTGCAAATAGCACCTGGTACACGCGCAAAACGATGTGTGTATGCTTACTGTTGAATAAGTTGTCCACGGTCACACCTTTCAAGAATTTCATGACTTACCCAATATTTTACACTAACTTAGTATGATATAACGGGTGAGATCTGTGATTTATTTCACTTTATAGCGCATTATTGCTTGATTAATACCGTATCTAAATCCCTAAATGAAAAAATTTTGGAATAAATTGTAATCGTGTCACGTTCTACACTCAGAAGGTAAGGATGAATCACTCTCAAGATGATTTAAAAAGGATATTAGTGGAGGAGTTGCCCAGAGTAAGGCGCTTTGCTTTTTCACTGACAGGCCAAAAGGCGGATGCCGATGACCTGGTGCAAAGCCTGGTGCTAAAACTGTTGCAAAAGGGTTTGCCGAAAGATGTTTCTGCAGTGCCCTGGATACTGCGGGTGTGTAAAAATATCTGGCTTGACGAGATCCGCTCTCGTGATGTCAGGGTTAAAGCGGTGATAGAAAATAAAATCCCCAACATGGATCAGGATACCGCAGAAGGTAATCAGGAAAGTGCCTACACACTGGAGCAGGTGCTGGTGGTCCTTGATCAAATGAATGATGAACAAAGAATGATCATCAGTTTGGTCATTATCGAGGGGTACAGTTACGCCGAAACGGCTGAGGTATTGGAGATACCGCAAGGAACAGTCATGAGCCGATTATCCAGAGCAAGGAAGAAAATGCTGGAGTTGATCGAAAGTAAACTGTGAGTAGAACGATGAAACAAGACGATTACGATTTATTATCTCAATTTATTGACGATGAGCTGGACTCCGAGAGAACCCTTATTGTCAAGCGTCGTTTGTTGGCAGAGCCTGAATTTAATCATTTGTATCAGCAACTAAAGGCGCTCAGTGACAATGTAAAAACGGCGATCCCGGATTTTAAAAACGAGCCGGTCAGCGCAGAACTCGAGGCTTTGCTGAAGACTGAATGCACAACAAGCACGCGTTCGGATTCAAACTGGCGTCGCATTTTACCATTGGCCGCTTCGGTGGCAGTGGTTTGTGTGATGGGATATTTATTACTGGGTCAACCTTCGCCAACAGGGATCAATTTAAAAGGCAGCATGTTAAGCAAGCTGGCTGATGACGAAAACTGGTTGTCGGAAAATGGTACTGAAGTTGTTGTTGTGCAAAGTTTTCTCGATGAAAATCAATCTTTGTGCCGGGAGTACTATGCCCGTGAAGCTGAAAACGTCGAGCATGGATTAACCTGTTATCAACAGGGGCAATGGCAAAAACAAGTCTTTGCAATAAAAGGCAATGACAGCGACAAATATTATGTTACGGCCAGCAGTCACTATGACGGTGTTGAGCAATACATCGCGCAGGCAGGCTTAACGCCTCTGACAGAAAATGACGCGATGCACCTGTTGCAAAGCCTGAAATAACTGATTTTTTAGCACTCAGGGGCGAAAATCTGCCCCTAAAGTCAGCAATATCACTTTTCCTCTAAAATTTGCCCCTGGCATTTCTTTTCGTTATCGCATTTTGCTATATACTTGAAATTGAGCCTGTTGACCTTTGTTGTGTCCATCTTTGGCAAAGGTCAACACGTTCTGGTGAGGGTATTCCGGTTTTCAGGAAATTGCTCCAGGTAGTGGCTTTTAGGTAAGGATTTGGGAATTGATAGATATTCCACCGGCTCGCAGAGTGAGCGAATTGACAGCACTGATCATAGATGAAGATCCATTGGTACATGAGCTAATCAAAAGCGCGATGTTTGAGATTGGAATTACCAAACTGGCGACAGCGCAAAATGCGTATTATGCGGTGCGGCGATGTGAACAAACCCGATTTGATATCGTACTGATTTCATTTAATGTGCAAAGCGATAAAGACGGCTTTCACCTGCTGGAAGAGCTCAAATTTAAAGGCCATGTTACCAAGGGTACCACGGTGATCTTCCTGAGCGCCGAGACCGCGCCTGAGCTGGTGCATTGCGTGGTGGAAATGCAACCCAATGATTTTTGGGTAAAACCACTGGACAGAAGTCGCGTGGAAAACCGGTTGCGGCATATTTTTGAAGTTCGCAATAAACTGCACCGGCTTTATTATTGTGTCGATACCGAAAATTACAGTTCTGCGATTTATCTGGCCGATGAGTTATTGAAGCGCAATGAGCTGGCCCACTATTTCCCCAATATCAAACGCATTAAAGGCGAATGCTTATTCAAACTGTTTGAGTATGAAGAAGCGCAAAACTACTACCAGGAATTACAGCACGAATACAAGTACGGGTGGGTGAGTATCGGATTGCTGAGGGCCATGTTGGCGCAAAATAAGCTGGAAGAGGCGGAGCCTAAAATTACCGAGTTGAAAGAAAGAGAAGATACCCGGTTTCTGGTCTACGACGTGTTAGCTCAGTATTACATTGAGCACGAAGACTATAAAAACGCTTACGAAGAAATAAAAACTGCCACGCAACTGGCGCCCCGAAATATTGAACGCAATCGCAAGTCCTGTGATCTGGCTCGTCTGAATCACGATCGCATGGGGCAATATATGGCAGCGCAAAATGTTGCCAGGTATGCCAGAAACTCTATTCACGATAGCCCGGAACTGCGGCTCAACGTATTGCGTACGGCATTGGATCTGGCCACAACTTTATCCGATGTAGAAGCCAGGAGTTTGTTCGTTAAAATTGAGCGCATGATGCGTGAGCTGGAAATGGAATTTGGTCGACAATTAGCGGAGCCTTTGACGGTAATTAAAGTACGCTTGCTGTGCGTCAGACAAAACAAGAAGGAAGCGGACAAGTTACTCAAGGAAAGCGTGTCGAAAGAGGCCACCGGGTCCATCGATGAAAACCTGGAAAAGGTCAAGGCCTTTCACGAGTTAGGCCACCGGGAAGAAAGCCTGAAATTACTGGAAGAGGTGAAAAAACAGATCGGCGGGGATACCTGGTCGGGACGAGTGGTTACAGAGTACGTCGAGCAGGAGCAGATCGAGCGCAAGGAGATTCACTTCACCGCAAAAGAGCTGGGTGAGATGGCCAAGGTTCACTTTAAAGAGAAGCGCTTTAAACCGGCCTACGCTAACCTGACTCAGGCATTTAAGTTATCGCCTAATAATCCGCAACTGGCCATGAGCTTGTTGCGCCTGCTGACTGCCATGGTAGAACGGGAAAAGGAAACACTGGATGAGCAGCAGGTTGCACTGGCGGCAGAATGCGTGGCTATTGTTGCAGCCAATGACCCTGAAGCCGACACCAAAAACAAGCTGTCGCATTTCTCTAAAGTGCTGAAGATTGACCAGGCGGAAGTTAACAGCTAATTTTTTAAAACACACACAATCAGGAACCCGCTATGAATTCCATTGCGAAACTCACCGCTATGACCTTGCTTTCTCTCAGTGCATTTGGAATACAGGCCGCCGGAGATGCAAAACACTATCCGGCCATTTTTATTGGTGCCACAAACTTTGAAAGTGAGACAGACACCACCATAGGATTTGGTTACGAATACAAATTGTCGTCGCAGTTTGGCGTAGGCGGCGTGTGGGAACGTACCCGGGAAGGCCATCACGGTGATGGTGTAAACGTATGGGTGGGTTCTTTCTTCTATCATCCCTCCGATCACTGGCGTCTCGGGCTGGGTTTCGGTGAGGAACGCATCGGGGGCAAGAAAACAAAGCACAAAGAACTAATGCGTTTGAGTGCTTCCTATGAATTTTTTGGCAGCGGCTACATATTAGCGCCCGAAATGGCGGTGGATTTTATTGATGGCGAGAAGGCAACAGTTGCCGGCGTATCGATCATTTACCCATTTTAAGAGCCTTGCTCAAAGGACAGGCTGTTCCCCCGTCATACTTCAGCTGTGCGAGGGATTATCTGCTGGCCAGTACCAGCCTGTCTAAGCAACCTACCCAGGCCTCGTGATGCAGCGTCTGATCTTCTTCGTCGTCAAAGCCGGAATGAGTCAGCTGGATATTGGTGGTCTTGTCATCTACGTCGTCAAATAATACTTCCACTTCGCTCAGGTGGGGTTCGCCCACCCACTGCCAGCTAAATTGCAGGCGCACATTGGGTTGAATATCTTTGTATTCTCCCATCAAAATATGTGATGCGCCGGTAACGTCGTATAAATGAAAGCGAAATTTTCCACCGACGCGAAAATCTGACATGATTTGACCAATAACCAGGTCATTCAAATTAAACCAATTGATCAGTTTGTCAGGTTCATGCCAGGCAGCAAAAATGTTACTGACGTTGTTATTGAAGGTACCTTCCAGCGCGAATTGCAGCATAGTGTAGTGCGTGAATGAGTTTATCGAATTATTCAACAGTTGCGCGCAATAAACAAGGTGATGAAAATGCTTATTCCGTTTGTTCCTAATAAAAAGTCCAGTGCCGCGAAAAAATGGTTACAGGCTTTCGAACTTCAGATGTCTGAACACCAGTTTAAGTTACTGGACGAACTGACAGATGCCGAAAAAAAAGCGGCGCAGGTGGCTATTGTCGCTAACGCTGATGCGATTGATTTTAACCAGATGCCCAATCTGAAGTGGATACAAAGTACCTGGGCGGGTGTGGAAAACCTGCTCACCAACCCGACGTTAGGCAATGTGCCGGTGGTCAGAATGCAGGACCCGGCACTAGCCACCACCATGGCACACAGTGTGTTGTGCTGGGTAATGAATTGCCAGCGACACAATCCCATCTATCGTCAGCAACAGGCACAATCGTTGTGGCAGCCTCACCCGGTAACGGCCAATGAAGATCTGAATGTTGTTCTGCTTGGGGCTGGTAACATGGCGCAACACAGTGCTCAATTGTTATCTTCCTTTGGCTATCAGGTGCACTGTTGGGCGCGTCGCTCTGGTCAGGTGGTCGGCGACATTTATGCCTCCTCCGGACGCACTTCGTTGCGGAATCTGTTGGGCATTGCGGATATTACTATTTTGTTGTTGCCGCTGACAGACGAAACCAAAGGGTTGCTCAATGAGGAAACATTGAGCTGGATGGCGCCTGACAGTTATCTCATCAATTTTTCGCGTGGTAAAATTATTCATGATGAAGCTTTGTTAAAACACTTATCCTGTGGGGCTATTCGTCACGCGATACTCGATGTATTTGCCACCGAACCTTTGCCGCCGGAGCATGCCTACTGGCATCACCCCAGAGTTACGGTTTTGCCTCATATCTCGGCACCCACCAACCCTTTTACTGCCAGTAAGGTCGTTGCCGAAAACATAACCGATTATGTTGAGAAAGGTGTGATTCCGGTTGCTGTCAACCGGAAGCTGGGGTATTAAAGTAGTTATGGAATGTGGTCTCAAATGGCAAAAATGTGGTGCAGGTATCTATGAAAACTCGTGCGCAGCTAAAATTACTTTTGGTGCAGATTCGCGATAAACCCCAGGTGCGGGAAGAGGAGTTTGACAGTTTTGTACGCTTTGCTGGTATCAATTCTGACCAACTGTCGGTACTCAATGTGTTTGATCAGCCGCGTTTTTCACCGCAACTGGTAGATAATTTTGATGCGGTGTTAGTCGGTGGTGCCAGCGAAGCCAGTGTTCTGGAGCCGGAAGTTTATCCTTTTGTGCCTGATTGTGTGCAACTGTTGCAATACTGCAAGGAAAATGCAAAACCGGTGTTTGCTTCCTGCTTTGGATTTCAGTTGGCTGTACTGGCGATGGGCGGTGAAATCGTGCGTGATACAGCCGATTTCGAAATCGGCACACTGCCTATCCAGATTACTGATGCAGGTTATCAGGACCCGCTGTTCTCAGGCTTTCCCAATCCATTTTACGCCGTTAGTGTGCATCGCGAACGCGCCCCACAATTGCCATCTAACTGTGAATTACTGGCTTACACAGAACAATGTCCTCATGCGTTTAAAGTGCATCAACGGCCTTTCTGGGCGTTTCAATTTCACCCGGAAGTCGACAAGGACATTTTGATCGAAAGACTGTCGGTATTTCGGGCACAATACACTCAAAATGCAGAACACTTTAACCAGGTGATCAGTCATGCAAAGGATACCCCCTGGTCTAATTTGTTGGTAGAACGCTTTGTTGATACCTTAGTTTTACCCCCTGAGAATAATAAGACTAATTGGTAGTGGTAAATCTTTTTTTTTAAGCCACACTGTAAGTTAAGACCTATCAGAGTTCGGCCAAGATGTGCCGGACTGGTTAAAGCTGCTGTCTGACGCAGGTTGCTTACAGGCGGTTTAAAATTACAACAGGTAATGAATGCGCACCCGAAATTGGTCAACAAAAGTACATCTTTGTGCGTTTGCAGTATGGTTTTGCATGCCATTGCAGGCGCAATCGGATGAGACATCCGATGCTCAACAGTTGGGACTGCTTTCATTTGAGCAATTGCTGGAACTGGAAGTCAGTGTCGCCTCCACGCAATCCGAAAACATCCTCAAAGCACCGGCTGTCGTTTCGCGTATTGAGGTTTCGGTTTTTCAAAAAATGGGTATTCACACCCTGGCGGATCTGATTGCCATGTTACCTGGCGCAGATGTACACCATACGGCAATTGGTACGCAATCTGTGATGTTGCGAGGTTTTTTTGAAGCCTTCAATCAAAAAGTGCTGTTTCAGTTAGATGGTGTACCTTACTGGCAATCTTCTCACAGTGATATACCGGTAGCCGGTATACCGCTGGAAGCGATCAGCCACATAGAGGTAATTCGCGGTCCGGGCACGGTTTTCCACGGTACTAATGCCTCTGCCGGAGTCATTAATGTGGTCACTAAAAAAACATCCGGTGGCAGTGCCGTGGCCATGCTCAATGTCGAAGGTGGCAAATCTGCTGCACTAAATTATGGTACTGAATTTCAGGGCGGCACTTTTACCGTAGCGGGCCACTGGCACAAGAGTCATGATTATCAGGCTTTTTATAACAATCGTCCCATCCCAGCCTTTATTCCGGAAGAGGTTCCCGATAGTGGTCTGGTGACCAAGCAACCTGACGACAAGTCCTTAATGTTAGGGTGGCATTCAGAGGATTTATCGCTGCAGTATCAGGAGTTCAGCTCTACGATTCAGGGCCTGGCCGCGGCAGCATCCATGTTAAACCTGGGCGAAATGCAACAACGAGGGCGCTTGCTGAAAGCGGATAAACACTGGCGAGGAGATACACAACAATTTCGACTGTTCGCAGATTACAACAACTTTTATTTACGGATCCCCACGGAACGCTTGTTTAACGGCACGGAGTTTGGCGTGCAAAACTTTGGTGATGGGGAAGATAACAACCGATTTCGCCTGGGCGGCCAGTATATAGTGCAATGGGATGCAAAAACCGAGTTGGTTGCCGGACTGGAAGTCGAGCATCGGGAAACCGGTGATTACCTGAATACCGACAGCGATGGCGTGGTTCGGGTAAAGACCATGGATAAAAATGATACCACTGAGTGGGCCGTATACGGCCAGTGGTTACGGGATTTCGACGATTTGCGGGTTTCTTTGGGAATGCGCTTTGTAGACAATCAGATGTCTGGTTCGAATGTATTGCCCAGAATTAGTTTGATTCAGTCCTTAGACGACTATAGTTCGATTAAGGTTCTGTATTCTTCCGGCTTTAATGCGCCGAACTTTTTTCAAAAAGGCATTGATATTCCCCCCGGTGTGATTGTAGGAAATAGTGATCTCAAGGCTGAAACAGTGGATACCCTTGATATTGCGTATACCTACACCAAAGACAACACTTTGTTTATCGCCAATTTATACTGGACCCATGCAGATGATTTTATTCAACGGCGCAGTAATGAATTTGAGGTGCGGTTTGAAAACACAGATGACTTTGAGCGTTATGGTTTAGAGCTGGATTACCAGTTTGTCACTAAAAACATGAAATGGTTTTCGAATCTGAGTTATCAGCACGAAGGCAATAATCGTTCAGAAATGGACATTGGTCGACAGTTTGTACCCCGCTGGATGGCAAAGCTCGGTGCTGTCTGGGGCTTTAATATCAGACACAGTCTGGGGTTCAGTCTGCGTTATTCCAGTGAAAGAGCCGCGGTAGACGAAAGCGCCTTGCTGAATCTGCAATATCAATATAATCAGGACGACTGGCAGGCCTATCTGGCAGTGGAAAATGTATTGTCTGATGATTATGCCGTACCGGACTGGCAGGACTTAAACGAGCTACGCACTGTCACCGCAGGAGACGAAGACCCTGTGGTTAAAGTGGGAGCCCGGGTCTTCTTTTAGCGGCAAAGCGTCGGCGCATTCGCCTACTCTTTGCGATGCTGAAAAACCAGCGGCAATTTAGCCTATGGCTTGCGGAACTTAAAGGTCCAACGGTCTGTGTTGCCTGTGACTGTTTTGCGGCCCACTTCGTAAATCAGCTCATCATCTTTGCGGTAATGCAAATCTGAATAGTCTACAAATTCAAAGCCGGCTTCCAGAATTTCTTTGATCGCCAACACCGGGTCAACGCGACGTCGATTTTCACGATTTGGCTCTTCCATATGGCGCGCAGTGTGATCCACCACAGCATAGATGCCCCCTGATTTTAGGGCGTCAAATGCTGCTTCATTCATGGCGCGTCGTCCTTCTTCCGAGAAATTGTGATAGTTTCTGAAGGTCAGCACCATATCAACATCACTGACCCCGAGTCCTGTTTCGGGCAGCTCTAAGGTGTAAAATTTGTCGCCTTCAGCGCGATAAATTTTGGCATCCTCAGCGACAATCGTCATTTTTTCAAAGCCGGGGGTGTTTACCCAGTCTTTAATTCGTCCGGTTCCCAGAGCGCCATAGTACTGTCCTTTTTCGGCCACGGTGGGTGCCAACAGACGGGTATACCAACCTCCGCCTGGGATCAGTTCTACTATCTTCATGTCATCCCGCAATCCAAAAAATGCCAGGGTTTCAATTGGCAAGCGATTCGCATCGCGCTCTTTATCAGCGTCACTGCGCAATTCCGACTGCAAAGCTTGCTGTAATTTCGATTTGGTGGTATCAAAATCGTCTGCCAGCGTGCTAAAGCTGGCGATGCTCAATACCAGCACGGTGGTTTTCAATAGGCTTTTAATCATTAGGTTCCTCATTTTTATTGCGATTTTCCGGTTATTATTGGAGCCTGCATATTGTTGCTGCAGGAATGTAGCGCAAAGTTTGACAGGCCCAGACAGCATGGTCAAAGATAGACCTGCCAGAAAAAATTGTCACCGTATTCGCTACGAATAGTTTAAAAAAAGGGATTAATCCCAGGGCAACTTACGGTATATTTTAGTAGCCCGATAGCTTCTGATTTTCACCACAGATAATTCCACTGAATATGTTTAAAGTCATTCACACTTCTGACTGGCATTTAGGTCAGCATTTTTATACCCGTCATCGCAAAAACGAACATCAACAGTTTTTGGATTGGTTACTGCAAGTTATTGCGCGGGAACAGGTGAATGCTCTGGTGGTGGCCGGCGATATTTTTGATACCAGCACTCCGCCGAGTTATGCCCGGGAACTATACAACCAATTTATTATTGGGGCGCAAGGTTTAAACTGTACCTTGATTTTTGTGGCCGGAAATCACGATTCTGTAGCGGTTCTGAATGAATCCAAAGATCTGCTTAAACACCTCAATACCCATGTCATTAGTCAGGTTAGCGAAAAAACTGAAGACGCACTGTTGCTGCTGCAAGACGATTCGGGCA
Organism: Planctobacterium sp. R6; assembly: GCF_055755215.1. Lineage (NCBI taxonomy): Bacteria > Pseudomonadati > Pseudomonadota > Gammaproteobacteria > Alteromonadales > Alteromonadaceae > Planctobacterium > Planctobacterium sp. R6. The sequence continues at coordinate 21,217 of NZ_JBVTQY010000033.1, forward strand.
CGCCCGGTCTTGTCGTTACGCCGGTGCCCTTTATTCGTCCCCGGGATGTACTGCTAAGCAGTGCCGCACAATCTGGACTGGAGAAAAGACACCAACTGGGGGAGGCAATTAAGGCACATTATCAACAGTTGATTGAGCAGGCCAGGCAATTGCAACAAGCACAGGGTTTAACTCTGCCGGTGCTGATGACCGGGCATCTTTCCGCGTTAGGGGTTTCACAAACTGAATCAGTACGCGACATTTATATCGGTAGTCTGGACGGATTTCCCGCCAGTGATTTTCCCAATGCTGATTACATAGCACTGGGGCACATTCACAAAGCGCAACAGGTGGCCGGCAATGCGCATATTTGTTATTCCGGTGCCCCCATTCCGCTGAGCTTCGACGAACTCAATCAGCCCAAAAGCATTAATTTGGTGTGTTTTGAAAAGGACAAGCTACATTCCGTTGAGCCTGTTACTGTGCCCTGTTTTCAGGCCATGAAAAAGCTCAAAGGTAATCTCAATGAACTGGAAGCACAAATTTCCGGATTGGACAAAGAGACTTCCATCTGGCTGAGCCTGGAAGTGACAGAGCAAGACTTTCTGTCGGATCTTCAGCAGCGCTTTCAGCAAATGACAGAAAACACCGCAATCGAAATACTGCAGATCACCCGGGCCAGAAAACATCGCCGAGAGGTGCTGGCGGATGACTATGTAGAAACGCTGAATGAGCTGACTCCAATGGACGTATTTGAGCGGCGTCTGGCTTTGGAAGCGTTTTCTGAGCAGGATGAAAAAGCACGGATTGCCCGATTAAAAACCTTGTTTAGCCAGATTGAAACGACGTTGGAGCAGGATAGTGAGCCAGACGGAGGAAGCGCACCATGAAAATTCTGTCACTGGCCTTTTCCAATTTAAATTCATTGCGTGGCAACTGGTTTATCGATTTTACTGCTTCTGAGTTTAGTGATAACAGCCTGTTTGCCATTACCGGCCCCACCGGAGCCGGTAAAACTACACTTCTGGACGCTATCTGTGTCGCGCTTTATCATCAAACACCGCGCCTTGGGGCATTGAGTCAGTCCAGCAATGAAATTATGACCCGCGGATGCGCCGAATGTCGTGCCGAGGTGGAATTTGATGTTAAGGGCAAAGCCTATCGCGCCAGTTGGTCGATGCGCCGTGCCCGGGGCAAAGCCGACGGTAAGTTGCAACCCGCAGATGTGGAACTGGCTGAAGTGCATTCTGGTCAGATCCTGGCGTCGCAAATCAAGCAAAAAGCGGAACTGATTGAACAGATCACCGGACTGGACTTTGCCCGGTTCACGCGTTCCATGATGTTGTCACAGGGGCAATTTGCCGCGTTCTTAAATGCCCGGGAAGAAGAGCGGGCTGCTTTGCTGGAAGAACTCACCGGTACTGAAATATATGGCAAAATCTCTGAACGTGTCGCTGAACAGCGTTCTGAGGCCCGGCGGCAACTGGAACACATGGAAACCCGGTTGGCCAGTGCAGAGCTGTTATCAACAGAAGCCCGTGAAGCATTAACCCAGGAGCTGGATAATACCGATAGCCATCATCAGGCGTTGAAATCACAACTACTCAGTACAGAAAGTCAGTTGCACTGGTGGCAACAACGACAGGATCTGGAACAGCAGTTTCAGCATAGCAAGCAACAACTCAATGAGGCTCAGGTTCAACTGGAAAATCAGACTGACAGCTTCCTGCGTCTGGACAAAGCCGAAGCGGCATTAACGCTCAATCCGGACTGGCAGGTCATCGTTGACTGTAAATCACAATTGCAGCAAAAGCGTCTGGAAAGTACCAGTGCCGAGCAGGAAAAAGAGCAGTGTCAGTCCCTAAAAATCAACGCAGAGCAGACCCTGCAAGATAAACAAAGTGCCTTTACCGAGGCCAGCAAACGATTAGCCGAAACCGAAAAAATGGTCAGACAGGAACTGATCCCGCTGGAAAAAGATATCAGTGCCGTAGCGTTGCAAATTCAGGAAGGGCAGCGACAACAGCAACAAGGCGAGTCCGCACTTGAGGCATTGCAGACGCAAAAAGTACAACTGCAACAACAGCAAGCCCGACAAGAGGCTGCATTACAGGGGCTCAATGACTGGCTGGCGGACAAAGCCTGGTTAGGGCACATAGGTAATCTGCTTTCTGGCTGGCGGGAAAAGGCGGCACAGCTGCAAAAAACTGCACAGCAAAAACAACATAAACAACAGCGGCAGCAGGCGGTAAAGCAACAAATAGCAACGCTGGGTGTGGCCATTCAACAGGCTGAAATGCACATGCAGCAAATATCCGCCAGCCACGCTGCCAGGCAGGAGCAATTGCTGTTATTGCAGCAACAGCGTGACGACATCATGACAGCGGCGCGCCGAACAGAGCTGGTGGCAGAAAATCAACGTTTAGCCCGGCAATTGCCGATACTTATGCGCTTGCAGGAGCTGCAACGACAATGGCAGACTCAGCAACAGGAATACCGGCAACAGCGTGACTTAGCAGACACCCGAAAAACAGAATTAACTCAGTCAGAACAGCAGGTTGAGCAACTGCGACAAACCTACCAGCAACAAGATAAGTTGCTGAAAAGTCTTACCCGACAACTGGATTTAAGCGCTCAGATTGCTCAGTACCGGGACCTGCTCAGGGCAGGGGAGCCTTGTCCACTATGCGGCTCGGAAAAACATCATCTGGAACTGGCCGGTGTTGATGACACCACGATTTTTGCAGAAAAGCGCGACGCTGAGCGGGAACTTGAAGAGACAAAAGCGCAGGGAACCGCCGCCCGGGAAGCATTGGAAGCGCTAAGTGAACAGTGTCGTCAGGCGGAGAAAGCCGCACAACAGGCTCAGCAGCAAAGCGCGCTTGTTACACAGCAATGGCAAGATTTGCTGGCAAAACAGGACTTTACCCTTGAGGTAGAGGTTTCAGACCAGCAGGCACTGAGTATCCTTTGCAGTCAAACTGAGGGCCGGTTGTCGACATTGCAAACCCAACTGGAGGGTTACAGCCGACTGCAGGATGCTGCGCTGGAAATGGAAAAACAACTGGCCAGTATCCAGGGGCAATTGTCAGAGGCCGATAATCAATTGCAGGCTAAACAACATCAATGGCAGGTGTATCAGGAACAAAATGAACAGTTATTGCAAGAGTTGGCGCAATCAAACACAGAGCAGCAACAGCAATCGCAGCAGTTGTTAGCGGAATTAGGGCAATTGCCATTACCTGTCCCCATCGAACAGGTACCCGACCCTGAATGGTTTGAGGAGGTTGCCACACAACAGGCACGGTATCACAGCCGTCAATCGGAGCAGCAGCAATTATCCGGTCAGATCGACAAGCTGGGGTCAGAGCTTAGCTATCATCAGAGTCAATGCGTTGCGCAACAGTCTCAAAATAAAACCTTGTCGCAAGATCTGCACGACCTGCGTGTGCAGGCGCAACAATTGCGCAGCAGGCAGGAGGTACTGGCGGGTTCACAATCCAGTGAGCAAATTGTGCAACAGGCGCAAACCAGGGTGACTCAGTGTCGTGAAGACCTGGAGCTACAACGCATTGCTTTGCGGGATGCTGAGCATCGCGATATCAGTATTACAAATCGCCTGGAAAGCCTGTCGCAACAGATTCAGGAACTCAGTGAAAAACTCAGCAAGGCAGAGCAGCTTTTTCAGGAGGCATTGAGCGAGAGTCAGTTTGTTGATGAGCAGCAGTTTATGGATGCGCTGTGTTCAACGGAAGAGCTGCAAAAGATGCAGGCCGAAAAACAGCGATTACTGACGGCTGTCCAGAATGCTGCGACCTTGTATGATGCCGTCGAGCAGAAACTGGCGGCACATCAGAAGCAGAGTACAGAACCACAGAAACAGGATTTTACCGGGGCCGAACAGGCCGTCAGTTTTTACCTGGCGGAAAAACAGCGACTGGCCAGTGAGTTGCAACAGTGTGCTGAACAACTGGGGGAATTGCGCAATCAGTTGAGCAGAGATGATCAAACCCGGAGCAGCCAGTCGGCGCTGGCTCAGGAGATTGCCGAATTTCGCGTTAGTTATGACGATATTCAATATCTGTATGATCTTATCGGCCATGCAAAAGGTGAGAAATTCCGCAAGTTTGCACAGGGTTTAACCCTGGATAACCTGATCCATTTGGCGAATCGTCGTCTGCAGCAGTTGCACGGTCGCTATTTGTTAACCCGGGAACAGGTAGACGGTTTAGGCATAAAAGTCGTGGATACCTGGCAGGCAGACAGCCAGAGGGATACCAAGACATTGTCGGGGGGAGAGAGTTTCTTAGTCAGTCTGGCCCTGGCGCTGGGCTTATCAGATCTGGTGAGCCATAAAACCAGTATTGATTCTCTGTTTCTGGACGAAGGATTCGGCACCCTGGATGCTGAAACCGTAGATCTGGCGCTGGATACCCTGGACAACCTCAATGCATCAGGTAAAACCATAGGCGTAATAAGCCATATTGAGGCTATGAAAGACCGTATTCCGGTACAAATAAAAGTACTGAAGAAAAACGGCCTGGGGGTCAGCGAACTTGAACCAAGGTTCCGGGCTGACAGGATTCCCGCCAGCTAAAGCGAATAATGGGCCTGTAAATACAAAGCGCGTGGTTCACCAACAAAATAACGATAATTACCGAACGCATAGTCGGCTCTTTCAGCATAATCCTGATTGAACAGGTTCATGATGCGCAAGGATAATTTGAAATTGTCACTGACTGGTACGCTGGTGCGCAGATTCACCAGTTGGTGGCCCTCATAGCGGGCGCTGTTTTCCGGGTCCAGATAATAGTCATCCAGATAAACCCACTCCAGCTCGGCATTGCCATAGTCTGCCTGCCATTGCAGACTGACACTGGCGTTTTTCTCCGGAGCCGTGTCGATGTGGTTGTGTCTGATGTCTACACCGCGGGCAATGGCGACATTATTTTCATAGCGATGTCGACTGGCATCCAGCGCTACATTAACCTTCCAGTGAGCGGAGAGTTGCCAGTTGACCGCAACTTCCAGGCCCCGATGAGAGGTCTTGCCGGCACTGACATTCTGTCGCTCGGTGTCCTGAAATATGTGATCAGACTTACCCATAGCATAGGCACTGATATCATAAAATAAAGCTGCATTTTCCAGGAGTTGCCCACGAAACCCCAGTTCAATGCTCAACATTTTTTCCGCATCCAGCGGCGCATTGCGCTGGTTGTTTTGCAATCTGAATAACTCCGTGGCCTGAGGCGCTCTGAAGCCATGACTCAGTTGACTGTAGAGCATATGTGACCCGGAAATGGCGTAGTTGATACCCAGTCTCCCGGAAAAATTACTAAAATCACGTTGTTGATCGGCGGGGCGGATAAAGCGGCAGTCTTCCACATCGGATGCACAGGCTATACCGTCCGCCAGCTTGTTCGTGTAGTCGTATCGCGTATGGTCATAGCGAATACCGGCATTGAGTGTCAGCGAATCGGTTAAATACCATCGGCTGTCAATATAGGGAGAAATTACCCGTGCATTGACGTCGTAATGGTAGTGTTCGCCCTGTGGAATGGAGGCACTGAATTCTTCACTCTGAAATTCACGAAGCCAGCCATGGGTGGCGTCCAGATCCAGACCAAAGGTCAACTGGTAAGTGGTCTTTTTAAGTGATGCCGCGGTTAACAAACCAACACTGTTATGGCCATTTTCCTCGGTGGCCTGCCATGGCACAAAGTGTTGCAGAAACTGCATATCGTGGGCACGAAAATAGGGTTTTAACACCAGGTCGAATGCGTTAAAGGCAAACTCAATTTGACTGTACCCCTGCATCGAGCGACTGTTCCGGTAGGCTTCCGGGTTGGGGTTAAGGCGTTTTAATGCGTCATCTTTATAAGCTTCAAAGCCCTGAATGAAACCGGCAGTTTGCTGGTTCAGATCACTATAAGAAAATACATTTTTGATGTTAAATTGTGAATGTTCTGTTTGATGCAGGACATTGAGTTTGTCCTGACGATAGCCACTGTCAACTTTATAGCCTCCGTCGTCGGTTACCGAACCATACAGCGCAAACTGGTGCTGTTGAAATTGTTCAGCCATGCGCAGGGAAAGGCGACCAAATTCATTGGGACCAGCTTCCATATCGACGGAAAAACGGGGCAATGAAGCAGGATCGGGAGAAACAACATTGATGACGCCGTGTACTGCATTGCTGCCATAGATCACGCTTGCCGGTCCTCTGACAACATCAATAGCTTGCGCTTGGTTAGCATTGACATCAAATAACTGATTGGCGTTGCAAAACCCTGGCGCCCGGACACTGATGCCATCCTGTGCAACCAAAAATGCGCCACAGCTTCCGGCACCGGTTAACACCGGAGAGCGTATTGCGGTGAGGTGTTCCTGACCATTGCCACGGCTAATCCAGACACCCGCTACCTGATGCATAATTTCGCTGAAATGGGTGCTTTGGGTCTGGTTGATGTCCTGTTGTGAAACCCGGGTAATATTGCCTGACAACTCACTTAATGTGGTGTTAGTGCGTGTGCCGGTAACAACAATGGATTCCAGACTTTCATCCGGTTGCTGAGCATGAATTAAAGGCGAAAACAGCATGGCAAACGCCAGACCGGTTAGCAGGTGTTGTGTCATAGAAAAATTTCATGGCGAAGGTAGGTCGGTATTTTTACTGAAATTGACGTCGAATGGAACCATGCCCGAACAATCTGTCCAAAGATGCTAAATGTGCTGAAAAGCGTTGAACGGTTGTAAATTAACTTGATTACACATTGGCACTGTTCGACTCCTTCGCTCTGAGCGCAGAATTCTTATTAATGAACTGTGTTCAATTAAATAACTGACTCAGGTTTGGTAAATGACAGAGCTATTTTTGAGAGGCAAAGTGATAAATTTTGCGACAGGAGCAATGACAGGCTGCGAGCTTCGCAACCTGTCATTTTCTGTAACTGTTATACCATGACTTCTTTCCATTTCCCGGTACGAAAAATGACAAAGCCTACGATGGCAATCATAGACTCAGCCACGAGAATGGCCATATAGACACCTTCTGCCTGAAAATGCCATTGCGTGGCCAATACCCAGGCGAGTGGGATCTGTGTTAGCCAGTAACAGAAGAAGTTAATTCTGGTAGGGGTCATTGTATCTCCCGCACCATTAAATGCCTGTACCAGTATCATACCTATACTAAAGAAACCGTAGCCGTAGGCCACCATTCTCAAACAGGAAACACCGCTGGCGAGTACCGCCGGATCCTGGGTAAACAAGGCAATGATTGGTGACGCGAAAACAATAAAAACAACCGCGACAGTTAACATAAAAATCAGGTTAAATTTGGCGATTGTCCAGACTGATCTTTCAGCTCTTTCCGGCAAACCTGCTCCCAGGTTCTGACCCACTAACGTGGCGACGGCATTACTGAGACCCCAGGCGGGAAGTATGGTAAACATCACAACCCGGATGGCGATGGTATAGCCTGCTACCGCTGCACTGCCGAAGTCAGAAACGATGCGGACTAACACCACCCAACTGGCAGTGGCAATCAAAAACTGCAAGATCCCGCCGGTTGATACCTTGATAAGGTCTAGTAATACGGCGGTTTTTAGTCTGAGATGTTGCCAGCCAATGTGTATTCGACTGCCGGCATTAAACAAATGCCACAATTGATATATTACGCCCACACCCCGGCCAATACAGGTTGCTACAGCCGCACCGGTTACCCCCATTTCCGGTGCAGGTCCCCAGCCAAATATCAGGATAGGGTCCAGCAGGATATTGATACCGTTTGCCAGCCATAACGACCGCATGGCAATGGATGCATCACCGGCCCCGCGAAATATAGCATTGATGATAAACAGGTAGAGAATGGTAATCGCACTACATAACATAATGGTGGTGTAGTTCTCGCCCATGGCCACCACGGCGCTGTCTGCTCCCATCAGGCGTAAAATATCTGCAGCAAAGAAGGCACCACTTAAGGCCACCAACAGGGCAACCAATAAGCCCAGCCATAGTGCCTGTCCGGCCAGTAGTGTGGCTTTTTCTGGTTGCTTTTCACCAATGCGTCTGGCGACCAATGCCGTTACCCCCATACTTAGCCCGATGGCGATGGCATAAATCAGGGTTAAAACCGCTTCAGTGAGACCTACCACGGCGACCGCCTCATGACCAAGAGAGGATACAAAAAAGATATCGACGACAGCGAAAATGGATTCCATCGCCATTTCCAGCACCATGGGAACCGCTAACAAAAAGGCAGCGACGCCGATAGAGCCTTGAGTAAAGTCGTATTGCACATTGCCTTTGACAGCTTGTTGAAACAGGTGCCAAAGTCCAGGTTTATTCGTTTGTTTTGTCATTGCTTAATCCACTAAGCGAATAGCATGCAGGCGTATTTCTGCAGCTGATTTAAAAAATAGTCAGTAATGCACAGTACCTTTTCGGGACTGATGGTTTGCTCTGAGGTTGGTGAATGTGTCTTTTATTGCGTCAGGTTAGCTGACTTTGGAAAGGACACTACAGACCGGTTGTGCGGGCACAATATCAGCGCAAATGAAGTGGATTACATTGTTCATTGGACTGCTCCGGTGAAAGTAGTAGGCAGAGCTTGCCCTGATAATGCGATTAAGTCAACGGCTTTTTTGAAGGATTACAAATTGATACACAGGATATAATAACCGGTTGCGGCAAACAAAAAAGGCGCTCTTAGCAAAGAGCGCCTTGTATTTCGCATACTACTGACTAATTAGTCACAGGAAACTGCGTCACCTGCAACTACTTCAGAGAAGACCGAGGTTTCGATATTGGTGAATTCAACATTATCGATTACCCAGCCAAACTCATTGGCTGTAAAGTCAGAAGAAATTCTGAAGCGGAACTGTACTGTTTGTCCGTTCAGAGCATCACCGAAACTGATGGATTCCATGTTACCGTTGAAGGTCGCCAGGTCGCCATTGATGCCGGTGAATACCGGACGTCCTTGCAGAGCTTGCGAGGAGTTTTCGATCAGTTCGTCGTAGTTGTAACCTACTGCGAAGGTACCGCCAGCTTCCAGAACATCCATCCAGGCGCCGCCGTTGATGCTGATCTCAACAACACCACCATCCCATGCTTCTTCTAGCCAGTAGAAGTGCCAGAAGTTGATGGAGAAGTCCTGACCATAGGCAACTTCAACCATGTCGGTTTCTACCGCAACGTCAGACTGGAAGGCGTTGTTATTCAGGTACATGGCTTGCGTACCTAAATCTACGTCAGGGTTAAACGCCTGGAAGAAACCGATGTTTACGGTGTCAAAGCCTTGCGTGCCGATGGCAGCGTCACCACCATACATGACGTTTTCTTTGAAGTTATCCAGTGTCGCCAGGGTTTCCATATTGTCGACGGCTGAGCTTCCCACCAGTTCAGATTTCACGAAGTCATAGTTGACAGTGACAGAAGAAGACAGAGCGGCTGGCTCAACAATTTCATCACCTTCAACAGCTTCCAGGAAAGTCACGGTAAATTCGATATTGTCACCTGTGCCGGCAGAATTAAGCGTAAAGGCAATATCACCACTGCTTACTTCTTCGTACAGACCAATTTCACCGAATGTTACCAGACCATCGTTAGCCAGGGTCACATCGTGGTCACCTGTCACTGCGATTTGTGCTGTTGCACCACTCAATACTTCACTACCGTTGTTCTTAACGGTAAAGGATACATTGGCAGTTTCACCCGCATCCAGTACGTCATCGGCAGTACAAACAGCAATACCGTCCTGAGACAGTGTCAGGTCACTGGCGCTATATGATGCAATTGTCGTGGTGTATGACTCAGTGACACCTGAGTTATCTTCGCTGAAACGCTCAGGAGATACTGCGCCAAAGCCCATACCGCGATTTGCAAAAGCTGCAACTGCGGCAGTGTAATCCTCGGCACTGTTTGCATACATTACTGCCAGCAATGCATCACGTGCTTCTGTGTAGGTAGGTGCGATTGGCGTGGCTTTATAGCTGGCTACCAGGTAATCGGCCATACGCGCTTCGGCAACATCAAACTCATACATGTTCAACAGTCTTACGTAGACATCCCAAAGAACCGCCGCCCACATTTCACCGGCACCGTGTGGTGAAGCGCCATTAGTTGGCGACAATCCGGGTACTTCAGCACCTGCTGTAATGTGCTCAAAGGTCAGTGGGTTGATGTCCTGATTAGGTGTGTAAGGCGCTCGACGGATACCCGTGTAGAAATCTTCAACATAAGTACCGGTAGCAAATGGCATTTGCCATTCTTCGTTGCCAGGAATTGCGGCATCGCTTTCTTTGATGATAAACATCAGGCTGTGGAAGTCACTCCAGCCTTCGCCCATTGAACGGCCCTGGAAGTTAATTAAACCACTGGCGTTACCCACCAGACGGTTTTGAATATAGTGACCCCATTCGTGAGCAATAATACCGTTGTCAAAGGAAGAATCTTTCAACGGGAATTTGCTGAAGATTTCAGCGGTTACCTGCTGGCCTGCTGCCATACGGGCGTACAGGGCCTGACCTTCTTCATAATTCAGGCCTAAGTTCGGAATAGTAACAGTGGCATCCTCACCACCCATTGGCGCTGGCGTACCATCATCTACGTTGTTTACAACGATTGCGCCAATCGCACCTGCCGCCTGAGCGTTGAGTACTTTCTGGGTAAATGCACAGCTACCACGGTCAATAATGGCGATGCGGCCTTCCAGTGCGTAACCATTGACTGCTGCTTCACAGCCATCAAATTCTGACCCGCTGTCTACTGCGTTGTCATCGTGTAAACGTCTCAGGTTAGCACTAACGCCGGTATATTGTTGCGGACCAAAGGACGATAATTGCGTTGATTGCATCACACCTAATGAGCCTGGGTGAGAAACGATATCAATGCCCTGATCAACACCGTTTACCGCATCTTTAGAGGTATACAGATATTGTTGCATACGCGGGCTGCCACCGTCGGCTGGAGTAGCCATGTTGGCATTATTCAGGCCAGAATAATCCTGTGCCTGCACTTCCAGTGGGTCACCTTCAACACCACCGCGACCGTAGTTGTCTAACTGAGCGTTACCTGCGGCTTCATCGAAGCCATGGTCATACCACCAGTCGTGTAAGAAGTTATTCACCACGAACATGTTAACAACCGCAGACTGACGATTAACAAAGCTGTTAGCTCGCTGTGTTTCATCAAATGGATAGTCAAAAGTCATATCTGAAGTGGTTGACACTATGATATCACCTGCGTTGTAACCTTGTGGTGCCACTACGTCAGCGTAAGCCAGCACGTTGTTACCATAGGTGTACATATCATCGGCAGTTAACCAGGGATCGTCGGTGCTGATTTTGCTGTAATTATCAACAGTCACCAGCGGTTGCTCAGCGTAAACAGTAGTATCATTACCTTGTTCGGTCGCCGGAATAACTTTACCGTGAGGACCCTGATAAGGGAAGCCGTCAGCTTCCGCCCAAACGCGGTAAGTGAATTCAGCATTATTGCTTTCACTGGCATGAGAGATCAGGTTTTTACGGAACAGAACTTTGCCGGTATTACCAACAACAAAGCTGTAGTCAACGCTGTCCAGTGGGTTTTCGATATGGGCTAATTTCACTTCGACGTAGTGAGCTGCCACCAGTTCACCGTTGATATCATAAAACACCTGCTTGGCACGTGGTTGACCTACCACCTGCTGGCCTGCGGTCGTTGTAGCGTCAAACAGGATATAGTCGCCTTTTTTCTCAGCGATGTTTAAGGTCGCCTGAGTTTTACCGCCACTCAGATCCGCGATCGCTTTCAGAACCGCTGCTTCAGGGGTGCTGAAACTACCGAAAAGTTGCAGTGCCTGGGCCGCAGTTACCTTATTACCCAGGTAGCCAGAACCGGCAACCAGGTTGTGTTCACGGTCCATAACGATGTTGTATTCTTTATTGAAAACCGCAACGCCATTTAATTGCTGACGATATTTCGCAACTAACGGACCCTTGTTAGTATCGTGAATGTAAGCAAGCTGTGCGCGGTTTACGGCATTTTCTTCAGAGCTAAACCCTGTTAGGGAGTTCAGGTAATAGGAGGCCGCATAGGCATTTTTATGCTCTGGCGCAATCATGCTTAAGTTGGGTTTGCTTTGGCCTTTTGGTGCCCAAAGGAAAGTGGCTTTACCCATTTTGGCATCAAAGTGACTTTTTAATCCGGTAGTGGTGGCACGCTCGGCCAATGCCTGTTCACGTGCTGCTACTGATAAACTGTTCGCCTTGAATTGGCTTGCCGCAGCGTGGTCAAAATTAGAAAGCGTATGAGAATGAGCGTGGTTTAAACTGGCACTTGCCGCAGTCGAAGAGAGTGCTGCGGATACCAGCAACGCCACAGTTGAGGGACGAAGCTTGTTCATTGTTATTCCTTCATGTTTGGATATGTTTTTGGATTTGCTCCCGATTAATAACGTCCACTCTCCAAAGGCTTTTTCCGCCAATTTTGTTCTGTCGCAAGAGTGAAAATCTCGATGAGCGGTTAGCACTTTACCCCGCAGTTGCACAAAAATGCAATACTGATTTACGCAAATAGTTCACGCTTGTTCACAATAATTTACAAATTGATTCAGTTTCATTAACTGAACCCAGGTTGCCTGCTCAGACAGGTGGATTGGAGATCAGTAACGTTAGCCTGAAATCCCTGAAGTGTCGGTGTTTTATGCTGAAACTCGCGGGGTGCGGCACAAACTGCGCAATATCCGGGCGCAGCTCCAGGGTCAAAGTATCGTCAGTAAAGCCTGTTAATTTACTGGTGCTGAAACCCAGATAACGTTTTACAAAGGGGTAGATTGCCTTGTACAGGGTTTCTTTGGCGGAAAATACCAGGGTAAAACCGGCGACAAAGTCTATGTCTGCAGCCTCTAAAATGGCCATTTCCTGTTGGTCGATAATTTTTGACTTGATGCGTGCTATTCGGGAAGCAGAAAGTTCCACTTCCAAATCAATCCCTACGAATTGCGCGTTATTACTGGCAACGGCCACAGCAAGGTGGTTTTTATGGGAAATTGCGCCACGAATACCCCCTGGCCAGATGGGAGAGCGGTCGGTATTGCTGCCCACAACATGATGCTCGATACCCTGCACGGCTAACGCCGCAGCGCTGCACAATCGGCCAGTGATAAATTCAGCCTGTCGGGAGGCGTTTGCCGAAACCAGGGGCGATGGTAACCAGGCTTTATACTGTTGTATATAATCGGTTCGGGTGGCCTCTGCGGAGGGAATTTCCGCAAAGAACAACGGCACCGGCTGCCCGGCTATTTGCCAGTCAAGGCGCGTAACAGGGAGCAATCCGGGTAAGTTGTCCGCGGTTGTTGTCATTGCACAATCCCCACCGATTTTACCTGTGCCCATACTTTTTGACCTGTTGCCAGTCCCAGTGTATCCAGAGATTTTCGGGTGATTTTGGCAAACAATCTTTGCTCACCACAGGCCAGGGTAAGCAGGCAGGTTCCGGGTTCATCCCCCGTCTGAATCTGGCTAATCTCGGATGCTATTTTGTTTAATATACTGGATTGCGTTTCTTGAATCCGGCTGATGCTGACATCCCTGGCACACACACAAAGCCGCACTGTAGCACCGGGTGACAGGTTGTGACTGGCCACCCAGATGTCGCTGGAATCCACCTTGACCTTCGCTAAGTGGTAGTCTTGCTCAACAGATTCCACCTGACCCTGCAATAACGCAGTGCAATCACCGGATAAGTCAGATAGCGGTTGCTTAAAGATTGTATTCACCGCGCCAACGTTTTTAACGTGTCCTTTATCCATAATGATCACCTGCTCAGCAAGGCGCGCCACTTCCAATTCTGCGTGGCTGACATAGAGCATCGGGATGGCGAGAAACTGTTGTAAAGACTCGATATAACTAAGGATTTCCCGCTTTCTGTCCGTGTCCAGTGCGGATAAAGGCTCATCGAGCAACAATATGTCCGGATTACTTAGCACCGCACGGGCAATGGCGAAACGTTGCTTCTCTCCCCCTGACAGCTGATCAGGGCGATGGGATAGCAAGGGGCTGATAGCTAACACCTCCAGCAACTCCTGCAGCTGTTTCTCTGCCAACGGTGTTCGGGTTCTGCGCTGCGCATATTGCAGGTTTTGCTCCGCCGACAAGTGAGGAAACAGGCTGGGCTCCTGAAACACGTAACCAATTTTGCGCTGATGGGCAGGTACAAAAATATGGCTGTCCTGATAGGTGTCTGCGGCGATGCGAACTCTGCCCTGAGCCTGCGTCTCCAGCCCGGCTATACAACGCAATAGCGTGGTTTTCCCGGAACCGGATGCGCCATAAATGGCGGTAATGCCGGTGCCGGGAATGTGCAAATCCACATCGAGCTCAAAGTGTTGAGCTGCCCCTGAGTTGCGGGACAGTTTCAATCTGATTTCCATGTCTGTCGCGACCGGGTTAATTGCCATAATTCATGCCCGTCAGTCGCCATTTTTTCTGAAAGCTGTAGAGAAACAACAGCACCGTGAAGGAAAAAATTAACATTAACAGAGAAAGGTTGTGGGCACTGGCGTAATCCAGTGCTTCGACGTGATCGTATATTTGTACCGACACGACCTTGGTTTCGCCTGGAATATTGCCACCTATCATTAAAATAACGCCAAATTCACCGACGGTATGGGCAAAACCCAGAATCGCGGCACTGATAAATCCCGGCCGCGCCATCGGCAGGGCAATACTCAAAAACCGATCAACGGGTGTTGCTCCCAGGGTCGCTGCAACCTCGAAGTGACGTTCGTCTATGGCAGCAAACGCATTTTGAATCGGCTGCACCACAAAGGGCAGTGAATAAAACAATGAGGCCACCACCAACCCCCAAAAAGTAAAGGGTAACGTCCCCAGTCCCAGGGCTGTGGTAAATTGTCCAAATGCGCCGTTAGGGCCCATAAATAATAACAGGTAAAAGCCCAGCACCGTGGGCGGTAAGATCAGGGGCAGTGCCACAATCGCCCCAATGATGCTTTTAGCAGGGGAGTGCGTCCGCGCCAGCCACCAGGCGATGGGCGTACCTATGAGTAACAACAGCACAGTAACGACACTGGCGAGTTTTAAGGTGAGCCATAGGGTGGTGATATCTGCTTCAGAGAACAATGTTAATTCCCCTCAGTTGTATCGTAGCCGAATGCCCGGATCATGGCGGCCACTTCGGCAGATTGTAAGTACTGGTAAAACTGCAGCGCCGCAGCATTGTGCTGCGCCTCTGTTAACAACACCGCATCTTGCAAAATAGGGTCGTAATAGGTTTCGGGAATAATCCACCAGGAGCCTTTGTTTTGTTCCGCCAGCGTTAAAACTTGCGACAGGGCAACAAAACCCAGTTGCGCATTTCCGGAACGCACGTAAGCAAAGGCCTGTGCAATGTTTTCGCCAGTCACCCGTTGCCTGGAGGTCAGTATTTCCGGGTATTGCTGTTGTAAATATTGCTGAGCCGCCAGTCCGTATGGTGCGGTTCTGGGATTGGCAATCGCAATTTTATCAAATTGCAGCTGTTGCCAGTCGGGAGGCGTTGTTTGCAATAACCGCGGATTGCCAGACCAGAGTACCAGTTTTCCGATCCCGTAGGTAAAGCGGCTTGATTTTATTGCAAACCCTTCAGCGACCAGCTTGTCGGGTTTATCTGTGTCTGCCGACAGGAAAATATCAAAAGGAGCGCCTTGCCTGATTTGTGCATAGAATTTGCCGGAAGACCCCAGCGACACCCTTATGTTGTCAGTGCTGTGCGGATAATTGGCAACAATCGCTTTTACCGGCGCGGCAAAGTTCGATGCGACAGCCAGTTTTATAGTTGTTTCTGCCACACTTGCGGATGCGGGCAACAGCAGCAATAGGCAACATAATAAACGTACAATAAGCAGAGTGATTCCTCAGGATTAAAAACGGCATATTTTAGGTTATTTTGGTGCAGCAAAATAGCCCTGACAAGTATTGCGATAACGGCGTTAACTTTTGTATGCTGTGCTACTTTTCGCATATATGGGGATAAGGATGGCGAACATCAATAAAGTGGCGATTGTTGGCGGTACTCACGGCAATGAATACTCCGGTATTTATTTATTACGGCAATGGCAAAAGCACGCTGAATCGGTAAACAGGCCGAGCTTTGATACAACCTTGTTGATGGCAAATCCTCATGCCTATGAGAACAACACCCGTTATGTCGATAGTGATTTGAACAGACAGTTCTTATTACATTTGTTGCAGGATGAAGGGCTTAACAACACTGAGCAGCGCCTGGCGAAGCAGATCAATCAACAACTGGGGCCACGAGGACAGGCCAGCACTGATCTGATAATTGATTTACACAATACCACCTCCAACATGGGGCCTTCATTGATCCTGTTGCAATCAGACGAGTTTAATTTACGGATGGCCGGCTATCTGAAGATGCAGATGCCTGAAGCCGTGATTGTGATGGAGGATGATGTACCGCTGGAGAAACAACCCTATTTGTGTGCCATCGCGCAGCAGGGAGTTATTGTCGAGATTGGACCTCAACCACAATCGGTGTTGCGCCATGATGTACTGGACTGGATGCAGACCATGACGATGCACCTGCTGGACTATGTAGAGCTTTATAACACCCGCTCACTGCCTGACCTGCCCGATGTTATTGAAGCCTTTACCTATACTGAAACCCTGAAGTTACCAGAAGATGAGCATGGTGAACGGTTAGGTATGATACATCGGAATGTCCAGGATCGGGACTTTCAACCGGTGCAGCCCGGGGAGCCCATAATTGCTCTGTTTGATGGTGGGGAAATTTGCTGGCATGGGGATTATGAGGCCTACCCACACTTTATCAATGAAGCCGCTTATTACGACAATAATTTAGCCATGTCGATGGCTAAAAAGATTAGCTTACCCATTCCCTGAGGTGCATCTCTGAGTCCGGTTTCCCGGACTCCATCCGTTATTCTTTAGCCTGGCTGACCCTGGCTTCTACGTGTGCGTTGATGTAGCCACTAATATTATCCATAGAGAGTGACGTTGCGATAGCGGATTGTTCAGTGAAAGACAAGGCAATGGCAAACTGACGCTGATTATTGCTGAAAACCGACAGGCTGCGCTGAGCTGCCACTGCAATTTGCGCCTCCACTAAATCACGGTATTCGGTTTTTTGAGTGAGATCGCTGTCGCTGACAATTTCATCCAGTTCCGGTTTAAATGGCTGAAAGGCGCCCTGAGGAAATTGCAGTTTGCCCTGTTTTAACTCAAACTTTTGACCCGACACTAGGTAATGGCTGGTGTAACTGATTTTATCTGCACTATTTTCACTTTGCGCAGTTTGCTCAACAATATAAACCCCATTTTGACCCACCACTTCAAACAGCGCATTGTCATCATCAATGGGGGTTGCTACCAGTGCGGTGGTTTCATCTACCCCAAAACCAAACCTGGCATCCGACGCTAACACCAGTTTTGCCAGGCGTAGTTGACGCCCACGCTCCGAAAAATGCGTGTCTAACACGCCATAAGGAAAGAACTTTAAGCCACCTTTACTGTGGTAGCTAACGGGCCGCACAGTGGCATGAGGATCAACCCGTTCAATCCAGGGCGCTTTTTCTTCTGTACCAGCCAGCAACGCACCGTCACTGGTACCGCCGGTGATCATGCCTGCCTCGCCTGTGCCGGGTTTACCACTTTGCACTGCCGTGCCTGCTGAAGTGCCGGAAATCACCAGTTGTCCGGCGTTAAATTTGTCGCGCAATGCTGCCAACCATGGGCGGTCTTTGTCTTGCGCCGTTACAAAGGACTGCCAGGTCAGGCTTTGATCGCCACCATTAAAGAACACCCCGTTTGCCTGTTGTGCCAAACTCACCAGCTGCTCCGGAGCATCACAAAACTGTTGCTGATATTCTGCCAGATAGGGATACACAGCTTCCCGGTTATAGACGCCAACATAATCCGCCCTGGCCTGTGCTAAATCCGCACATTTTCCCTCATCCAGCAATTTTGCCAAGGTGGCCTCAACGGGTAACCAGATGGCTTTCGCCCCTAACTGCGTGAAGATATTAAGATAATAATCCGTGGCCGCAAAGACGTCATATCCGGATGCAGTTGATATCAGAACAACCGGCTGTTGTCCTTCTGGTGTCACTTTTTTCAGTGCTGCCATAAAACCGGCGTAAATTAACTTACTGCTTTCATGGCGGGTATGCTCTATGGATGCCTGTTCACGGATAAAGTTGCCGCTGGCATCAACAGACGGCGCTTCTAACAGATCATTGATGGGGTAATACAGGTGATCTGGCAAGGTTTTCAGTAACTTACTGGCGTTAGTGGACTGATCACCGACATTGATTGCAAAGCCCTTTAACTTGTCGTGAAATTGCTCTTTCGCAAATATTTGATTGGGATGATGTTTGGCAAAATTTTGTAAGACGTTCAGCAGTGCGGCTTTGAGCACAGTATCACTGTCTTTCCACAAGCTCAGAGACTGCAATTGTTGCAGCGCTGTAGCCGACACCCGGTAGCTATTTTGTTGTTTGGCGCTGTCTGGCCAGTTGGTTTCGTCTGTACAGGCACTGGTGCCGTAGGAACCACAGGTTTTCCAGCTTCCGCCCACTAAAAATAACTGACTTTGGGCCAACGTCGCACTGGAAAACAATAAAAACAGAAGTGCTGTACCGGTTTTGACAAACATTCTTACAAACCTTTGATATTGAGGAACAGGCTAAGAATAGCCACTTAACCGCCAGGCGTCTAATGGAATTTAGTTGTGACTGAAACCATTAAACTCAAGTAATTCAATAACTTGAATAAATATTTAAGAAATAAGAATAGACTCCTGAGTTTATCCGGATTGGGTGCAATGCTATGCAGGAGCATCGCGTTGTGTTTTTTTGTTCAGGGTGTCTTCATTTTGCATAGAAAAATGTCGCGGCTCGTGATTGAATAGTGCAGTGATATGAAAGGCATATCATCCTCATACCCCTAAAAAATAATCATAAACAAACAAGGATATGAATATGCATACTTCCAGATTGGCGAAATCTGCGCTGGCCCTTGCTATCGCATTGGCTTTAGGGGCTTGCTCGCAGCAGGCCAGCGACGAACAGGTAAATAATGTTGCTGCCGCAGATAGCACAGCGCAGGTGCAAAGCAGCGAAACGGCAATAGACCAAAACAACCCGTTTTTCAGTACCTATCAGACACAGTTTCAAATCCCGCCTTTCCAGGACATTAAAAATGAGCACTTTATGCCTGCATTTGAGCAGGGGATGGAAGTGCATCTGGCAGAAATCGACGCTATCGTAAATAACCCTGAAGCGGCTACCTTTGAGAACACCATCGAAGAGCTGGAGCGCACCGGAAAACTGCTGAGTAAAGTACAGCGGGTATTTTATAATCTGGCGGGTTCCAACACCAATCCGGAGCTGCAGAAGTTGCAGCGAGAGCTGAGTCCATTGGTGTCTGCCCATTACGACAAAATCAGTCTGAACGAAGGCCTGTTTAAACGCGTTGATGCGGTGTGGCAGGCCCGGGACAGCATCGAACTGACAGCGGAAAAACGCAAATTTCTGGAAGATACGCATCGTAGTTTTGTGCGCAGTGGCGCGCTGTTAGATGCGCAACAAAAAGCCAAACTGACCGAAATAAACGGTAAAATTTCAGAGTTAACCACCGAATACGGGCAAAACCTGTTGGCGGAAACGAATGGTTTTGAATTGATCCTGGCGAAATCCGATCTGGATGGTCTGTCTGATGGAGTAGTTCAGGCGGCGTATGAAACCGCACAGCAAAAAATGGCTGCCGCGGAAACAGAAGAAGACAAAGCGAAATATCAGGACAAGTACGTATTTACCCCACATCGCAGCAGTATGTATCCTTTCCTGACGGAATCCACCCGCCGGGATTTGCGGGAACAACTGTACAATTCCTATATTTATCGCGGTGACAATGACAACGAGACGGATAACAAAGGGGTTGCTGCACAATTGGCCAAACTGCGGGCTGAGTGGGCGCAGATTATGGGCTACGAAAATTATGCCGCTTATGTGCTGGAAGAGCGCATGGTGAACACGCCACAAGGCGTATACGATCTGTTGATGCAGTTGTGGCGTCCGGCGCTGGCCCGGGCAAAAGCCGAAGTAGCCGATATGCAGGCCATGATTGAGGCCGAAGGTCACGACTTCAAATTTGCAGCCTGGGACTGGTGGCAATATGCAGAAAAAGTGCGCAAAGCCAAATACGACCTGGACGAGGCCAGCCTGAAACCTTATCTGACTTTGGATAACGTGTTAAAAGGCGCATTTGATACCGCCAACAAACTGTGGGGACTGACCTTTACCGAATTACATGATATCGATGTCTATCATCCGGATGTTCGGGTCTGGGAAGTGAAGGACAAAGACGGTAGTCATTTGGGGATCTTCATGGGTGACTATTACACCCGTTCCAACAAACGCGGTGGCGCCTGGATGAGCAGCTTTAAAGGCCAGTCGAATCTGGATTTACGAGAGCGTCCGGTGGTGGTCAATGTCTGTAACTTCTCGCCGCCTGTGGGAGATGCCCCGGCGTTGCTCAGTTTTGACAATGTAACCACTTTGTTCCATGAGTTTGGACACGCTCTGCATGGTTTAGTGACAAATACCACCTATGGCAGCATGTCAGGCACTTCCGGTCCCCGTGATTTCACTGAATTTCCGGCGCAAATCATGGAGCACTGGGCCAGTGAGCCGCAGGTGTTAAAAACCTATGCCACTCACTATCAGACGGGTGAGCCTATGCCGGACGAACTGATTGATAAACTGCTCAAGTCTGCGAAATTTAATCAGGGTTTCGCCAACACCGAATATCTGGCAGCATCGTTGCTGGACATGGACTGGCATACGCTGTCTGCTGAAGATGACATGCAGGACGCCGACGCGTTTGAAAAATCCTCGATGCAACGCATTGGTCTGATTGACGAAATTGCACCGCGTTATCGCTCTACCTATTTTTCCCATATCTTTGCCGGAGGTTATGCCGCCGGATACTACAGCTATGTGCATTCAGCGGTACTGGATTCGGATGGCTTTGCGGCCTTCAAGGAAACCGGCGATATCTTTAATCAGGATTTAGCGCAAAAATTCCGTACCCATGTACTTGAAAAAGGTTCAACCGAAGAAGCCATGACACTCTATAAAAAGTTCCGTGGCCGGGAGCCGGAAATTGACGCACTGTTAAAAGTACGTGGTTTAGACGGCTCAACCGATTAAACCCTGCTCAGTTTGATATTGACTCATCATGGCCCGGTTTACCGGGCCAGTTTTTTTGTGGCTTGTAACTCATGAAAATTTATCATTGCCTGTTAACACTGATTCTTGTGTTTGTTGGTATTCACGCGACACCGGTAGCGGCACATCCTCAGGACGAGGACATTATTTTGGATATTGAACAGGGACAGTTATTGATTGACGGTGAAACCCTGGATGAAGAATATCTGGCGGCCTTAAAACGCCAAAGAATGCGCAAATTGGCCGCCATGAGCTGGTCAGAAAAGTTCTGGTTGTATACTAAGGCTGGATTTGAACACATTATTCCCAAGGGACTGGATCATATTTTGTTTGTCCTGGGGCTGTTCTTTTCCAGCCTGATGCTGGGCGCGTTGCTTTGGCAGGTAACGGCCTTCACCCTGGCTCATTCTGTTACGCTTGGCCTGGCTGCGTTGGGCATTGTCCAGGTGCCGGGCAGTATTGTTGAGCCGTTGATAGCCTTGTCGATTGTGTGGGTTGCCGTTGAAAATTGTGTGTTTAAACAGGCGTCAAAGTGGCGTCCAGCCATCGTTTTTGGGTTTGGCTTGTTACACGGTTTAGGCTTTGCCTCGGTGTTAAGTGATTACGGACTGCCTAAAAACGATCTGGTCCCGTCTCTGTTGGCCTTTAACCTGGGGGTAGAGCTGGGGCAAATTGCCGTGCTGTTGTTGGCATTTGTGGGCACCTATCTGTTCAGAAATCGCCATTGGTATCGCAGTCGGGTACAGATCCCCTTGTCGCTATTGATTGCCACTGTGGGGGCTTACTGGTTTATTGAACGGGTGTTTCTGTAACCAGGCTAAAAATGTCCGGAATTGTCACCGGGATGACATTTGCCGAAAAAGTAACCGGATACAATCATCTTGTTTTGGTTATTTCGGAATTGATCATGAAGAGTTTTGTTGAACAACTGGCCACTTACGCGGAGTACCATCGGGACTCCCGTAATATATTAACCCATTTAGTGGGTGTGCCTGTCATTGTGTTTGCTGTCATAGTGTTGTTGTCCCGACCTGTGTTTGACCTTGCTGGCTATGCGGTCACTCCGGCGATGGCGTGCTGTTTAGCGGCATCCTTGTACTACCTCAGACTAAATCTGGTGTTTGCAACGTTGATGGCTGTGCTGATGGCCACCGGCATTTACTATGCGATGGACATCGCCGCTGCATCAACCCTGCTGTGGTTGAGTACCGGGGTAGGTTTATTTGTACTGGGCTGGATTGTGCAATTCATCGGTCATTATTTTGAGGGTAAAAAGCCCGCCTTTGTGGATGACTTAATGGGCTTGCTGATTGGTCCTTTGTTTGTGTTGGCTGAATTACTGTTTTTACTGGGCCTGTATCCATCCCTCAAACAGGACATTGAACGCCGCGCCGGCGCCGTGAGAACAGGCTCGCCTTCTGCGAACACACTTTAGTATTACAGGCGCCATCTTTTCGTTTTCGCGATTTGAAGCTGGCGTTCTGTCGACCATAAAGCCACAATAGTGTTTAACATTTTCTCAACGCGTTAAACACTATGAAAAAATCCTATCTCGATATAACCGCTGATTTAAATGAGTACTTGCCTCAGGTGCGAAAAGGGGCTCCGGATGTCATGAAAGGCTTTTCGGAAATGGCCAAAGCTGCAACGGCAGACGGTGTACTGGATAAAAAGACCAAAGAGTTGATTGCCTTAGCTATCGGGGTGGCAGTGCGATGTGATGGCTGTATCGGATTTCATGCCAAGGCCTTAGTTAAGCTGGGGGCAACTCGGGAAGAGATCGAAGAGGTGTGCGGTATGTCTGTATACATGGGCGGTGGACCGTCACTGATGTACGCGGCGGACGCGTTAAAAGCCTTTGATGAATTCAGTCAGACAGACAAATCCTAAGCCTGCTGATGGATGTGAATAGATAATATGGCGATGCCAGACGCAACACTGCCTGCTTATACGGTGCGTTCATTGCTCAATTATCTGGATGCTCAGGGGCTGCCCAGAGCGCAGTTGTTAAGCCAGTTAAACTGCAATGATGCGCAACTCAATGATCCGGAAGCCTGCTTTGCGGTGCAACACTACGAGACCATGCTGCATAATGCGGCTGATACGCTTGATAGTGCCAATATAGGCTTTCGTTTTGGCCGGGCGTTTGAGCTGAGTATTTGGGGACTGCTGGGCTTTATTGTGGCGGCCGCACCGGATTTGCAACAGGCCCTGGCCTTGCAAAAGCGTTATCAATGTTTACTGGGCAATTCCGGACTGGCCTATCATGAGACTCAGGAAGAAGTCACCATTATGCGTTGGTTGTCTGAGTGCTGTCACAGTGCCCATAGTACCGAGCAGGTGATTACCGCCTGGCTGGCGTTTGCGTTTCAGTATACGCAATCTGACGCCACGCCCCTGAGTGTCCATTTTACCCATGAAGCACTGGTGGACCCGGCGGAGTATCAGGCCTTTTTTCGCTGCCCGGTGTACTTTAATGCTGAGTTTAACGGTATCAAAGTGCACACCGAACTGCTGGCCCTGCCGCTTCGCACTTCGAACTCAGAAGTTCTCAATGTACTCTGTGCCCATGCTGAGCAGCGCTTGCTGGTAAAACGCAAAAACGCCTCATTAGATATCGTACGTCAGTACATCATTGAAGTGTTGCCGGATCATGTGCCAGACTTACCCGAAATTGCGGGATTTCTGGAATTAAGCCCGCGACAAGTTCAACGTCAGTTCCAACGGGCTGGCACCAGTTTAACGCAGTTTGTGGAGAGTATCCGGCTCAGTCTGGCGGTATCCTACCTGACTCAAACCGACCACAAACTGTTATACATTGCACAGATTTTAGGATATTCCGAGCAAAGCGCTTTTCAACGCGCATTTAAACGTCACTTTGGTGTGACGCCTGGGGATTATCGTATACAGCCGCTGGCTTTGCCTGTTTCAGTAGCCAGGTAAAGCTGAACAATGAGGCGATTATCCAGGCGAGGATAAGTACAAAAACAGGATGTTGAACTTGTGGCTGCAACAGTGCATAAGCGATAAAACCGGTGCCGAGTAAGCGCAGTGGTTCTGCCAGGGTTTGCCAGGTTTTATGTTCCTGCAAAACACTGATAACCCAACAGTGGTAAATGCCAAAAAGTCCCAGCCCCACACTTATTAACGGCGCAAAATTGGGGAGTTGCAGTAAGAACCAAAATACCATGGGTATCAGCAACAAAAACTGAGTGAGTACATAAATTTTTCGGTTTTTACATTGGGCTACTGCGTATTTCTGCAGTGATTTACTGTTGGCATATTTTCTTGGCAGGCCTTGTTTGGCATCGGCCGCACGCCAGCCCGGAGGCATCAAAAAGGTTTTGATTTTGTCGCGCCAGTGGCGGGTATATAACGCATCCTGTAGCAGGTTGCGATACACCTGGAAATTGGCCCACAGGGGATTCCAGCTATTGAGTTGGTGACTGACGCCGTAGACAATTTCTACGTTATTTTTTTCCGCCTGAAAGGAGTTAAATAGTTTGTCCCACAGGATAAACACGCCGGCATAATTTTTATCGATATAGTCTTTGTTCAATGCGTGATGCACCCGATGGTGACTGGGCGTGACAAAAACGGCTTCGAACCAGGGAGGCATTTTATCAATATGCTGAGTATGTACCCAGAACTGGTAGATTAAATTGAGCGACCCACAAGCCAACAGCATTTCCGGGGGGACTCCCAGCAAGGCCATGGGCAGAAAAACAATCCAGGCGAACAAGGCAGGCGTACCGGTTTGGCGCAAGGCCGTGGTCAGGTTGTACTCTTCGCTGGAGTGATGCACCACATGAGATCCCCACATGACGTGGATGCGGTGACTAAGCCTGTGTACCCAATAGTAGCCCAGGTCATAAACCACAAAGGCCACCGTCCACCACAGCACGGAATCCAGCGCAATGCTGAGCAACGCCGTCTGCTGATATAACCAGACATAAGCAGAGAAAGGTAAAATTAACTTAAAGACACCTACCAGGCGGCTCATCACCCCAAGATTCAGTGAGCTGATGGTATCATCCCATTGATAAAATCTGGTTTTTCTTTTTCGGTCCACATAAATTTCTGTGGCAATCAGTAAAAAGAAAAAAGGTATCGCAATCAGTATCAATTCCACAATCAGGCCCACAATGACTCTACAGGTATTGAGTATGGCACTGATGACTGACTAAGTATTGACCGAAAGTGCCATATGTTGACAGCAGGCACCATGCAAAGGTGCCTGTATCAGGGTACTGACAAGGGTATTTTAAGCAATAAAGTTAACTTTCTGCCATGTAGTTGGAGAGCTTATCCACATGCTCCTTGGTTTCACTGATCAGTGAGGTAATTTCCAGCGCTGATTCTGTGGTACTTTGCGCCAGATTGCGAACTTCGTCAGCAACCACAGCAAAACCACGACCGGCTTCACCTGCCCGGGCCGATTCGATAGCGGCATTCAGGGCCAACAGATTGGTCTGGTTCGATATCCCGTTAATTGTTTGTATGATACTACTGATACGGTCTAATACCTGCGACATGGCGTCATGTGTTTCAGCAATTACCTGATTTCTCTCCGAGACGTCTGTGCCGTACAGAATGATCTTGCTGATGTTACCCTCAACGGTTCTGACCAGCGAAATAGTCGACGCAATAATGGCGGGAGATTGTTCCTTTATGGTTGGAATTGTCACATCGCAGGAAACCGAGTCCTGCTTGAACAGGCGTTGCCAATTTTCTTCAGACAGGCAGCTTTTCAGGTTTTTAAGTTTATCTGCCAGTTCCTTAACGCTGCTGGCGCACAGGGCTTGTAAACCGAGATGGTTCGCTTCCAACAAGGCTCCCTGAGCCGAAAATTCCAGAACAATATTGCTGCTGGCAATGGCGTTAAGACGGATTCCGTTTTCCAGGCCCTGTCTTTTGGTTGCATCGATATTACTCTGTATAGAGACAAACTTTTCAACCTCTCCCTGCTCATTAAATATCGGATTAATGGCAAGGTTTATCCAGTAGGAATCACCTTGTTTGTTGTAGTTCAGTATTTCTTCGTGAAACGATTTTTTCGCAGCGATATTGGCCCGTACCCGTTTGACGGTTTCAGGATTGGTGTGCTCGCCCTGTAACAATGCTCCGGGTTTTTTCCCCAGCGCTTCTTCTATGCTATAGCCGGATAATTTGGAAAATCCGGGGTTTACGTATTCAATCAGACCCTGAGCATTAGTAATGATCACTGAGTTATCGGTTTCATTGGCCACCAGTGAGAGCATCGCAAATTGTTTTTCTTGTTTAACGCGTTTGGTGATATCAGTGGCAAATTTTACTATTTTGATGACATCACCATTGGGATCCACAATCGGATTGTAAGTGGCAGCAATCCAGACTTCCCGGCCGCCTTTGCCCAGGCGTTTGTAGCGCGCAGACTGAAATTCTCCGTGGCGCAATTTGTCCCAGAACCGTTTGTAGTCACTCCCGGCAGATTCCCCGCGGTCTACAAACATAGAATGATGCTTGCCAAGGATTTCTTCTTTGCGATAGCCCATCGCCGCAAGAAAATTGTCATTGGCGTCGAGAATATTGCCCTGTGGGTCAAATTCTATCATGGCCTGCGATTTACTGATGGCCGCCAGTTTACCCTCGTAATCTATGTTTTTGAGCTTCTGCACAGTGATATCAGAGGCAAACTTTACCACTTTTTCTACGACGCCTTGTTTGTTCATAATCGGATTATAAGTAGCCTGCAACCAGATAATCTCGCCACCTTTCCTGATGCGTTTAAATTCAGATTGTTTGAACTTTCCTCGTGATAATTCATCCCAGAATGCTTTATAACTCGCCGACTGACGTTCGGCGTCATCCACAAACATGCGGTGATGCTTTCCCTGGATTTCACTGAGTTGATACCCCATTGCCTGTAAAAAATTTTGGTTGGCACTTACTATCGTGCCTTGCGGTGTAAACTCGATAACTGCCTGAGAACGGT
Source organism: Planctobacterium sp. R6 (assembly GCF_055755215.1). Taxonomy (NCBI): domain Bacteria; kingdom Pseudomonadati; phylum Pseudomonadota; class Gammaproteobacteria; order Alteromonadales; family Alteromonadaceae; genus Planctobacterium; species Planctobacterium sp. R6. Next base: position 48,423 of record NZ_JBVTQY010000033.1, read on the forward strand.
TCAGGGCTTCAGAAATGGCTTCAGCGGTTTTACGCTCAAAGATACCCGATGACTTAGATTTAAAAAGCATAGCGGTCACGTTATTATTAGGTGGATACAAAAGCATTTGAGTTGATGCGCTAAAATTCACTAAAGTAGATTGAATGCGAATCGTTCAAAAACATGTTAAGTGCAGAATACGTATTAATTATTTAGAAATCAAAGTATATTAAAGACGAATCGTTTCGTATTGATTACAGGCTTGTGCATTGCGGCCAACAATGTAATAGTCATCACATGCATCCCAATAACACCGCTGTTTCTGCATGCAAAATCTCTTAGAACAGTTTTTTTATTTTCCCAATGAAAGTCTGCTGACCTACGGTTCTCATGACCCCGGGTTAGTGGTTGTATCCGTGCTTATTGCCATTTTTGCCGCCTTTATGGGGTTTGAGGTTGCTACTCAGGCCGCGGAAAGTCGCGCCAGCAGGCGTCAGGTATTGCTCGCCTCCGGTAGTGTTGCGCTGGGGGGCGGGGTGTGGTCAATGCACTTTATTGGCATGTTAGCCTTTGAACTTTGCACATCGGTAGATTATGGCTGGCAGCTCACCTTACTGTCCGTGATCCCCAGCATTGCTGCCTCGCTGGTGGCGCTAAATCTGATTATTCAAAAAAGCATTACAATAAAGCAGATTTTTCTCGGTGGTGTATTGGTGGGTGCCGGCATCGGCGCTATGCATTATGTCGGTATGGCTTCAATGCAAATGGCAACGTTGTTGCGCTATGACCTGGTAATGTTTTTGGTATCTATCCTGGTGGCTGTGGCGCTGGCCATGCTGTCTTTGTGGGTGCGTTTTGGTATCGCATATTTTGGGCAAACCCGACTTTCTGCACGAAAGGCCAATCTGCTTGCGGCCATTGTGATGGGGGCGGCAATTTCTGGTATGCATTATACCGGGATGGCTGCTGCCCGTTTTGTTTTACCGCCAGGTTTGGAGTTATCCGCGCAACCTGAGGGGATCTCCTTGTTTCTGGCGGCGGGCGTTACCGCGTCTACTATTTTAATTATCAGCATGGTTCTGGGCACCAGTCTGGTGTTTCGCTATAAAGACGCCGGAGAAGCGGCCAGTCTGAGTGCCAGTCGTATGCGCGCCATGATGGATACCGCGGTAGATGGCATTATCACTATCAGTAGCAACGGAACCGTGGTGAGTGTTAACAAAGCTGTTAGTCAGATTTTAGGCTGGTCAGCTGATGAATTGCTGGGAGAAAATGTCAGCAAAATCATGCCTCAACCTTTCAGTGGTGAACACGATGGCTACCTGGAAAATTATCTGAAAACGGGCAAAGCCAATATTATTGGGGTTGGTCGTGAGGTGGACGCTGTGCACAAAAATGGCAAACTGGTTGCCGTGCGTTTGGGGATAGGTCACGTGGTGCAAAAAAGCGAAGATTATTTCGTAGCGTTTTTATCAGATATTCGTCACCGCATCGAAATGGAGCGGGCGCTAAAAGAAAACGAAGCCAAGTTTCGTTCACTCATCTCCAACATTCCCGGGATTGCGTACCGCTGCCTACTGGAAAAAGACTGGCCCATGGTGTTCATCAGCGAAGCTGTGGAAAACATCACGGGCTACAATGCCAGTGAGTTTACTCTGCCCAATCCAAAGCGCAGTTTTGCCGACCTCTATCATCCGGACGACAGAGAACGCATTTATGCTGAAGTAGCAGAACAAAGCTCATTTGCGCTGGAATACCGGATTATTCGCAAGGACGGACAAATTCGTTGGTTATTTGAACATGGCAATATGGTGCAGGTAGAAGATCGCGAAGAGCCCTGGCTGGACGGTTTCATCATGGACATTACCGATCGCAAAACCATGGAACAGGACATGCTGTTGGCAAAAGAAAAAGCGGAACAAGCCGCCGCCGCCAGAGCAGCATTTTTGGCCAACATGAGTCACGAGATTCGCACCCCGATGAATGCCATCATTGGTTTTAGCGATATTCTGATGGACGCCCGTCTTACCACAGAGCAATACAAACATCTGACCACCATAAATCGCTCTGCAAAGTCACTGTTACATTTGCTCAATGACATTCTGGACAGCGCCAAGTTAGATAAAGGTAAATTAGAACTGGAGCAAAGGCCATTTTGCCTGACGGATGAAATCGATGCTGTGGTATCAACATTGTGGTTACAGGCGGATGCTAAGGGGCTGAAATTGCATGTTTCAGTTGATGAGAATATTGCCACCGGTTACCTGGGCTCTCCCGAGCGAATTCGTCAGGTATTAACGAATCTGGTGGGCAACGCTATTAAATTTACAGACACCGGTGAAGTGAAAATTTCTGTGACGATAAAATCCGGAAACAAACTTCGGTTTCAGGTAGAAGATACCGGGATTGGTATGTCTGAGGAACAACTGGAAAGGGTGTTTGATGCCTTTGCTCAGGCTGATGCATCAATGAGCCGCAAATTTGGTGGCACCGGATTAGGTACCACGATCAGTAAACAACTGATTGAGTTGATGGGAGGAACCATCAGTGTCCAAAGTGAGCCAGATAAGGGGACCTGTTTTACTTTTGATTTGCCCTTACAGGTTGCTGAGGTCACTGAAAGTGCAAGTTCCGGCGTGAAGCTACAATTGCCACCATTAACTATTTTGGTGGTGGATGATATTCAGCAAAACATAGATTTATTACTGGTTTTGCTAACCCGTGAAGGTCATCAGGTGATCACTGCGCGCGATGGTCAACAAGCGTTGGTGCGTATGGCAGGCTCACAACCGGATTTGGTGCTGATGGATTTACAGATGCCGGTTATGGATGGGCTGAGTGCCGCCAGAGAACGAAGGCAGCAGGAAAAACAGCAGGGGCTGCCCCCCATTCCTATTATTGCCTTGACCGCCAGTGTGCTGGAACAGGACAAATCTGCGGCAGAAGAAGCCGGAATGGAGGGGTTTGCCAATAAACCTGTTGACCTGATACAACTGAATAATGAAATTGCCCGGGTATTGGGCATAGAAGCAACAGATAACACTTTGCCAGAATCTCAGGAAGGCACGCAACTGATTGATTACCAGCAAGGTGAGGCCTTGTGGGGTAATAAACAAAAGCACGAGAAAGAGTTGCAGACCTTTCTGAAAAATTGTGTTGTTTATGAACAGGAGTTGCGTGATGCATTTAAGTTAGCTGATTGGCAACAACTCTCACTGGTGTGTCATAAAATGAAAGGTGTTGCCGGTAACGTGGCACTGAAAACCACAGTACAGCAACTCAATGAGTTGGAAAAGCAGGTGCAGGAACAAGACAGCGAAAGCACCGGAGAGTTATTGGTACAGTTACAGCAAACATTGTTGCAGGTGCGCGAACTACTCGGCGAAGCCTGTATCAATGATGCGCCTGAGTCACCGGCAGAGGTGGATATGGCGCAAATGATTTTACACAGCGAACGTTTATTGGCAGATTGTGCGGAAAACACCTTCGATGAAAACGATGTACAGGCGCTAATGGTGTTAAAAGCGACACTGTTCCAGGAAACGGTGGAGCAGATCGAAGCAGCGCTTGACGATTTTGATTTTGAAAAAGCCGCGAATCTATGCGCGTTATTGCTGAAAGAACTCAAATCAGCGCAGGAGAAATCATGATTGAAAAAGAAGTTAATCGTCCCAGAATACTCCTGGTAGATGACGAGCCCGTTAATCTGCGAGTACTCAAAAATATTCTGGCTGAGCATTATGATTTGGCTTTTGCCAAAAGTGGTCAGGAAGCCATCAATGTGGCATTAAAGGAGCCACCGGCACTGATCCTGATGGATGTGATGATGCCGGAGATGACCGGTCTGGAAGCCTGCAAAGCATTAAAACAGGCGCCTTCAACCAAACATGTTCCGGTGCTTTTTGTCACTGCGCTGGTTGATGAAAGTGATGAGGCGGCGGGGTTTGAAGCTGGTGGCGTGGATTATATTACTAAGCCGGTGTCACCGGCTATCGTTAAAGCCAGGGTGAAAACTCATTTGTCTTTAGTGCAGGCAGATGAACTGCGGCTTACCCGATTGCAGGTGATTCAACGTCTGGGTCGGGCGGCGGAATATAAGGATAATGAAACCGGCACCCACGTACTGCGTATGAGTCATTACTCGCGTATTTTGGCAAAAGCTTATGGCTTATCTGACAAAGCCGCGGATGATATTCTGCACGCGGCGCCAATGCACGATATCGGGAAAATCGGTATTGCAGATAGCATCTTACTCAAACCCGGTCGACTGACTGAAGAAGAGTTCGACGTAATGCGCACACACCCCCAGATAGGCGCTGATATCATTGGTGAGGCAGACTCTGAGTTACTGCGACTGGCAAAGTCGGTGGCCTTAACTCACCACGAAAAGTGGGATGGCACAGGCTATCCCAATGGCCTGAAAGGTGAAGATATTCCTCTGGAAGGGCGTATCGTTGCCATTGCTGATGTCTTTGATGCGCTGACCAGTAAACGCCCCTATAAAGAAGCCTGGACAGTGGAGAGAACGCTGGATCTTATTCATTCTGAAAGTGGCAAACACTTTGATCCCAGGTTAGTGGAACTACTGGATCAATGTTTAGCTGAGTTTCTGGATATCAAAGCCCGCTGGCAGGATGAATAAATTCAGCCTGAACAAGTTTCCTGAGCCGGCACCCGGTTGTCGGCCAGCAGCGCGTTAAACTGGGCCAAAGGTACGGGTTTGCTGAAATAAAAACCCTGTGCGATGTCGCAGTGAATACTGTTCAGCAGCTCCAGTTGTTCACGGGTTTCTACGCCTTCTGCCACCACTTTCAGGTTAAAGTTCTTGGCCATATCTATGATGGTTTCAGTGATCATTTTATCGGCGGGATCAACGTCAATATCCTTGATAAAACTGCGGTCAATCTTTAACTTATCCACCGGAAAATGCTTTAGATAGGCAATTGAGGAGTGTCCTGTCCCAAAGTCATCAACAGCCAGAGATACCCCCAGCTTTTTCAGATCGTGTAGCAGTTCCATCACGTTGCCGGAGGTTTCCATCAGGCTGTTTTCGGTGAGTTCCAGTTCCAATCGCTGAGGGCGTACTCCGGATTGTTTAATGTGTTTACCCACTTCATCAATAAAATTATCGTAGCGAAAATCCCGGGGCGATATATTCAGCGCCAGGGTGATATCGTGAGTATCTTCCTGCCACTGTTTTAACTGTTTACAACCTTGCGCAATGACCCACTTGGATATTTCGTGGATTAACCCGGTCTCTTCCGCGATTTCAATGAATGCCCAGGGCGTTAATAATCCCTCCTCAGGGTGATTCCAACGGATCAGGGCTTCTGCTCCGGTGATGTCGCCGGAGCGCATGTCTATCTGCGGTTGGTAATACAGCTCCAGCTCCTGACGGTCAATGGCTTTACTCAATTGATTGCTGAGTTTGAACCGTTTATCCACTTCAGCTGTGATGGATTCAGTGTAAAAGGCGTAGGTATTCCTGCCGTTTTGCTTTGCCTTATACATTGCTGAGTCGGCATAAGTGAGTAATTTTTCCAGATCCTCAGCATCATTGGGATAAACGGATATACCAATACTGGTGCCAATTGTGGTTTCCTGATTTGCATCCAGCAAATAGGGGGTTTTTACTTCCTCGATGATATTCTGCGCTATGCTATTTAATGTACTGATCTGAGTGATCCCCTCCAACAGGATCACGAATTCGTCCCCGCCTAAACGGGCAATGGTATCTTCTTCCCGCAGGGTGCATTTTAAACGCCTGGCTACCTGCCTCAGTAGTTCGTCACCCATCATATGGCCCAGACTATCGTTGACCACTTTAAAATGGTCCAAATCCAAAAACAGAATGGCTACCTTATCTTCCGGGTGGCGTTTGGCTCTTTCCAGTGCATGTTCAATGCGTGATTTAAGCAGCAATCTGTTGGGTAACCCCGTCAGGGCATCATAGTGGGCCAACTGCTCCATGCGAGCTTCTGATTGTTTCAGGCGGGTAATGTCTGAAAATACTGCTACGTGATGTGTGACCTGTGCTGCATCATTTTCCACTTTGCTGATGGAGAGCAATTGCGGGTAGATTGTGCCGTCTTTTTTGCGATTCCATATTTCGCCTTTCCAATAACCCTGGCGGTCGATTTCTTCATACATATCCACATAAAACTGTGCATCATGACGGCCAGACTTCAATATTGAGGGAAACTGCCCGGTGACGTCGTCCTGTGAATAACCAGTGATATCGGTAAATGCCCGGTTAACGGTGATGATTTTGTTTTGAGCGTCTGTTACCAGTACGCCTTCCTGTGAGTGCTCAAACACTTTTGCATTGAGCTTTAATTTTTGTTCATTCTCGACGCGTTCAGTTATGTCGTGAATGATGGAAAACAACATGGTTTTGTTGGCATCTTCTATCGGGGTGGAATGCACTTCAACATTGCGGATTTCTTCACTGGCCAACTGATGTTGGAAGGTGAAATAGTTCTGGTTGTGAAGTGCGGCGTTAGTCATTTCCTGCTCCACTTCTTCAGCCGACATAATATTGATGTCCTGAATGCGCTTGCTGATCAGTTCCCGGTGACTAAAGCCGTAAAAAGCCAGCGCTGCGGCGGCGTTTTTCAAGGTAGTTGTCGCCTAAGCCGTTAAGCTGCTTCTTTTTTGCTCTCCGGATTAAGTTCCACAAC
>NZ_JBVTQY010000034.1:0-52503 GCF_055755215.1 Planctobacterium sp. R6
TCACTCAAACCTGTCATCCACCCCCTGTCTAACAATACGAAAAACTGAGGCGACAACTATCCTGACACAGGGGGGTTATCGATAACCCCAGCTCGCAGGTAACGTTTTATCAGTTTAAGCAGACGCTTGTCCTTCACTTTGTAGCCAAGGCACGTCATGAGTAAATCATGATTAACACGGTCAAAGAATTTTGACAGGTCGACATCCACAGCAAAACGGCGTCCCGTTTTGATAATGTCTCGGACCTGTTTCACCGCCTGTTGCCCGTTTCGGTGTGGCCTGAACCCAAAGCTGTTGTCTGAGAAGGTGGAATCGAAAACGGGCGTTAACACCTGGGTGACTCTGTTCTCACCTTCTTTGACCGCGGCATAATTGACTCATATGGATACAGTAAACTTGAGCGAATCCCAATATCCGAGATTTTGCTAAAGAACTGCCATGAATTGGCTTATAACCGAGATGCATTTATTTTTCCCCCATGGGAATCGATTTACGAAAACGATATGGAGCGAAAACAAGACTTCAATGAGGCTATTGCAACTTATGATGAAATGGTGAGAGCTTACGAAGAGTTTGGCTATGAACTGATTGAAGTTCCAAAGTTTTCAGTTGAAGAAAGAGTTGAGTTCATTTTGCGCAGAATAAGCGACAGCTAACAAGCAAAGGCAGCGGATAAACCGCTGCTGTGGGCGTTAGCCCCTCACTCTAATTTTGTACTTTTTCTGAAGAGTGGTATCTTTAGCAAATCTATTCAGTTAGTGGGTATTCAATGAAAAATCAACAATCTGATATTACTAATGCAGCTTTGTCACTTCCCTCTGAGGCTCGAATAGAACTTGTAGAAAGCCTCTTAAAAAGTTTGGATGCACCAACCACTGAATTTGAGAATATTTGGGCTAAAGAAGTTGAATCTAGAGTAGATGCTCTAAATTCAGGGGTTTTAGAAACAATTCCAGCCAAGGATGTGTTGGGAAAGTATGCCAAAAAAGGTTGAATTCACAAAACTTGCTCAACTGGAGCTAGATGACGCATTCGAATTTTACGAATCTCAGCTGTAGGTCTGGGCACTCGGTTCATTTCAGAGGTAAATGCTGGACTTCAACGAGTTTTATCACATCCCACTTCTTGGCAGAAGATCACTAAGAGAACGAGAAGGTGTTTACTTCACAACTTTCCATTCGGTTTAATTTATACTGTAAACAATAACTCAATAGTTATCATAGCTGTAGCGAATCTACTTCGTAAACCTGAATACTGGATCGACAGGCTCGGGGGCTAACAAATAGCGTTCGCTTCACCAACTATTCCAAGTATAAACCTTACTCCTAAATGGCCTTTTGTGCGGGCTTCACTTTGAAACGACCAACTGATGAATATGGAATGCATGCAAGTGGATGGATTTGTTGTATCGGAAGTAGTGATTAATAATGATTACTTCGAGTCTGTTGGAATTATTGGTTCATACAATTACGGTGATGCTAAAGGTACCAGCTTGTCTTTTTGTGGAAATTGGAAATCTCTCACTTTAAAAGAGCTAATACGAAATCAAGGCGGTTAAAAAGAAAACTTATGCCAGAGTACCTCAATGTCGTGCTGTTATCACTTTTCGCCGGGGCAGCGATGCCCGCAGGTGCTTTGCTGGCACGTCTTGACTTGCTCCACCCCGCGTTTCTTACCCGTCAGGCAAGGCAGTTTATTGTTGCTTTTGGCGGAGGTGCGCTGATCTCCGCCGTTGCTCTGGTTCTGGTTCCCGAAGGTGCGAAAAAACTGTCGGTTTTACCCGCTGTATTGTGTTTTGCCGGTGGTGGTATTGTCTTTTACTTTCTGGATAGCGCGCTGAGCAAGTTAAAAAGCTCTGCAGGTCAACTGGCCGCTATGCTGTCAGACTTTATTCCCGAGGCTATTGCGCTTGGGGCAGCATTTGCGGTGGGTGAGAGCACAGGTTTAATCCTGGCATTATTAATGGTTTTACAAAATTTACCGGAAGGCTTTAACGCTTACGAAGAATTAGTCGACTCGGCAAACCTATCCGGGAATAAGGTGCTGGGTGCCTTTTTCTGCCTGGCGATTGTCGGCCCACTTTGCGCGTTAACCGGCTATTTTTTGCTCGCTGATGCTCATGAATTTGTGGCAGGTATAATGCTGTTTGCAGGAGCCGGTATCCTCTATCTGGTATTTCAGGACGTTGCACCTGAATCAAAGGCGGTTAACGGTGGCATACCAGCATTAGGTGCGGTTGCGGGCTTTTTACTTGGTTTGGTGGGCAATATGGTGCTTGCCACTACGTAAATCCAGAGCATTGCCAACAGAATTGGCGCGTGCTATCTTTTCGCGTAATTCTGGGGGACGACCCTTTGAATCCTTTAACTGGCGGGGACGACCCCATTACAAGGTGTTGCTATGAGCTGGTTAATTCTTTTGCTTGCCGGGTTACTGGAAATGGGTTGGGCTGTGGGCCTTAAATATACCGATGGTTTCAGCAAACCCCTGCCGTCTGTTCTGACAATTATCGCAATGGCTGCGAGTATTTATTTTTTAAGTATTGCATTACGCACTTTACCACTCAGTGTGGCTTATGCCGTTTGGGTAGGCATTGGTATGGTGGGTGCCGTTATTTTTGGTGTAGTTGTGCTTAATGAATCATTGTCGCTAATCAAAATAATAAGCTTGTTATTGATATTAGTGGGGATAGTTGGTTTAAAAATAGCCTCGCCCGGCTGACAACCATCATCAGACTGACATTGGCTTTAGTCGTGCGCCTGGCGCACGACTATTTCAGGTCTTGCCGGTCTTGAGAACAATTGCCTCAATACGCTTACTAGCGCTTTCCGGCAATGCTTTGATGACGCCCAATAAGGGCATCCTCGGCAACTTTGCGTCGCTGTTTCATACCCTGAGATTTATTACTGGCGCCCCCTTCATAGGCAAAACCTGATTTTATATGCACCTGATCAAATCCCTGAGAATAGCCGCGTTGTACGGTTTGTGGATCGGCGGGTTCACGTTTAGAGGGCGAAGTTCGCTCAATCAGGAAGTTGTTCACAGTATTTCCCGGACGCTGGGCACTGCTGGCTGATTTTTCCTGACTACTCATGTCGATGTTCTGAACAGACGGGTGTTCCAGTTTCATGGGTACCCATATGTCGGCGGTTTTTGCGGCCACCAATCGCCTGTTGTCATGGGATACCATTTCATTTTTTACCAGACTTCCTTTCATACTGCCGTGGCGTCTGTCAAACCCGGATTGCTGCATCGAGTTGGCCATCTGGTCGATATTGTTGCGGGAATGCGTGGGCCCCATTGAAAAATTTGCAGTAACGGATTGTTGCGAAAACTTGGCCTGCCGAGCTTCGACTAACACGGTTTGTGACGGGGCCCGGCGATTCGCCAGTCGCTGCAATCCGGGAGATGGATTTTGTTGTCGCTTTACTTCGTTTTCAGCGTTTCGACGACTGTATTCGTTTCCAAGACTCTTCGCCTGGGCCCGTCGGTAGGTATCCACCCGTTGCTCAGGAGTCTGATGCCTGATATTGGCCGGTCGATTAGACATAACAATGCTCACTTTTCCCCCATCAATGGATGAATTATTACCATAAAATGAGAGCTGGTCAAAATTATAACCCTGTTTTTTTTTACAGAATCCTGAGTTACCGACGTGAATAACGTGCGTGTCCCTTGCTTCGCTCATTGGGATTGGTTATTTTGACGCGCTACGGTATTGTTCGGGTGATTACCCAGATTTCGGAAACAAACAAACTGATGAAACAATTGGATTACTGGCTGATAAAACAAGCGCATCTGATTTGGCTTGTATCAATCATCAACATCGGTATTGGTGTGATTATTCCCGGCTTCGACTTTCTTGCCAAGAGTATTAGCCATGTTGCACTGGAAGCGCCCGTGTTTGCCATTATTCACCGCACAGCGGATATCGTTATTGGATTATCAATGTGCGGTTTTGCATGTGCGATATCGCGCCTGATCGGCCGCATCTTTGAGCATATTGCCGTGTGTGGCACCTGCAATCATCATTAATTGCTTGTTTTTTGACTGACTGGCTTCAAACAGTCTGACTGACAACTCTGGCGTAAAAACAGTATCATGTCATCGCTGTTTGGGGAGTCCAGGTAGATACCGCGTAAGCGGATTGACGGATCATCACTGGCAACATCAAGAATGTTGACTTCATTATCTGGAAAGCTTTCCTGAAACTTTTTTATGGCAATAACCACTTTACAGGCTCATTTCACGATTGCTAACTGTTGAGGAAGTCTCGGATAGTGGCGAGGAATTTAGCAGAAGCCGGCTCTCTGCCGAGCAGCAAATGACCATTGCTTTCCAACCCGACAAACTCAGCATTGGGAATAGAAGCAGCCAATTCTCGGCCAACTTCGACCGGGATTCTCCGGTCTCCCATGGAATGGATCACCAGTGTCGGCACCGTGATTTTAGACAATTGTTGCAGCACATTTATGCGGCTGAATACCTCCAGAAATCTGACTGCATTTTGAGGTGATGTGGTTAACCGTTGAAAGTCATTAAACCAGGTTAGCTCATCAGGTGTTGCGTCGGGCATAAAGGTGGAACTAAAGATGTGTCGATAAGCAGAGTTGTCCTGCCCCCACCCCACTTCTGTCAGCGTCATCACTGCTTCCCGCTCCCGCACTATTGCCTCTGTTGCATTGTGTCGCCAGCCTGCGGCGTATCCACCGAACAAGATCAGGTGGGACACTTTATCCGGATTGCGCACGGCATAATCAATCGAAACCGCCGCGCCCTGAGAAATTCCCAGCAGGGCAAACTTTTCATCGCAGGCGGATGCTACAACCGTTTCGAGATCCGTCACAAAAGACGTAAATGAGATGTCATCAACTTCCCAGTCGGACAACCCATTGCCGCGTTCATCATAGCGGATAAACCGAAAATCTTTCGCCAGCTCCCGGTACAAGGGACTCCAGATAGGCGCATCCCAATCGTATTCCAGGTGGCTCAGCCAGTTGGCAGCTTTGACTATGGGTTTTCCTTTGCCAATACTGGCGTACGCTAATCGCACGCCATCGTATGCTCTGCAAAACTGGATACGTTGACGAAACAACAGTTCCCTGTCGCTGGGTTCGGGCAGGGTGGGAATATCTGCGACTTCAGGTTGCGCCACTGGCTGCCCGGAAGCGGCAAACTGTGTGCGGGCTTCTGAGGACCAGCCAATACCCGCATTCATAAATCGCTTCTTAAACTCCCGCGTCAGACTGGCAACTTCAACAGGGAAATTCATCAACTCCAGCAGCGTTACAAGGCTGGTCGCAGCTTTGGGGTTAAACGGGTCGGCTTTTTCCCATTCTCTGGCCCATTGTAACCTCTCCAGATAGGACAGCTCACCACTATTGACCAGCCGGGAAAGCACTTTTGCCCGCGTTTTAAGCCATTCGTTGCGCTCGGCCACTAACCACTTTTGGTAAAGTGCCTGATCTGGCAAATCTAACCCACTGAGTACCGGCAAATCGAATTTATCAGCCAATGCTTTAAGCGAATCAACCGTCAGTGATTGCTTGTCCGCAGCTTCACGGAGTCGCTTAATATCCAGATCGATATCAGCGACATCGAGGCGTACCCGTTCCCGGTCTGCTTTGAGGTATTCTGTCTCGAAGTTGACCACCGACCTTAGTTTGCTGAGCGACCATCTTAATGCTCCGCGCGGATCGCTGGGAGATTCCCAGAAGATTTCACACAGACGATCCCGGCGATGTGGACGGGCGGTGATGGCCAGAAATGCCAACAGCGCGCGCGTGCGCTTAGACGTCGGCAATGGCATAGCCTGTCCATTTCGAAGAACTTTAAGCTCGCCTAAAACACTCATGGAGATGCTCATAATTACGCCTTATTTACCCTATTATTCCTAAACAACCGTCCATTAATGGTCACGAAAGCCCTGACAAACTCTGGCACATCTTAATCAATTAATGCCTGATTCAACAGTGATTCTTGAGCAGTTTAGATCAAAGTAAGGGGGTGCCACAGTCAGTGCCGGACATCAGACAGCGGCCTGCTTTGTCGGCTCATTGAGATGAAAAAGATAATAGTGTCACGATAATGTGCGCCTATGCTTCACGGCATGCGCCTATAGTTAATGCCGCACTTTCAGGCTCATTATTACGCTTTACATGCCCCCGCCAGTGCGGGGGCGATTAACCGCCAGTTCAGGGTCAGAATCGATATTCCAGCGCACCCATGAGTTGATTTTGACTGACATCGGCTTGCTGATCAGGGAACTGTAAACGGCTTGCGCGAAACCCGTCCAGATAGAGATATTCAGCACCCACTTGCCAGGCATCATTAATTTTGTATTTGTAGCTCAATGTGATCCCATTGCCGTGCCCGTCATTGTCATCCGAGCTGATGTGATCGATATCTTTGGTTTCAAATTTGTCGAGCCGTAATGACACCCGATGTTGCTCGTGGGTGTAGTTCAGTAACAGGTAATATGAGGCAAAGTCGATGTTTAATTTACCATTCCACATTTCGCTATTGCCCACCATGGATTGAGCGATGAGACGCCACGACTTGTTAAATCGGTACTGCCAGGCGAGGCTGTGATAACGGGTGTCCCATGCGAACTGACCGCCATCAGCCCTGGGGGCATGAATGTCGCCATTATTGTCATAATAAAAATAGCGAAGCCGGCTTTTGCCGCGATAATTCCACTCACCACCGACGTAGAAGCCAATGCGACCGTCAATTTCTCTGCTGGGTTCTGCCCAGGCTGCTTGTGCGGCAAGTTCCCCTTCTGGCCCAAGCGAGGGATACCTGTCAAAGAAGATAATCTCGTTGAGTACACTTTGTTTATTGTGTATTGCCCAACCGCGCCAACCGAGCATAGAACCCAGGGTATCATTTCCCTTGTACAATGCCCCGGTAACACTGAATTTGTGCGCAGAGCCTTGATTAACGATATCCAGTTTAGCTTCAATACCACCGGTGCGTTGTTCCTCAGCGATCCAGCTGTTGATGGCTGAAAAGCTATAGGTATAGGGCGAAAGCCAGCCCATATCGGTGTTTTCAAACGACATTTCCGGATAAAAAACGCCCACTTTAAAGGTCGGTCGGTAGGTTGCTGACCATATAGGCTTGTACTTCAGATACAATTGACTGGTGCCAAATCCGGCGTCCTGCTCAGTCTGGTAATGCACTACGCTGTGTAAACTTGTATAGCTGTTGATATCGTAGGATAAAGCGGCCAAAGCCTGCCCCAATTCCAGGCTGTCATCCTCGTCGTATCGGGTCTGCCCGGTTTGTCGTTGCAACCAACTTTGAGTTCCTTCACTGTGCACCAGGTTGAGCTGAAGCAATGCTTCGAAGTTGAAAGCGGCACCAGCCTGATGTGACATACCACAACACAACGCCGTCAATAGCAGCGATGGACACCTAAATACTTTTTTTGCTTGTTTTGATAAAGTCATTAGTAAGTTCCCAGGTCATCAATATCGAAATCATCGGCTTCGATAAGGGTTGTTTCAAGCTGTATTGCGTTGTGCTCCTGCAGCGCAATTTCCCGCTCTGTAATTTCACCATCGTGCAACAGAGGATGCCAAAGTTTAACGGATTTTACGCCACTGTGCAGACCATCAAGCGTTGCGTTGCCATTTTCATCAGTGAGTGCAAAAAACGGCGAATCCACCACAAAAATATAGCCCAACATCCAGTCATGCACGTTACAGCCGAGTTTTACAATACCGGCGTTTTCAAAGACCACAGGTGTCTGGTCATCGCCGCGATAAATCTTCTTTTCAAACTGTTTCGCCTCTGAAAATGAATAAACGTGATGGGCAATGTCGTCCTCATTTGGAAAGACCACAGGTGTGCCCTGCTGCACCGCCAGGATGTGAGGCGTGAACTGCTTGTCCCGTTGCGACATTTTGGCCTGTTGCAGGGTTACCGGTTTCGCGCTCTGATTATCACCAGGCAGCACCACCAGCACATTTTTAAGGGGTTTGTCATTGGCGTCCTTTACGGTAATTTGCACTGCATAAATCTGGGAAGATAAACTAAGCAGTATCCCGGATAAAATAAATTTAAAATAAATCAATGTGTTAACCTCACTCTGTTTTGAACTGATTTAGCAAATGCTGAAGACTCAATGCATTATTTTTCAACATTTGCATTTTTTCGCTGACCTCAGACGACAAGGTTTTTGCGTCATCTGCCAGCGACTTAAGACCACTAACCCTGGTTGTTGTGGTAACCACAATCTGCTGCTGCTCTTTGACTTGCAGGGATACCGATTGATTGGCAACCAGTTGTTCTTCACTGGCGTCATTGATGTGCGACATTAAGCGGCGAATGTTGGTGGCTCGCTCGCTTAATTGACGGGAGTGTTCCAGGCTTTGCACCATGACACAATCAGCATGACGCGATGCTTCAAGTAGCATTTGCAAATTTTTGCCAATATCCTGGGTCAGCTTTTGAGTTACCTTCGACAGGTTTCTCACCTCCCCTGCGACCACCGCAAACCCCCGCCCGTGTTGCTGCGCCCGGGCCGCTTCAATAGCGGCATTAAGAGACAATAAATTGGTTTGTTCAGCAATCTCGTTGATAGCACCGGTCACTTGTTCAATATCTTTGGTACAGCCCGACAAAGCCTTGATAGCAGAGGCGATACGCTCCACTTCCTGGCTCATGTTGCCGATAGTTTCGCTGGCCAGTATCAGAGAATCGTCAGCGTCATTGACTAAGACCCGGGCCTGTTCTGCAAGGGTGAGCGCAGTATTCGTGCTTGTTTGGATGCACTCAATAGAGTTAACCATCATTACCATGTCATTGTTGACCCGTTCGCTGTTAGAGGTTGTATCATCAGCATTCGACTGAGACGCCTGCATGCTGCTCATAACATTTGCACAGCTGATATTGACCTGCTGCAAGGTGCCTTTGATGTCACTGATTAAGGCACTTTGATTTTTACAAAACCGGTTAAATGCCAACGCCAGATCCGTAAATTCACTGTCCCCCTGAACAGGTAACCGGGTGGTGAGATCTCCCTGTCCGGAGGCAATGACGTCAAATTGCTTTTTTAATTTATTGATGGGAGTAACAATGGAACGGGAGAGCAAAAAGCAAACCAGGATCACCATACCCGTTGAAAGTACGGCAATGCCTGAAATGGCCAGTTGGAGTTTGCGTTGACTGTGTTCCGAGTCAGTTACAACCTGCCTGGCACCTGCATTGATTTGTTGAATCAGACCGCTCATCGTGTCTTTTAACAGGGCAAATTCGAAGTTGGCGTCTTTCATGGTAAGCTCAAGTGCCTGACGACGACTTTCGCGACTATTTTGCTCCCGCAGTAAAAACACCCTGAAAGAGATCTCACTCCACTTGTTCAAAGCGTTTTCCGCAGCCTGGATCAGATCCTCATCGACATCATCTAATTGCAATGCTCTCACCTCATTCAATAACCTGATTGCAGAGGAAATATTGGTTTCATGATAGGTTTTAAGGCCAGAAAAAAGCGGTTTAGCCGGATCAACAAGGATAATAGTCCGCTCTGTAGATATCGCCCGGTTAAGGTTAGCTTCCGCCGATAAAACTGCCTGAACGGCAACCAGGTATTTTTTTGAGATAGTGTCGATGCTATTACCCATGATTGCTGTGCTGAAATACAGCGCGGCAATGTTTCCCAGCACTACTGACGTCACCATGCAGGATATAAACAGGATTTGATGACGAATTTTCATGGAAAGGCGCTCCTCGCAACTAACATCAAGCTTTCCCGTGAACTTATGCCTGATTGCTGTGTAACCAGATAAAACTGAAATTTCACTGAGGTTAGAGTACCCCCGTGGATCTTTTCGTGGTAATTAGCGTTGTATTTTGGTTGATTTACTTGCCGCTCGTCGGATGAGCAGCAGGTCAACATAAAAAATCCCGTAAGCGAAACTACGCATTCATCACAGGAAACAAATCAGGCGGCGGTGAGTTCATTGAGCGTATTGCCCCATAAATTTTGATGACGGGAATAAGCAAAGTACTCATAGGGCAACCAAAAACTGGGGATTAAACTGCTAACCATCATTCGTCGCGAAGCATCGAAGTACAACAGAGCCAGTATTTCCCGTAATCGTTTTTCCGGCACTCTTTCTAACTTCTTTCGGGCAAACCGGAAATACAGGTTGTTCTCTTTAGCAATGATCATATCTTGCCCAACGGCGGAGTATGTCAGGTTGCGGGTGACGGCCCGACAGCGCGGATGCTTTGGTGAAGCCGGATACAGGCTGGTCACAATGGCGAATTCATACCGGTCCTGGTCCTTTTCTTCCCCACATTTCGGAATATAAGCGATGCCATAGCCAGGCGGAAAGTACCCCAGGATGGTTTCCAGACTTGTCACGGCATCTTTTCCGACTAATCCACGCCTGGCTCGATCGCAAATGACACGGGTAATTTTGGGAATGTTGTCATAGTGGCAGGCCGGAGACATCAATAAGTTGGTATACATTTGCGGCAAACGCAACAAATCGCCAACTGTACCGGGTTTAAATGCCGCACAATGTAATAATGTTCGGATGAATTTGAATTTTTCTTTGTTTTCTTCGGCCTGTTGATGTTGTTTGCGACACAATCTGTTTAGTGGTTGGTTGCCCGCTTCAATCCCCTCAGCGAGATAATTCAGGGTAAAACCATACGCTTCCTGGTCTATGCGCACTGTCATTTTTCTGCGTTTTGTTGGGCACAAGTCAGTCTCTTGCTCCAGTGCCTTGTTCAGTGCCCTTATTTCCGGGTGAATGGTCCCCACTTCCTGCAGTAACGAAGCCATAATCATCGGTATCTGAATATGGGTTTTAAAGGGACAGGTTGCATCAACAATGTCATCATTGTCATTGTTATCGCTGTATGTTTTGGGCCCTTCTATTCGTTGCTCAGCGTATTTCAGAACATAGCTATTTTTAATCAATCCCTGGCTGAGCATATGATCTAACAGCAATATACTTAACGTTGCGCGATACAAATGTCGCCCGGCCTGAAACATTGGCTTGTCTCTTTCCCAGCGACTTAACAACAAAATAGTACTCATTAGACGGGCACACTTTTGCTGCCGGCGCTCCGGACTTGCGGCCCCGACCAGGGTATAAATCTCCTCGCATACGGCACACCATTCTGCATAGTTATCCTGCAGTTTTTCTTCGAGTTTTTCTTTTAAGAAATTGCGATGATATGGGCCATAAGGATTGCCTCTGGCTAAATTATCAGCACCCAGATTTGATTGTTTATTCTGGATTGCCTGATGCTCTATTTGATGAGATTCAAATAATAAAGAAGCGTGTTTGTATAGCGAACTTTGCTTTCCAGAATATTGCTCTATTCGCGCGGCCAGTGACTTTACGGCCTGAGTAAAGTAGTTTTCACTCATCTTGTGTTTGCTCATGCTTGTTCCTTCATGCTTAACCGGAGCTGTTTGGGAGCGTGAATATACAGACGGTTCGTGTGAATGAGCGTGTGAAACAACGTTGTTTTTTGCCAGTTTTTAACAGACACTCTCGGTATTCATGGGCAGACACACTGCCCCCTTGTCTCCAAATCACCGGCGATGATAATTTATCGCTGTGAATACAAATTCAGGATAGGTTATGACACTGCTATCAGCGTTCGCCTTATTTGGCGCTTTGGTAATCCTGGCCGTTATTCCTGGCCCGGGAATTTTTGCTGTTGTCGCCCGCACCCTTGCTTCCGGGTATCGTCATGGCGTTGTGGCATCAATAGGTATCGTTGTCGGGGATTTTGTGTTTATTACTTTAGCCCTGCTCGGTCTGGCGGCCCTGTCTGAAGTGATGGGAACCTTTTTTACCCTGGTAAAATACCTGGGGGCAGCTTACCTTGTCTGGCTGGGTGTCTCCCTGATGCTGGTAAAAAACAAACGCACCAGGGTAACGCCGGTTGCATCCTCCCGATACGGATTGAGCTTTGCCGCCGGACTGTTTACCACGCTGGGCAACCCCAAGGCCATTTTGTTTTATCTGAGCTTTTTCCCGGCTTTTGTGGATCTTGCCGACATTACACTTATCGAGACGGCGGCATTATATGTCATCGCAGCGATCGCCGTTGGGGGTGTGATGCTGTGCTATGTATTGGCGACCCATAAAGCCCAGGCATCATTGTCATCAGCCTCTGACAAACCCTTTTTGCGCTTCGGGGCTGGCTCTTTGTTGCTGGGCAGTGGCTTTTGGGTTGCCATGAAAGGCTAAATCATTCACACACTGATTATAAAGGAACATCGCTTATGCCATACGTAAATGTACAAATCACGAAAGGAGCCAGCAGAGCTCAAAAAGCTGAACTGGTGAAAGATATCACTGCGTCGCTGAACCGGGTGTTGGGCAAAAAGCCAGAATACACCCACGTGGTTATTCAGGAAATTGACGAGCAGGACTGGGGTTATGCCGGTATGCTCACCGATGACTGGAAAAAGACTCAAACTGATTAATCCTTGATGCAACACAACTATAAAGCAGCACTCAGGAGAGCGCTTTTGCACTGTTTAAAATCAATAATCACAGTTATTACGCTATTTGTCACCGGCACCTGTTACGCTACACATTTAGAGGGTGTTTGGGAGCTGGTGTCCGGTGAATACCGGGATCACAAGGGTAAACTGGTGGCCTATAGTGAACTCAACCTCAAGGCCATCAAAATCATAAATCAACAGCACTTTAGCTTTGTTACCTTGTCCGGAGAAACGTTTTGGGGATCGGGAACGGGCACCTTTGAAGATACTGGCACTCAGTACATTGAAACACCGATTTTTACCTCTTACCAGGCTCCTAAAGGCCAACAATATGTTTTCGATTACGAACTGGAAGGCGACTACTGGCGCACATCACGATGGGAAGACGCAGTGCGGGTAGAATACGAAGTCTGGCGGAAAAAACAATGACACCTGAACAAAAACAACACATTATTGACACAAGCTGGGAGCTGCATGAAGCAGTAGAAAAAGCCTACCTTGAGCATCAAGCCAAAAAAGGCGATGCCAGTTGGCCTGAAAAACAGCGCTTGTTACTGGCAGATATGGCTCTGCATTTGCTGCAAACGGCAATGTCACCGCAAGCGTTATCGCAGGATAAACTGAGAAACAACTTGCACGCCATCATGACGATTTCCGACCAGTATTTACCTTCAGCGCAATTAGCAAAGGCCACTGAAAGGCTCTATCTCCCAAATGAACAATAGCACTACAGGCAAGCGCATCAGGTGACGACTAAAAGCAAGCCGATTTCCATGGCGAATGCCGAACACTATCGCTGGGGTGACGTATGTGATGGGTGGCATCTGGTAAAAACCCAACAGCTCAGTGTGATTCAGGAACGCGTCCCACCGGGCGCTGGTGAGCAGCGTCACTTCCATCGACATGCAGAACAATTCTTTTTTGTAGTGTCGGGCATTGCAACCCTGGAAGTAGATAACACCGTGTATACCCTCGCCCCCCAACAGGGTATGCATATCAGCGCCGGAATTCCGCACCAACTCAGCAATCAACAGGATGAAGCACTGATTTTTACAGTCACGTCTACCCCGCCAAGTCATGGTGATCGCTTTCCTGCTAAACCTGCTAATAAGTAGTAAATTGTGAACCAGCTATCATTTTTTCCACTTGTTTAAAACGCCACTGGCGTTAACATTGTTGCCATCTTCTCAGGAATTCAAGAAGGGAAAGCGATGGAGTGCTTTACGCAAGGATGCGAACGTTTACTTCAGATTAAAAGCGCACCGTCTGAAATCGGGCATTTGGAGTAATAACCTGAATTTCCTCAATCTCTTCTGTAACAACTTCAATCTGATCTTGATCTACCGTTTTAATGCGCAGTACTTCCTGTCGTTTATCTGATAGCAAAACATCCTCTGCAAGACCTGAGTGGCTGGCGCCCTTTTTGGTTATAACCTTAACGCTATAATGAAACATGCAAATGATTTCCAGATAGTCGTGTAAATCGCATTTCAACATGATTAAATTCCTTTGATTGCTTCGCGTCTCAATGAAAGACCGGACAACTACGGCAAAAATAACAGCATAAGATATTGTTCTTCTGACAAGAATAGCGCTAACATTAGCCTATTATTGACTAAATTAATGCCCCAATCGTGAGACTTGTTGTTGTTCTGCTAAGTGGACTACTGGCCCTGTCCATTGCGTTAAACGTATATTTCTTTGCACAACTCACGCTGGGCGATTTTAGTCAGGAGCAGAGTGAATATAAAACTCAACGCGCTGATCTGTCCGCGCCCCGAAGCGTACCGCAAACCATTAACGCGCCTTCACCATTGGAAATTGCATTCAGCGAATTTGATTTTGATACTGTCCTGTCCCTGTATGAAACGTTAGCGCAGACGTCTCCCGAGCAGGCTGAGCAAATCAAACAGCAATGGTTTGAACGTATCCATTCGGCGATTAGGCAGTCACAATCCAGTGAATCTACGCACCCCTACAGCCTGTTTATTCAGGATTACCTCAAACTTTGGCCCTATGACAGCGAGTTTCTGTATCTGGAAATTCTCAACAACCAACACAACGAAGCCCCGACTGATCTGCTGGTAAGCCTTTATACCCTGCTCCAGAGCGATATCAATGAACACCTTGAGGGGCTTATCGCCGGTAAGATTAAGCAAGACCTGAATGCCATGATGACTCAGCTTGCCGAAGTAGGCGCCTGGGATATTTTAGCCACATCGCTGGAAACCCTGATGGCCTATGATCAGAACAACCGTGAAATTCTGGTTAACCTTGCCTATGCCTATGCGCAATCAGGACAATTTAGTTTAATGGAAAACGTTCTGTCCTATTTACCTCAACAAGATGCCGAAATAGCCCGGTTGCGACAGTTCAGAGACAAGCAATTAGCCAAAGAAGAAGTGGCCAGCACCACTGACAGCGGCATCGCTTTGGATAAGATTGGAGACCACTACCTGGTTCGCACACTCATTCAGGACCGGTTCGAAGCCGTATTGATGATAGATACCGGCGCATCGACCACGGTGATCAGCCGGGAATTGTTTCGCGCGATAAATCACAGCCTGGATACAGAGTACCTTGGCAGGTATTCAGTAAATACCGCCAATGGCCGGGTGCGGGCTCCGGTTTACCGTTTCAAAAGCTTGAGTATCGAAGGCAATCGGGTTAGCAACATTGCAATGGTGGTGCTGCCGCTGGAAGAGTTGCAAGCCGATGGCTTGTTAGGCATGAATTTTTTACGGGCGTTTCGGTTTTTAATCGACCAGGATGAAAACAGCCTGCATCTGTTTGCCCGCTCTTCTTAGCCGGGCGCTGTTGACCTGCGCATATCCGCTGACTTTACCAGCCCTAATAACAATGCTCCGAACACCGATGCGGCGGCAGCGATGAAAAAAGTCAGCCCGGCGCCAGTGCCTTGTTGCCACAAGTGACCAGCCAGGTAACTGCCTAAAGAACCGCCGAGCCCAAAAGACACACTGACATAAATCGCCTGGCCACGGCTTTTTTGGTTCTCACCAAAATGATGATGAATAAACTGCATGGCAGCGGCATGTGCCAATCCAAAACTAAAGGCATGAATACACTGACTTAACAGTAAAATAACCGGTTGGTCTGCGAACAGCGCCAGCGCCCACCAGCGCAATCCGGTGATCAACAGACAAAATATCAGGGTGTATTTAACCCCCATGCGATTGATCAGTTTACCGGCCAACAAAAAGATGATGACTTCAGCAGCAACCCCTAACGATACTAGCCAGCCAATTTGCTGCGCGTCATAGCCCATATCCCGCATATACAGCGCAAAAAATCCATAGTATGGCGCAAAGCTCAGTTGTAATAACACGGAGGCGACAATAAAGATGACAAACGCAGGGTGCAGAGCAGCCTGCCAGATGGAGCGGGTAACCTGTTCCGATACTATGTTGCTTTTACCGTCCCGGATAAGCAGGCTCATCACAAACAACCCTGTCAGTATTACTGTATTCAGTAACAGTATGCTTTCTGAGCCACTGTGATCTACGAAGATGCCGGCCACAATTGAGGCAACAATAAATCCGACGCTGCCCCACAGGCGAATATTGCTGTAGCGCTTCGCATCTCCTTCCACGGCGTTTAAGGTGATGGTTTCCATTTGCGGTGCGATGGCTGTCCAGAACATCATCACTAATCCAAAAGCTAAACTTATGCCCCAGAAATCCTGTACCTTAAACAACAACAAGTAACTCAGCAGCGTTATCAGGCAGCCCGCCTGCATCACTCGCAGGGTTTTCCCGGATTTATCAGCAATGATAGCCCACAGATTGGGTCCCAAAATACGCACAAACGTGATTACGGCAATGAGCTCGCCAATTTGCACAGAAGTAAAACCACGACCATCGAGAAATACACCGAGAAAGGGAACGGTAACGCCAAAATAGCCGAAATAACAAAAGTAAGTCAGAGCCAACAACAGCAAATTTTGCCCTGTGGCTCTGGTGGCTGAGTGCGCTGACGGTGGATTATTCAGATGCCTGTCCTGGTATTGCAGGCGTGGTGCAGTGCACATGGGCATTTTGCGCGCGATGGCGCAGCAGATGATCCATCAACACCAGTGCCAACATGGCCTCTGCAATAGGAACAGCTCTGATACCTACACACGGATCGTGGCGCCCCTTTGTGATAATTTCTGCACTTTGCCCCTGAACATCAATCGTTTCACCAGGTACGCTGATGCTGGAGGTCGGTTTTAGCGCCATATGAGCGACGATGTCCTGACCGGTGGAGATGCCACCTAACACGCCACCGGAACGATTCGAGGTAAAACCTTTGGGTGTTAAAGTGTCGCGATGCTCGCTGCCTTTTTGCGTCACCACGTCAAACCCGTCACCGATTTCGACGCCTTTAACCGCGTTGATGCCCATCAATGCATGGGCAATTTCTGCGTCAATGCGATCGAATACCGGCTCACCCAGCCCGACCGGCACATTACTGGCCACAACGGACACCTTAGCACCAACGGAATCGCCTTCTTTTTTCAGATCCCGCATGTAACTGTCCAGCGCTTCCAGCTTGCTGGCATCAGGACAGAAAAACGGATTATCGTTGATAATTTCTTTGTCAACTGAGTCTATTTTAACCGGCCCTAACTGCGACAAATAACCATAGATTTCAATATTGTGTACCTGCCTGAGGTACTTTTTGGCAATACCACCGGCAGCCACTCTGACCGCAGTCTCGCGGGCTGATGAACGCCCACCCCCACGGTAATCCCGGGCGCCGTATTTGTGCTGATAGGTGTAATCAGCGTGGCCAGGTCGGAAAATATCTTTGATTTTGGAATAATCTTTTGAGCGCTGATCGGTATTTTTTATCAGTAAGCCAATGGATGTCCCGGTGGTTTTACCTTCAAAAACGCCAGACAGGATCTGCACTTCATCTTCTTCTCGACGAGCCGTTGTATAGCGGGATGTACCGGGTTTGCGACGATCCAGATCGGGCTGTAAATCAGCTTCACTGAGTTCCAGGCCCGGAGGGCAACCATCCACTACTCCGCCAATGGCTATGCCGTGACTTTCGCCAAAAGTACTGACTGTAAATAATTTTCCAAAGGTATTTCCCGACATTATTCGCTCTTTTCTCCGTTATTCCAGGCTTCTAAACTTGCTTTGTTAATGGCAAAAATCCCGTCTCCCCCTTGCTCCAGGTTAACCCAATGCAAAGGTAAATCAGGATAGACTGCGGGAATATGTACCAGAGAATTACCCACTTCGACAAATAACCAACCGTTATGACTTAGGTGTTGTGCAGCAGTTTTAAGGATGTTGTCCACCAAATCCAGACCAAAATTACCCGCGGCCAGGCCCAACTCTGGTTCGTGATGGAACTCTTCCGGCAGATCTGACATATCTTCAGCGTCTACGTAGGGAGGATTACAAATAATTAAGTCGTATTCCTGTCCTTGCAGGTTGCTGAACAAATCCGACTGAATAGGAAAAACGCGTTCACTCAGCTGATGTTCCTGAATGTTGATCTCCGCGACTTCCAGCGCATCTTCGCTGATGTCCACGGCGTCTACAGATGCCTCAGGGAATACATAGGCCGCTGCGATTGCGATACAGGCGCTACCGGTACACATATCCAGAATGTTTTGCGGTGCAGTTTCGTACCAGGAACTAAACCCATTTGCTAACAATTCGGCAAACGGTGAGCGAGGTACCAGTACCCGTTCATCAACGTAAAACGGTAGTCCGGCAAACCAGGCCTGATGCGTCAGATAGGCCAAAGGGATGCGCTTTTCAATACGGATCTTGACCAGGTCCATTACCTGTAATTTCTCAGAGGCCGTTAAACGGGCATTAAAGAAGTCATGATGCAAAGGTTGCGGCAACTGTAAAACCTGCGCAATCAGGCTCAGAGACTCATCCCAGGCGTTATCAGTACCATGACCAAAATAAATGTTGGCCAGATTGAATTGGGTCATCGTCCAGCGGGCAAAATCCAAAACGGTTTTCAGAT
Organism: Planctobacterium sp. R6; assembly: GCF_055755215.1. Taxonomy (NCBI): domain Bacteria; kingdom Pseudomonadati; phylum Pseudomonadota; class Gammaproteobacteria; order Alteromonadales; family Alteromonadaceae; genus Planctobacterium; species Planctobacterium sp. R6. The sequence continues at coordinate 18,485 of NZ_JBVTQY010000034.1, forward strand.
CCTGTTGAACTTCATTAATGTGCTGCTCTGTTAATTGATATTCGCCTGACACATCTACTCCCAGTCGCTATTGGAAAAACCTGAAGTTTACCCCAGTTTCACTGAGAAGCCGAAGTTAATTGCACAACCGACACCAAAAATCCGCTTGATTTTGGTAAACTAGCGAAACTATTAACAAGCAAACCCCATTAAGCTGACAGCAATGCATAAACCCGGCAAAAAAACCGATAACGATGACTGGCAATTATTCCAGCAGGCGGTACAAGGCATTGCGCCATTAGCCCAGGACAAAGTGGTTCATCAGACCAAACCAACGCCCGTTAGCCGCGCTAAACAAAAACAACAGCGTAGTAGCCTGGAACAGCGTCGGGTGCGGGCCAGTTTTCAATTTTCCGACGGCTATGAAGCCTGGTTTGATCCCGCCCAACCGGTTAAGTTCTCCCGCTCGAAAACCTTATCCGGTGAGGTAAAGCGACTACGTCGCGGCGAATATCCGCCGGATCTGACTCTGGATTTACACGGTTACAATAAAGAAGATGCCAAATGGGAGATTGCCGAATTTATTCACACCGCTAAAAAATATCATCATTATTGTGTGTGTATCGTACATGGCATAGGCAGTCGGGTGTTAAAGCAGCAAATACCCAACTGGTTAGTACAACACCCGGATGTATTGGGGTTTCACCAGGCGCCACTGGAATGGGGCGGTAAAGGCGCTCTGTTAATTTTACTGGATGTTCAGGATCAGGAATCCGGTGAGTGGCGGTCCAGATAATAGAGTTTGGCTTTGCACTAATGCGCTTTTTAACCTGCCTGCAGGCCGTTAATGAATTATTTTGGTAAGTCGAAATTTATTTCGATACAGAAATTTCAATCAACCACTATCATTTGATTGCAATCATTGTCGGGGCGCCGACGGCGCCTTAAGGTGACCGGGCTGCTGTGAAGTGACCCCTTAAGAATCCCCCGCAGCCCCTGACGCGCAAAAACATAAACGCCGGGGTCAGCACTTCTGACAATTTTCGACTTAACCGAAGCCAAAAATAGTCAGTCTGGCTTTAACTTGATATTTACGAACCTGGTTTCAAAACATTATGCTCAAGATATAAGCATTCATGCTCTCACACCAATTTGTATCCCCCCCCCTAACGATTAAAAAATGCCAAAGAACCAGCCGCTGTTTAATTCCTCTTCACAACTCTTAAGTTGTTTTGCATAGCGCAACGAACGTGCTTTAACCTTCTTTGAGACATCCACCAACCAGGCTTTTTTCAGATAGGATTTGCGTTTATATCCCCCCCATCCTTCGTGGTAATTAAGATATTGGGCATACGCATCCCACTTGGATATACCGTTGATTTTATAAGTTTTACTGATAAACCAACCCATAAAATCAATGGCGTCTTCAAAATCATCACGGTCTGCGCCGGAGTTGCCTGTTTCGCGAATATAGTCAGCCCAGGTGGGCGTTTTTGCCTGTGAATAGCCGTACGCAGAGCTGACCCTGCCCCATGGGATCAACCCAAAAAAGACATAGTCACGGGGCGGCCTGGCATCATCCCGAAAAGAGCTTTCCTGATACATCATGGCCATGGGAACGTGAATGGGTACGCCCCACTTTTCCTTCATGTCGACGGCGGCGTCATACCAGTCGTCTTTCTCTTCGAAGATCTTACACAGGTCATTTTTGTTTTTCGGCGGTGTTGTGCTGCAGGCCACACACAAAAGTGTAATCAGGAACACAATAAAATTTTTTTTAATTTTTTTTGCATCTTTCAGGAACTTTTTGCTCACTTACGACGTCCTAATTCATGTGTGTTCTAGTTATTGTGTTTTCCCTGGAAGTAACTTACGCCTGACCTTGCTGTCAGGCGTTTTTTTTTGCGTTTAGTTCCGGAAAATATCCTCTGTATCCGTTATACACCAAACTGTTGCTGCATAAAGGTATCAAAATCCACCTTGTCATTGGCTTCTATTTTGGCACGCGCCTGATCCGATAACACCGCCTGCTGACGGAAAAACTCATCGTCATGAACCTTATAAGGTGTATCTTTCAGGGTCTGTTTATGTTGCTGTGCCAGATGTATGGCTAAATCACCATTATCCATTTTATCGTCTCTGAGCAGAGTCAGAATGCGCCCCGATAACGTCAGATCTGGCTCCAGAATCTTTTCCATTTCTGCCGCTAAAGCCTGGGTATAATCTTTACAACGGTTAACGCTATCCAGTAACTCGGCGATTGGTTGCATCTCAGCTACCAGTTGTTTCGCCCAGTCACGTAATAACACAGGCTGACCTTCACGGCTCAGGGTCGCTTGTGGACTACGCCCGGTTTCCACGGCCACTTTAATATTCGCTTCGGACTCCTCGAAATCACCGTCCGCAAACGGCGCACTGGGTCGCAATAAACAATGCAATAAGAACACGTCTAAAAAGTGCAATTGTTGCGCTTCAACACCAACCGGAGAGAAGGGATTGACGTCTAACGCTCTCACTTCAATATAACTGATACCGCGGTCCCGCAGGGCATCTGTTGGTTTTTCCAAACTGCACGTGGGCTGCTTCGGTCGGATAGGTGAATAAAGCTCATTTTCTATCTGCAAGACATTGCTGTTCAATTGCTGAAACTTGCCGTTCAGTTTGCCACTGAATTTTTCAAATTTCGCAGAGGGGGTTTGAATAGCTTTGCGCAACGAGGCAACATATTCATCCAGTTCGTTATAACAAATCTGTAAGCCCGACTGGGCGTTGTTGGTATAACCCAGATCACTCATGCGCAGCGATGTCGCTCCTTTGAGATACACTGAGCCTTTGCCAATTTGCTCAAACGGCAATGCTGAATGCTTACCGGCTAAAAACGATCCACACAGTGCCGGCGAGGAACCATACAAATAAGGGATCAACCAGCAAATACGACGATAATTGCGCACCATCCCAAGGTACGCCGCAGAAATATTTTCCTGAGTACAGCTTTGCCCCATGGCTTCAGACAAATAGGGGGTCCAGAAATGACAAGGCATAGAAAAATTAAAATGAACCCCGGCAATGGCCTGCATCATGCTGCCGTAGCGATTTTTCAGCCCCTGACGATAAAGTGTCTTCATTCGCCCGACATTGGATTCGCCGTAGTAGGCAAGACGAATTTCATCTTCGTTTTTGATAAAGCAAGGCATACTCATAGGCCAGAGCATTTCATCACCAATGTTCTGTACTACAAACTTATGGATGTCTTGCAATTGCTCCAGGGTTTTATAGGTATCGCGTTCCGGTGGCGTGATAAATTCCATTAACGATTCTGAAAAATCCGTTGTAATGAAATGGTGGGTTAACGCTGAGCCCAATGTTGCAGGGTGATCACTGGTGGCAAGACTGCCATCAGCATTGATGCGCAGACTCTCCCGTTCAATACCATGCTGAATATCTCTCAACGTGGATGCTACATGCGGCTGCTGTAAAATTGTTAACCGTTTAAAAAATGCTTTATCTGTGCTCTGCAAAACCAGTTCCTATAATCTCACCGCGTATCATTGCGGCTTTTCTACGGCAAACCTGATATGCGGAGCATATCGGTTATTTCAAGGGCTTACCAGGGCCTGTTATTCATTGCCCGGCACATTTCGTTATAAAACAGAAACGTCACTGGCAGCGCAATGCCACAGGCCCGGGCATCAGTTCCACCCCAATACAAGGATATGTATACCCGTAATTAAATTTCCAGATGTATGATTTTTCTGTTTCGGGTTTTGGCCCACTGCGTAATTTGTTCGCCCAGGGTGGCGACATCAGCCACCAGCACCACCTGCATACTATCGCTGTCCAGATGTTTATCTGCAAGAGCATTGAGTTCCTGCAAAGAGATACTGGCGATAATGTTATTTTGCTGCTCAGGGTAGGATTTATCCAGTCCATACACCGACATATGTCGTAAAAAACCCGCCTTGCTGCCCGGAGTTTCATACTTTAGCGCGTCGCCCTGGGTATAGGCACGACGCAAGAATTGCAATTCGGACCCGGTCATCCCGTTGTGTCGATACGTGTCGATTTCGGCAAACAATTCCTCCAGTGCCGCGACTGTGTGTTCCTTGTTAATTGCCCCACCGGCCTTAAACTGGCCAAGAGTTTTACCTCCGGCAAAAGCGCTGCGGGCGCCGTAGGTGTAACCTTTATCTTCTCTGAGGTTAAGATTAATACGACTGTTAAACATGCCTCCCAGCGGAAAGTTCATCAGGTTAGTTTTAAAGTGTTCGCCTGTGGCATCATAGGCCAGGAACGGCTTAACAATGGACACAATTGATTGTGCCGCGTCAGGATCATTGACCAGATAAACCGCTTTGTCCTGTAATCCAGGGAAAGGCTCATAATCCGGAATTTGATAAGGCTCAGTGCGCCACCCGGCCAAAAACTGCAAACTCGCTAACAAAGACTTTTTCGCCAGGCTGCCTACCGCAACCACACTGGCCATGTGGCCATTGTAATATTGCTGGTAAAACTGCTGCACATCCGCCAGAGTAATATTGCTGATGGTAGTAACTGTGCCGCTGTCGGGCAAACTAATGCGATTATTTTCACCGTAAAGTACTTTCGAAACCGCTTTGGCAGCCAGTGTTTCGGGATTTTTATCTGCCTGCTGTAAAGACTGTATTAAGCGTGCCTGAAGACGCTGAAAATCATCTTCGTTAAAGGCCGGACGAAAAAGCTTTTCCTCCAGCAATGCCAGCGTTGCCGGGACGTTTTCCTGCAAACTATTAACCACTACAGAAGTAAACCGGCCACCCGCTGAAAAGCTGATACTACTGCCCAGTTTTGCTAATTCATTGGCCATATCTTCATTACTGAAGTTTTGCGTCGCTTCTGACATCATCATCGCGGTAACACTGGCCAGTCCGGCTTTATCAATTGGGTCCAAAAGCGGGCCACCTTCCAGATTGAGTACCAGGGTCAGCGTAGGTGTTTCATGCGATTCATGCGCCATCAGACTGATGCCGTTGGCCAGCGTGGATTGCCAGAAATCTGGTACCTTAACAGCGGGATTTGGGCCAGGTCGCGGCACAATAGCGCGGTCAAAGTCATCTTTGGGGGCTTTGGCTGCACTAAATTCAGAGGCAGACGGTTGGGCAATTTCCCGGGCTCCGGGTTCAAACGATGGCACACTGGCCTGCATTGCAATTTGCCCACGGGGAACAATACTTAAAATCACACTGGCTTTATTTTTCAGATACTGCCGATATACCCGCATCACATCTTCTTCAGTTACCTGACTATATCGCTCCAGATCGTATGCCACCATGTCAGGCTCATTCTCAAAGATCTGATTGGACGCCAGAGTGCTGACTTTACCAGCGACACTTTGCAACCCGAACACAGTGCCGGATTTGATGGCGGCTTTAGTGCGCTGCAGATCGTCCTGACTGACACCGCGCTGCTCAAACTCCAGTAAAGTGTCCTGCATGATCTTTTGCAATTCAGCTAACGACGCCACGCGTTGTGGGTTAGGTAAGGCAATCAATTCAAATTCACAGGCCAGTTCCCGACATGGGTGCCCTACCCCGGCATGTACAGCCCAACCGCCTTTAACCAGATTTTTGTAAAACAGCGAGGTTTTACCGCCCCCCAGAATATCTGACAGCACATCCAGTGGGGCTTCATCTTCATGGCGCACATGCACAGTGGGAAAGGTCATTTGTAGTAGTGGCAAGTGCACATCGTCTTCAATGGTTACATAGCGTTCTTCCTGCAATGTCACCGGCATCTTAGCGAGCTTTTCCACTTCCTGCCCACGGGGAATACTGCCAAAGTATTTACTGACCCAACTCAGAACCTGCGCTTCATCTATGTCGCCACCAATGCTCAAAACCGCATTATTGGGACCATACCAACGCTGAAAGAAAGCTTTGAGATCATTCACATCAACGCGATTCAGATCTTCGATGTAACCAATCACCGGCCAATTGTAAGGATGCTGCGCGGGATAAAGTGCCTCGGCTATTTTTTCCGAGCGCAACCCATAAGGCTGGTTATCCACCCGTTGAGCCCGTTCATTTTTAACCGTTTCACGCTGTACTTCGAATTTTTGCTGGGTAACGGCGTTTAGCAAAAATCCCATGCGGTCTGCTTCTAACCAGAGTACCTTTTCCAGTTGATTAGCCGGCACTGTTTGATAGTAATTGGTGCGATCGGAATTGGTGGTGCCATTCATATCACCACCGGCTTCGGTGATCAGCTCAAAGTGTTGTTCATCCGCAACGTTTTCCGACCCCTGAAACATCATATGTTCGAAGAAATGAGCAAAACCGGACTTTCCTGGCGCTTCCCGTGAAGACCCCACATGATAGGTGACATCCACATGAACCAACGGATCTGAAGCGTCCTGATGCAACAATACAATTAAGCCATTATCAAGCTGGAATTTCTTGTAGGGAATGCGGTAATCCCCTGAAACCTCGCTGTTGTCTGCGAGCAATGAGATGCCGGCGGGTATGGCATCTTGCGGGGCTTGTTGTGAACGGTAAGAGCCTGCGTGTTGACAGGCTGCCAGAAACAGTACAGTTAGTACCAATAACGGGGTGTATTTCAACGACATTCATCAATCCTTATATTTACTACTGCTAATAATGACATCTGTCACGGTAGCTGAGAACCGCCAATATGTAACATTCTCTGCGTTTAGGCGTCGACAATAATCTCACCGGGTTCAATATGGATGGCGTGGCAATGCCGGTTTGCGGTGCAGCAAACAACTAAACAGGTTGCAATTTTCGTCACAAAGCTCAAAAATGACGAAATTGGACAGCACGGATTTCTGCAGAGGCGTTTTATGAATCAGGACAAAAACACATTATTTGACACCGAGTTTGGGTTAAACCAATTAAGCGGCAACAGAGAGTTGCTGATCAAAATGTTAGATCGATTTAGTTCAGATTACGCATCCGTCAGCCAGGAGTTGAGTGACGCTATTCAGCAGCAGGATATGGCAACCGGCAAGGCCAAAGCACACACTATCAAAGGTGTGGCAGGTAATCTGGGGTTGTGGAAACTGCATCACGCCAGCAAAGACCTGGAGGAAATGTTCAAAGCTTCTGACGCGAATTTTGATGCCTGTTTGGCGGAGTTTTCCACGGTGATGACTGACACATTTGCAGCTCTGGAAAGATTTAAGTCAGGTGACCCTATAGACACCGATGAGGCTCCGGCAGCAGACTCCGGCAGCGCCACAGACAATGACGCCAAAGCGGAACTACAAAGCTTGTTAGAGAACTTTGAGTTCATCGATGCCGAAAAGCTGGCCCGGCTAATGGCCGATGCGGGCATAGACACCGCCAAACAAGCCGAATTAACGCAGGCAATCAGTGACCTGGACTACCCTACCGCCATTGAGTTATTAAATAATTGATGCTGATTTTGTGTCACATTTAGTCAATGCTGAAATCCCGATGTTAGCTGAACACCGGGATTTTTTTATCGTTCACAAACCCGCCGGGATATCTGTGCATCAGCAAGGTGACATCAACGGCCTGATGACCTTGTTAAAAGCCCAATTAGATACTGATTCGCTGTGGCTGGTGCACCGTTTGGATCAGGTCACCTCGGGTTGTTTGATTGTTGCCCGCAATAAACCCACTGCCAGTCAGTTAGGGGCACAGTTCGAGCGACGTGAAATTACCAAGTATTATCTTGCCTTGTGTGATAAACGCCCGAAAAAACGCCAGGGCTCGGTCATTGGCGATTTAAAGAAAGTCCGCTCAGGCAAATGGACACTAACGCGAAGTCAGGTAAACCCTTCCGTAACCCACTTTTATGATACGGGCATTGGCAATGGGCTGCGCCTGCAAGTTTTAAAGCCCTACACCGGACAAACCCATCAATTGCGGGTGGTACTCAATAGTTTAGGCAGTACAATATTGGGCGACAGTCACTACGGCGGCCTGCAAGCAGACCGAACCTACCTGCACGCCTGGCAAATCGGTTTTTCACTGAGCGGCGAAGATTTCCACTTTCACTGTTTGCCCGATTCGGGAGAACACTTCCAGACTCCTGAATTTTTACACAAAGTCAGCGCTATCTCACCGGTTGCGGAACACTTCAGCTGGCCCGACAGCAAACTCAAACGTATCGGCGGTGGCAGCGGTGCTTAATCTGACCATTGTGGGGCGTGGAGCAATAGGCACCTTGCTGGCTGCCAGATGCATCGAACAGAATATTGCTTTTCAAATGTGGTGGCGAGACGCGGTGACTACACCTTTGTCTATCACAATGAAAGACGGAAAACAGCACCAGTTCCAGCAGGGAAAAGGTCAGGCTCCCGATATCTTGATTTTGCCCCTGAAAGCCTGGCAAATAGCCCCGGCGTTAGATGAGTTTGCTGAACATATTCCCACAAGCTGTTGCATAGCACTGTTGCACAATGGTATTGGCACAGAAACGCTGGCTCTGAATGCTTTCCCCGACAATCCGTTGGTAAGACTCACCACCAACCGGGCAGCCAAAAAGCAACAGAATACCGTACTGGAAACCGGGTATGGAGACAGTCAGGCTGGCTGGTTGCGAACGCCTGGCGATAAGATTAAACAAGAAACTGAAGCGCTGTTCAACCGGTTGTTATCCCCATGTGAATGGCATCGAGATATTCGCATCCCGCTGTGGAATAAACTGGCAATCAACTGTGTTATCAATCCGCTGACCGCGATCCATAATATTGCAAACGGTGGCTTACAATCGCCACACTATCAGCAACTTATTGCGCAACTACTGGACGAGTTTCTGCTTGTTGCTCAGGCAGAAAAGCTAATATTCGAAAAATCCGATTTAGAGCACAATGTGAGCCAGGTCATTGCAATGACTGCCGAAAACTATTCATCCATGCATCAGGACATACATTTTAAACGTCCAACGGAAATTGATTACATCAATGGCTACTTGCTGCAGGTAGCGGCCAACCACGGTATCACCCTGACGGCACACCAGGCGTTGTATGCTCAGATCCGACAACTGGAATCTGTATAGGCAATAATCAGGGCCGATAAACTTTCACGTTGTCAAAGCCACGTTCTTTTAACACCAACGCCTGCATTTTGCTCATCACACCGCGATCGCAGTAGAGGTAATAGGTATTTGTCTGGTCCAGCTCACTGTACTCTGACGACAACTTGTAAAAAGGAATGTGTGCCATGCTGCAGTGTTCGATTTGCAGAGGGTTGTGATCTCGCTCAGCAGGGGCGCGAATATCCAGCAACACGTCGCCGGGGGCCAGCTGATTACTGGATTCAACAGCAACGATTTGTTGCTCACTTTTTTCACCCAGATTTTTAATATCTTCAACATTCGCGTCGGCAACCACCTTGTCAATCAAGCTTAGATCACATTTGGTTTCTTCTTCCAAAACCTTGTCCAGAGGCGCTCTGACATTGGGTTTGATGGAGATTACACCACAGTATTCCGGCATAGATTTGGCAAAATCTTCGGTACCGATTTTACGGGCAACATCGATGATGTCGCTTTTATCTGAACAAATCAGCGGCCGCACTACCAGTTTACTGGTGGCCTGATCAATGACATACAAATTACTTAACGTTTGACTGGATACCTGACCCAGACACTCACCGGTTACCAGACCATTGATTTGCAAATTATCGGCCACAATGCTGGCTGCTCTTAGCATCATGCGTTTTAAAACCACCCCCATGTAGCCGTTTTCCACATTCTGCAGAATATCAGCAACAATGGGTTCAAAGTCCACCGCAATAAATTTTACCCGATGAGATGGGCTGTAGTTTTTCCACAAATAATGGCTGACTTCCCGCACGCCAATTTCATGCTCTCTGCCACCCAGGTTAAAAAAACAAAAATGCGTTTTCGCACCGCGCCGTATCATCTGGTAACTGGCAACACCGGAATCGAATCCGCCGGACATCAGTGACAATACATCTTCCTGGCTGGGCAATGGCATACCGCCAAGGCCCTTAAATTTGCGTTCTACCAGAATGAGTTTGTTGCGATCGATTTCCAGGTTAATGGTGACATCCGGGTGCTTTAATTTGACGCCGCCGGTTTCACAAAACTGATTGATTCCGCCACCAACGTAAGCTGCCACTTCCGTTGAGGAGAAAGGCTGATCGCCTTTGCGTTTCACCCGCACGGCAAAGGTCTTGCCTTTTAATTGATGCTGCCAAACCGCTTTTACCTGCTGGTAAATGTCATCCATATCGGTATATTCAGATTCCTGAACCACCAGACATTGGTCAATACCGGGTATCCGGGCCAACAGGTATTCTGCCCGTTCACCAAAGCGGGCGGCATCCGATTTGATATTGACCAGAATTTTATCCCACTGATTCTGAATCGCACAGGGAATGTGGTTTTGTCCGAGGATTAGACGTATATTGGATTCCAGTAAACGAATAAAGCGCTTTCGCACATCTTTACTTTTGATGGTGATCTCAGGATGTAGCTTTACCAGGAATCTCACGTCTCTCTCCGGCCGAAAAAAGCGCCGATTATACTCTCATCGCAATCCCAGTAAACCTTATATTGTCCGGTCCCGGAAAACCCGTTGATTGGCTTAGGATTCTTCTTCTGATATCGAGATAGGTTCAGAGAATTTAGGCTTGCCCTGATTAATGGCGATCTCAACCCGACGGTTGCGGTTGTCATCAGACTCCTGACCGGGCATTTCCAGCGGTTGGGTGTCGGCTCGTCCCACGACTTCCATGCGACCTTCGTCGAACCCTGGCACTAATCTGAGGACTTCGGCCACTGCGACCGCCCGCTGCGAAGACAGATCCCAATTAGAACGATATAACTCATTAGAAATATGCTGGCTGTCGCTGTGACCTGACACCGCAATTTCACCGGGCATATCCACCAACAGGGCACCGACTTTTTGAATCACCGGAATAAATTGCGGCTGTAAAAACGCCGAACCCGCTGAGAAGGACCCTTTTTCCCGAATGCGTATTACGATTTGCTGACCCAGGGATTCCATCTCGATGGAGCCGTCCACAATTTCCTGTTGCAGCTTTTCAGCAACTTTTTTCATGTTTTCGTTGATCTGTTCCTGACTCTGAGGTTGCGTAGGCGAAGAAGAGGATGAATCGGTAGCCGTTTGCTGCGCCTGACCACCTCGCTCCTGTCCCCGCTGTTTCTGACGGCCACCAGCTGAGTCTTCATCGCCAGCCTGAAACTCCAGCATTTGCTGGGTCATTTCAATGGTTTGCTGTTGGATATTTTCTATGGGAGTGGGATCAGGTCTGCCAGGACGGAATTCCATGGCAATAACACTGGTGCCTTTTGGGATATCTTTAACTTCTATCTTGTTTTGCACACCAAACGCAAATTTCATAGAACCGGCAATTTGCTTAAACTTGAGTACATCCATTTCTGAGAACGCCAACAACAGTACAAAGAAGCACATTAACAGTGACATCAGATCAGCGAATGTTCCCATCCAGGCGGGCAGGCCTTCGGGGGGGCATTTGGGACATTCTTCAGCTTCTTCACTCATTGACTTTACTCAATTAATCTTCGGGCTTAGCCGCACCGCGTTTTGTGGAAGCAAGGTAACTTTTCAGAATACCTTCGATAACTCTGGGGTTTTGCCCATCGGCAATACCAATAATGCCATCTAATACCAGACTTTGATTTACCTTCTCTTCGTCTTTGCGGTTTTTCAGTTTAGTGGCTACCGGTAAACAAATAACGTTGGCAAAAAACGCCCCATACAGTGTGGTCAGAAGTGCCACCGCCATCGCCGGCCCAATGGCTTTAGGGTCATCCATATTAGATAACATGGCCACCAAACCTATTAGTGTGCCGATCATACCCATCGCAGGCGCAACATCACCCATGCCTTTGAATATAGTGGCGCCAAATTCATGCCTTTCAGTAGTTAACGAAATATCTTTGTGCAACGTGGTGCGCACAACATCGATATCGTGACCGTCCACCAGCATATCTACGCCCTTTTGCATAAATGAATTTTCGATTTCCGCTTCTTCAAGCGCCAAAAAGCCCCCCTTTCTGGCGGCATCAGCCATTTCAACAATTTTCTGAATTAACTCATCCGGGGCTTCAATTTTAAACATAAAAGCTTTTGCAGCAATTTTACCTGCGCCAAAAAATTGCCCTAAGGTTACCTGCGACAGTACGACAAAAATAGTGCCTCCAAATACGATAAGTAATGATGGAACATTGATAAACATGCCCATCTCGCCACTCATCACCATGGACATCACTACAAAACCAATGGCGCCTATCATGCCTATTAGCGTTGCCAGATCCACACTGTCCTCCCCGAATAATTATTATCTGATGGTCAACAACACCAACCTCTGGCGCATTTTATTGCTTTACTTCATGCATTAAGTTGCTGACTTAACAACCATTCTATCGGCAAAGTGACATTTTTCCAGAGGAATAAAATCATTTTATTTCAGGAATGCTGGTATTCTGGTCCCTGCAACGGCGCCAGAATTTTAATTGACCCCTGGTTTTTGCTTATGTATCTTGCGCCTTCACATTCTGGCAGAGCGAACGAAATGACGACCGACAACAGGAATACCGATACCAGTTTCGAGCAATCCTTGCAGTCACTGGAAAAAATAGTGAGCGCAATGGAGCAAGGCGAATTGTCCCTGGAAGAGGCATTGAGTTCTTTTGAGCAGGGCATAAAATTGGTACGGGACTGCGAGGAAAAGTTAAAATCAGCAGAGCAACGTGTCAGGATACTGACCCAAACGGGTGATGACATGACCCTGCAATCGTTTGAAGAATCCCCGGATCAAAACTGACCGCTATGAAATGGAAAACCGCCGCGTCGCGCTACGCCGAAGAAATCACGCATTTACTGGAAAAGGTCTTGGGTGAATACCCGATGCTACCCGGTGAACTACAAAAGGCTATGGGCTATAGTTTGTTTTCCGGCGGTAAACGGGTCAGGTCTTTCCTGGCACTTGCCAGCGCGGAAATGTTGCACCTGCCACATGAAAAAATGCTGCATTTTGCAGCCGCAGTTGAATGTATTCACACCTACTCACTGATCCATGATGACCTGCCCGCTATGGATAATGACGACCTGCGCCGCGGTAAACCCACCTGCCACATTGTGTATGGCGAAGATATTGCAATTTTAGCCGGCGATGCGTTGCAGACCATGGCGTTTGAGATAATTAGTCAGGCACCTCAATTGACTGCCAGTGAAGCCATCAGCGCGATTCGGATACTGAGCTCTGCCTCCGGGTTACAGGGCATGTGTGGGGGGCAATCGGTGGATTTGTTTCAGGCAGGAAAGTCCATCGCCCAACAAGATTTGGAATTGATGCACCGCCTGAAAACCGGTGCACTGATAAATGCCAGCATCCGTTTTCCAACCCAGTTGGCGGGGCTACCAGCTCACGAAAACGAATTGTTGCATAAATTTAGCCAGGCAATTGGCCTGGGCTTTCAGGTCCAGGATGATATTTTGGATATTGAAGGCAGTACCGAGCAACTGGGTAAACCTCAGGGTTCAGATATTAGTGCTGATAAAAACACCTATCCGGCATTAATGGGCATGGCTGGCGCTAAACAATACTTACAACAACTACACGACGAAGCTAAACAGGCCTTGTTAGCACTACCTTACAACACAGAAATTTTGCTATCATTCACCGATTACCTGTTTAGTCGTAACCACTAAGGCACTCTTTACCTAACATGACCCTGGATATTTCTCATTACCCTTTACTGGCTAAGATTCATAGCCCTGAAGATTTAAGGCTTTTACCCAAAGAAGACCTGAAGCAGGTGGCCGATGAATTAAGAGCTTACCTGTTAGCCAGCGTCAGTCAAAGTAGTGGTCATTTTGCCTCTGGATTAGGTACCGTTGAGCTGACTGTGGCGTTACATTATGCCTATAACACGCCTTTTGACCGCTTGTTGTGGGATGTAGGTCATCAGGCTTATCCACATAAGATTTTAACCGGGCGGCGCGATCGCATTACCAGTATCCGTAAAAAGGGCGGGCTGCATCCGTTTCCCTGGCCACCGGAAAGTGAATTCGACACCTTTGCAGTGGGTCACTCCTCCACCTCCATTTCCGCTGCTCTGGGCATGGCTATCGCCGCGGAAAAAGAGCAAAAAGGTCGCAAAGTTGTTGCCGTAATCGGTGACGGCGCTATGACCGCCGGTATGGCATTTGAAGCGCTTAACCACGGTGGTGACATCAGCAAAGACATGCTGGTTATCCTAAATGACAATGAAATGTCCATTTCGGAAAACGTGGGCGCTCTGAACAGCCATCTTGCCCGTCTGCTGACCGGGAGTTTCTTTAACTCCATCCGCGACGGAGGCAAAAAACTGCTGTCAAATGTCCCACCCATCAAAGAATTTGCCAGCCGTGCAGAAGAGCACATCAAAGGCATGGTGGTACCGGGCACTATTTTTGAAGAATTGGGGTTTAACTATATCGGGCCAATTGATGGTCACGATGTTAACGGCGTGGTGGATACCCTCACTAATATGCGCAACCTCAAAGGCCCACAGATACTGCATGTGGTCACCAAAAAGGGCAAGGGTTACGAAGAAGCAGAAAAAGATCCGATTAAATTTCACGCTGTACCAAAATTTAATCCGGCGGAAAATGCCTTACCCAAGTCCAGTGGCAGTGCCCCCACCTTCAGCAAGGTGTTTGGTGACTGGATTTGCGACATGGCCGCTCAGGACAAAAAACTCATGGGCATAACACCGGCCATGCGGGAAGGCTCAGGACTGGTGCAGTTTTCACAGCAATATCCAGAGCAATATTTTGACGTGGCGATTGCCGAGCAACACGCTGTGACCCTTGCAGCCGGACTGGCCATTGATGGCTTAAACCCCGTAGTGGCTATTTATTCTACCTTTTTACAGCGGGCGTATGACCAGCTGATCCACGATGTTGCTTTACAGAACCTGCCGGTGCTGTTTGCCATAGACAGAGCTGGCATAGTGGGCGCTGATGGCCCCACCCATCAGGGGGCTTTTGATATTTCTTATTTGCGCTGCATTCCTAATATGGTGATTATGACACCTGGCGATGAACAGGAGTGCCGCGATATGTTGTATACCGGCCACCTGTTGCAACAACCGGCTGCGGTGCGTTACCCCAGAGGTGCGGGTAAAGGTATTGAGGTCAGTGCCACCATGAACCAATTGGCCATCGGTAAGTCGCGTAAACTGAAGGATGGCGAGAAGGTTGCCCTGTTGAACTTCGGCACCTTATTGCCCTATGCCGAAGCGGCCGCAGACGCACTTAACGCCACCTTGGTAGACATGCGATTCGTTAAGCCTTTAGATGAGAATGCCATTCAGGAAGTGATCAAAACTCACAGTCTGATTGTGACCCTGGAAGACAATGCCATTGCTGGTGGTGCTGGAAGTGCTGTTGCAGAATACATTAACAGCCAGCCGCAGATGGTAAAAGTGCTGCACCTCGGCATACCGGATGAATTTATTATGCAGGGCACGCAGGAAGAAATGTATCAGGAGTTAGGTTTGGATACCCAGGGCATTACCCATAAAGTGCAGTCATTCTTGCAAACGCTGGGCGCATAACTCAGCGCCTCTGCAAAGGGTTATGCCTTGTTTCAGACGCTCAGCAAGCCGTAATGTAACAGAGCCTGCATGGTCAGTAACGACAATACGCCAGCAATAATATCGTCCAACATTATGCCCAGTCCGCCATGAACCTGCCTGTCAAAGTAACTGATAGGCCAGGGTTTCAGGATATCGAATAAACGAAATACCACAAAACCAACTGCGAGATTGGTGATGCTCAGCGGTATGGCAATCATGGTGATCATCATACCAGCCACTTCATCCCAGACGATTGCAGAATGATCGTGAACGCCCATGTCTCTTGAAGCGACTTCACAAATGTAAATACCAATCAGTGAAACCGCCAACACCAGGGCCACCTGACCCGACACCGGCAACAAGGGTAATAAAAAGACGAAAGGCAGCGCCGCTAAGGTGCCGAAAGTGCCCGGCATAAATGGCGCCAGTCCACTGCCAAAGCCCAGCGCCAGAAAGTGCCATGGATTGCTCAGCCTGAGCTTTTTCAGAGCCGTTTTTTTAGTGGCGCGATCCATGTCAGCGGCAACTCCTGACGTTAGTGATTAAAGTGTTGAAAACCGTTTTCCGGCAAATGAAAGGGTTTGTCACCTTTGGTGAGTTCCATTTTTTCAGCAACGCCGTTTATGCGTCCGATACAGGTTGCCGAAACGTTGCAATTGGCCAGCGCGGTTTCCAGGCTGCCTTTTTGCTCATCCGCTACTGTGAACAGTAACTCATAATCATCACCCGATGTCAGGGCGTATCGAATCCCTTCTTCCTGACCGACTGTAGCCAGCATCGCTTCTGACAAGGGTAAACGCGTTACGTCCACCTGAGCACCAGTTTGGGAAGCAAACAATATATGTTGCAGATCAGATTTTAGCCCGTCTGACAAATCGATACAGGATGTCGCGATGCGTCTCAGTGTTGTGCCTACCAGCAATCGTGGTGTCGGAAAGTTAAGCCGGTCGATCAGAAAATTGCGATGTATCGGCTCTGCCGGTTTCAGGTTTTGCAACAGATCCAGGCCAAGTCCTGCATCCCCCAGCGTGCCGGTAACATAAATCCAGTCGCCGGGTTTTGCCCGGGAGCGCATTAACGCCTGACCTTCAGGAATAAAACCTTGTGCAGTAATGGTGATGGACAAAGGCCCCTGCACCGTATCACCGCCAATCAACTGAATAGAGTAGTAATCAGTGAGTTCCTGCAGGCACAAGGAAAAATCCCTGAGCCAGGTTTCATCGTATTGCGGAATGGACAACGACAAACTGATCCAGGCCGGTTCGGCGCCCATGGCCGCCAGATCGCTCAGATTTACCGATAGTGCCTTATGAGCTACGGCCCTGCCAGAGGTATTTTTCGGAAAGTGCACACTCTCGGCCAGCGTATCTGTAGTGGTCACTAACTGTTGCCCTTCGGGAACTGTTGTGAGCGCACAGTCGTCGCCTATGCCAAGCTGAACATCCCGGCGCTGATAGCTTTTAGACAGGAAGTAGCTTTTGATAATATCAAATTCTTTCACATTTTCACCGGATTAGCGCTTAACTTCATCCTTGCGCAACAGGCGGACGGCTTTGTCTAGTACCCCGTTGATAAACTTGTGGCTGTCAGCCGCACCAAACTGTTTACCCAACTCAATGGCTTCATTGATAACCACTTTGTAGGGTACGTCGAGGCGTTGTGTCAGTTCGAAGGCAGCAAGGCGTAAAATAGCCTTTTCAATCGGGTCAATCTCGCTTATTGGACGGTCTGTCACATACAGTTTATAGCTGTCGTCCAACTCATCTACATGCTCAGCGACATAGCGCAATGCTTCCTGAAAGAAGCTCATGTCCACTTTATTCATATCTTGTTGTGTGGCGACATTTAACTCGATTTCAGAAACCGGGTTACCCGTCATCTGCCAGGAATAGATGGCTTGCATCGCCAGTTCTCTGGCTTTTTTACGTCCGGCTACTTTCACGACTTATACTCCAGCCAACTGGTCAATAACGTTGACCATTTCCAGGGCGGAATGCGCCGCTTCTGCACCTTTGTTGCCTGCTTTAGTACCTGAGCGCTCAATCGCCTGCTCAATACTGTCTGTGGTGATCACACCAAAGGCAACCGGAATGCCGAACTCTAAAGACACCTGTGCCAGGCCTTTATTACATTCTCCGGCAACAAAATCAAAATGGGGAGTGCCACCACGGATCACCGCACCAATGGCAATAATGGCGTCAAACTTACCACTTTCTGCGGCCTTTTTAGCCACCAGGGGTAATTCGTACGCACCCGGTACTTTAATGACTGTAATATCTTGCTCATTCACTTCACCTGCTCTGTCCAGGGTGTCAATCGCACCTTCGACCAGATGGTCAACAACAAAGCTGTTAAAACGCGACACCACAATGGCGAATTTTTTGCCTGTGGCTCTGATATTACCTTCCACAATGTTCATATAATCTTGCCTCAATAATTGGTCCGGAATTTGGCTGGCGCGGATTCTACCACACCTGCCCGCTATTCACCGGATTTTTTGTATTATTTCATCAGACCCTGCCGGGTCTTCAATCTTTAGTCAGAAAGCGTTTCTACCACTTCTAAACCATACCCGGACAAGGCATGATATTTAACCGGTTTACTGAGCAATCGCATCTTCTGCACACCCAGTGTTTTTAAAATCTGACAACCGACACCAACGGTTCTGGAAGTGCCCTTCCACAAATTAGTGACCGCTTTCTCGCCTTTGTCTTCAGCTTCAAATTGCTGTACCACGTGTACCAGCTCGTCACTGGTTTCTTCACGGCCTAAGATCAACAATACGCCACCGTCAGCAGCAATGCGTTTCATGGCTTGCGGTAAATCCATGGAGCGATCAATAGAACGGCCTGAACCCAGCACATCACTGAAGGTATTGCGCAAGTGAACCCTTACCAGGGTGGGCTCTTCCGGTGTGATATTGCCTTTACACAACGCGAAGTGCACCTGATTGTCGATAGTGTCTTTAAAGGTAGCCAGTTCAAATTCCCCGTGTTCGGTGGGCAATTTGCAGGTGGCCACCTGCTCGACTGTAGCTTCGTTGATATTGCGGTATTCGATGAGATCGGCAATTGTGCCCAGTTTCAGATCGTGTTTTTTGGCAAAGGCTTCCAACTCCGGGCGGCGCGCCATGGTGCCATCGTCGTTGAGCACTTCCACGATCACGCCAGCCGGTTCACAGCCCGCCAAACGCGCCAAATCTACCGCTGCTTCAGTATGACCGGCCCGGTTGAGCACCCCGCCTTCTTTGGCAATCAGCGGGAATATGTGGCCTGGCTGGACAATATCTGTCGCCACCGCGTCGGGCGCAACGGCAGCCAAAATGGTTCGGGCCCGATCAGCGGCTGAAATCCCGGTAACCACCCCTTCAGCGGCTTCAATCGATACGGTAAAATTAGTGGAAAACTGAGCGCCATTGTTTTCCACCATTAATGGTAATTTTAACTTTTTACAGCGCTCCTGGGTCATAGGTAAGCACACCAGTCCTCTGGCATGAGTTACCATAAAATTAATCGCTTCCGGCGTAACATGTTCTGCGGCCATGATAATATCGCCTTCATTTTCACGATCTTCGTCATCCATCAGGATGACCATTTTACCGTTGCGAATATCTTCGAGGATTTCTTCTGTGCTGTGTAATGACATAATTTAATTTACTGTAGGGTTGATGGCACAGTGAATGTAGTGCGTCTGCATTCACCAGCCAGATTTTTATTGCGAACAATTGCGGTGGCGAATTGTACTATCGTAGATAACCATTTTCAGCTAAAAACGACAGATTAATCGCATTTCCTGTGCTCTCGGCCGCTTTATCGCCCAACATTAGCCGTTCCAGATAGCGGGCGATCACATCCACTTCCAAATTAACCCGGGTGCCGGTTTGATAATGTTGGATGATGGTTTCCTGCAATGTGTGCGGTACCAGTGTCAGCTTAAACTTAGCGCCCTGCACATCATTGACGGTCAGACTGACTCCATCGACAGTAATCGAGCCTTTCTCAGCGATGTAGCGCGCCAGATTACCCGGCGCTTTCACCCAAATCTCCCAGGTCTGACCGGTGTTCTCGATACTGGCAATTTCGCCCACGCCATCGACATGACCACTGACGATATGTCCGCCCAGCCGGGATGTTGCCATCAGGGCCTTTTCCAGATTCACAGCCATACCTTGCTGATACGCCGCAAATCCGGTGCGCTTGATGGTTTCCATGGATACATCAGCAACATAGTGTTGCGCGGAGAACTCCACAACCGTCAGACACACACCATTGGTGGCAATGCTATCACCTAATTGCACATCAGCCATATCCAGCTTGCCAACATTAATGCTGACTCGCATATCACTCCCCCGGGCCTGCATTGAAGCAATACTGCCAACAGATTCGATGATTCCGGTAAACACGGTGACTCCTCTGATTTTTGTTTATACAAAGTGGGCGGTGATTTTCAAATCTTCGCCCACCATTCGGGTGTCTGAAAAACGCATTTCCGGCACCTGATCCATTGATTTAAATTCGGGTAATTGCAACAGACTAAAGCCTGCACTGCCCATTAGCTTCGGTGCTAAATAGACAATCAGCTCATCCACTAAATTGGCCTGCACAAATGCCCCCCCAAGACGACTGCCCACTTCCAGCCAAACATCATTAATTTGTCGCTGCGCCAGACAGGTTAAAACTGCTTGTAAATCAATCTTATCCGCTGACGTTGGCGCTTGCCACTGCTCGATTCCGGCCTGGGTTAGCAACGGATTCGGCTGGCGGTTAACCACCAAAACACGGTTATCGGCGAAGACCTTAAGTGCCGGGTGCAGCTGATTACGGCCATCCAGAATCACCCGCAATGGCTGGCGGATATCACCGGGGTATTGTTGTTGCACTGATCCGGGAAGTTCGTCAGCCCTGATCGTCAGAGCCGGGTTATCCGCCAACACCGTACCCGACCCACTCACAATGGCGCAACTGCGCGCTCTGTGTTCCTGCACATCACGACGTGCCGCGGTGCCGGTAATCCACTGACTAACGCCATTGGACAGGGCGGTTTTTGCGTCCAAAGACGCGGCCATCTTTAATGTGACTCTGGGTAAGCCCTGCAACTGTCGCTTGAAGAACCCCTTATTTAACGCGGTAGCCTGAGTTTCCATTAAACCAATGTCCACCTGAATACCCGCGTCACGCATCTTTTTAATGCCGTTTCCGGCCACTTTGGGATTCGGGTCCTGCATTGCCACTACAACCCGTCGCACCCCCGCCTTTATCAGCGCATCAGAGCAAGGCGGCGTGCGCCCATGATGGGAACAGGGTTCCAGGGTTACATAAGCGGTTGCCCCCCGGGCGCGGTTATTCGCCTTGTTTAGTGCTTCTGCTTCGGCGTGGGGGCCACCGGCTTTTAAATGAAAGCCTTCTGAAATAATGTCACCGTTTTCTGCCACCAGAACACAGCCGACATTGGGATTGGGAGAAGTAGTATAGCGGCCCTGTTCCGCTAATTTCAGGGCGCTGGCCATGTGTCTGGCGTCGATCTGAGAAAACATACTAATCTCCGAGGCGAGCGATTTCTTCACCAAACTCTTTGATATCTTCAAAGGAGCGATACACAGAGGCAAACCGTACATAGGCCACCTTGTCCAGTTCGATCAGCTCGGCCATTATCAGATTTCCCACCAGCTCACTGCTGATTTCTCTTTCGCCGGTACCACGTAAATGGGATTTAATGCGGTGGATGCTTTGTTCAATTTTTTCGGTATTCACCGGACGCTTTTCCAGTGCCCGTTGCATCCCCGCTCTGAGCTTATCTTCATTAAAGGGCTCGCGTTTACCATCGCGCTTAACAATGCGAGGCATCACTAATTCGGCTATCTCAAACGTGGTATAACGCTCATGACAATTTGTGCATTCCCGACGACGGCGCACCTGGTGGCCTTCGGAGACGAGTCGGGAATCAATCACTTTTGTTTCCTGGGTCATACAAAACGGGCAAATCATGCTGGCGTGATCCTGATTAACTAACAATAAACGCGGTTCTGATATAGGTGTAAAAACGCTTTTTTCAAGGCTCAAACGAACAGACTATTTATACCGAATGTGAATGCTTAACGGCGATTTTGTCAGACCCGTGTAGTCCCGGGCACAGCAGGTAGTGATGGAAGCTTAAAACCAGCGTTCAGCAAAGCAAATTCTGACGCTCTCTGCCTTGCATATTAAAGCCCCCGTTTGACGTCCTTTTCCCAAAACTCATCCACTAATATCGCCAACATATCGTGCAGATGTTCTTCAAATTCCTCGAGATTTTGTCCGAATATCGCCAGGTATTTTTCTGCCTGTGCGTGTGTCAGGTTCTTATTCAGAGCCCGAAACTGCATTTCCGGCAATTTCTTGTTCATGCGTGCAACAATCTCCCATCTGACGAAGTCAGAATGCAGGTACTGCACCCTTTGCTGCGCGTACTTACAGTAGTCCTGAATATGATCAATACCTGCCGGTCCCATACAACCGGGTTCAACGCGAAACAACACATGTAGCTTCTGATCTTCCGGCAGGGTTGTTATTTCTGTCATTCTATCAATGTTTTACTGTCAAACTTATTAACACAACATAACCGAAACTGAGTAAATTGCAAAATTGCTTTAGCATCGGGCTGGATTAAAAAGGCAGTCCGCCACAGTTTCATGCTCTGCTTCTGTTGCTCAGCGGGTTACCGGCAAATGTCGATTGATAAAATCATCGATAGCCTTAAGGGCCGCCATACGGTGCTCTGCTTTGCTGAGGTAATGATCCCCTTCTTCCAGCTCCACATATTTTACATCGACATCGGCATCTTCCAGCTCATCAAACATGTTTTCAGACTGGTGATCCGGTACCACCTCATCTTGCGTACCATGAATAAGTAACACCGGAATTTTAATTTTATCTGCGTGATTTATCGGTGAAATTGCCTCGATATGGTCTTCATCAACGTCACCTTCAGAAATGAGTTTTTGCCAGTAGGCTACCACCCAGTGATCGCTGCCATAGTCATAGCGTTCATCCCGCAACATGCGTTCGATGTCTGCGACGCCATTTAAGGATACGGCGCATTGGTACAGATCCGGTGTAAACGCCGCGCCGGCCAGGGCGGCATAGCCTCCGTAACTGCCACCGACAATACACACCCGATTGGGGTCAACATAACCGGATTTTACCAGGGTATTTACTGTATCAGTTAAATCGTCCTGCATTTTACGACCCCACTCACCGCGTCCTTTCAGGGTAAACTCTGCGCCAAAACCACGGGACCCGCGAAACTGCGGTTGCATCACCAGGTAACCGCGACTGGCAAAATACTGAGCCAACCAGTCAAATTCAATGCGATCATAAGATTCAGGGCCACCGTGTGGCAGCATAATCGCCGGTAAGTTCTTTAATTCCTCCACCGCCGGTAGCGTTAACAGAGTAGGTAGGCGCAGACCATCTCTGGCTTTTATCTCCGTCTGAAAAACCTGATTAATTTGATTTACCGGTAAGTCTGGTCGACCGGAAGCGATAAATTTAAACTCGCCTTTGCTGTAGAGATAGTAATCCCCGGGGCTATCAATACCCTCCAACATAAAAATCATGTGTTGCCAGTCAGATGAATAGCTCACCAAAGTGACCGAATGGTCCGGTAAATCTTTAATGACCTGATCCACGACTTTTTGCACTGTGGGATCAAAAAAATCATAACTGGGCTTAAACCCAGCATAACTGACACCGTGTACAACGCGGTTGTGATCAGTCAGCACATACCCCACATCTTTGTCTTCCGGATTAAAAATTGGTCCTGACACAGTGCCGTCTTTTAGCGCCATCGTGAAATAGGCGCGGCGACCATTTTCGCCCTTGGTTAACATCACCAGACTGTTTAAATCCGCGGTAAGCCCCACAAAAGATCGGGTGCGAACTTCGGTTTCCTCCTGAAAAATTTTCTGCCAGTCATCATCAATCAATACATCGACCCGATGCTGATTCGTTTTGTTATTGTAACGCTCTCTGGCAATCATTTTGTCGTTGTGAATAAAATAATCGATAGCGTCATGAACGCCTCTTTTTACCGGTCGTGGCGTGCGCCGACCAGAGAGTTTCACTTTCATCAGGGCATAGGCACTCTCTGTATGCCAGGCAGGCATGTAGGCATACTTACCGTCGCTGCTCAACCCCACAATGGTGCCTAAATCCGATTGGCCTTTGTAAATGCCTTCCCCTAACACCAGTATCTGGCGTACCCGGTTTTCAGTGATTTTAAATGAATAGGCAGCACTGATATCGTGTCGGCCGCGAAAGCCAAAGATACGGGTATTGTCTACGGCCACCAGGATCAGGGTGTCATCGTCCACAAACCAGGCGTGGCTGGGACGAATACGGGAGATATCAACCCCTCTCAGCATCTTGTTATTTTCCAAATCATGAATGATGTACATTTCACGATTTTCTTTGGCCATTCGATAACCAATTAGTTTACCGCTGGGTGATACTTCCATCATGCTGACATTCGGCAGTGCGCCGTAAATATCTAGTGGTACTAATGAATCTGAAGCTATCGCTTTAAGGCAAAACAACGCGCAGATAAAAGACAGGATTAACTTTTTCACGACCTTTCCCTGGTTAATACTAGAAAACGACGTGGATTTTAATAAATAGCAGGCAATAAAGAAAGGCTAACAAAAAGCCAGCATAAGCTGGCTTTTGAAAGATTTGTTTACAACTTAAGCGTAAACAGGGAATCGCTTACACAGTGCCATTACCTGTTCTTTCACGCTGGCAATGTTGGCTTCGTCTTCGATGTTGTCCAGAACATCACAAATCCAGTTGGCTACCTGAGCCGCTTCTTCGTCACCAAAACCACGACGGGTAATGGCTGGCGTGCCGATACGCAAACCACTGGTCACAAAGGGCGAACGCGGATCGTTTGGTACCGCATTTTTGTTCACCGTAATATAAGCTTTACCCAATGCCGCGTCAGCATCTTTACCTGTGATGTCTTTATCAATCAGATCCAACAGGAACAGGTGATTGTCGGTACCATCGGAAACAATCTTATAACCGCGATCCTGAAACGCTTTGCACATGGCTTTCGCGTTTTTAACAACTTGCTGTTGGTAAACTTTAAACTCAGGCTGCAAGGCTTCTTTAAAAGCAACCGCTTTAGCCGCAATAACGTGGCACAAAGGTCCGCCCTGGCCACCCGGAAATACTGCGCTGTTTAGCTTCTTGTAAATAGCTTCATCTCCGCAGGCTGATAAGATCAGACCACCACGAGGACCCGCTAAAGTCTTGTGAGTAGTTGTAGTAACAACGTGAGCGTGTGGTAGCGGATTCGGGTAAACGCCCGCGGCAACCAAACCTGCAACGTGAGCCATGTCCACTAATAAATAAGCGCCAACACTGTCAGCAATTTCACGGAATTTTGCCCAGTCAACAATACCTGAGTAAGCCGAGAAGCCACCGATAATCATTTTCGGCTTGTGTTCTTCAGCTAACGCTTTAACCTGCTCGTAATCGATTTCACCGGTTGCTTCGTTCAATCCGTATTGCACAGCCTTGTATAACTTACCTGAGAAGTTAACGTGCGAGCCGTGAGTCAGGTGACCACCGTGGGCCAGGCTCATGCCTAATACAGTATCGTTGGCCTCTAACAACGCCATGAAGACCGCTGAGTTCGCCTGAGATCCCGAATGCGGCTGAACGTTGGCGTAATCAGCACCGAATAATTGTTTAGCACGCTCAATGGCCAGCTCTTCTGCCACATCAACGTGTTCACAGCCACCGTAATAACGCTTACCCGGGTAACCTTCAGCATATTTATTGGTTAATTGCGAACCCTGAGCCTGCAATACGCGTGGACTGGTATAGTTTTCTGAGGCAATAAGTTCAATATGGTGCTCCTGGCGCACCGTTTCGGCCTGGATGGCATCCCACAATTCTGGGTCAAAATCAGCAATATTCATGTCTTTGGACAGCATCGCACTTCCTTCAGGTTAATAGGAAAAAGAAAAGCCGGGGGGATGACATATCCAGCGCCCGCCTCAAGGGTTTCGGTATGATAGCGATTTTCCCGCTTTTGTACATATGCAGTACCGAATCAATATACACTGAGTTATACAGCAATCGCATAGATAAGCTGACAGGTCGGATATGCAGGAGTTAAAATTTGGGCCTGACTTATCAACCCGGTTTGGATTACAATATCGCTAATCTAACTGACCAAAAGTATTTACATGTCACAATACGTTTATACCATGTCTCGGGTTGGCAAAATCGTGCCCCCAAAACGACAAATTCTGAAAGATATCTCACTGAGCTTTTTCCCTGGCGCCAAAATCGGTGTTTTGGGCCTCAACGGTGCCGGTAAATCTACGCTGTTACGCATTATGGCGGGCATCGATACTGATATTGAGGGTGAAGCGCGTCCGCAACCTGGGTTAAATGTTGGCTATCTGCCGCAGGAGCCAAAACTGGACGAAAGCAAAGACGTGCGCGGCAATATCGAAGAAGCCGTTGCCGATGTGGTGCACGCCCTCAAGCGTCTGGACGAAGTCTATGCTGAATACGCAATGCCTGACGCCGATTTTGATGCCCTGGCCAAAGAGCAAGGTGAACTGGAAGCCATTATTCAAAGTAAAGACGGCCACAATCTGGACAACGCCCTGGAACGAGCGGCTGATGCCCTGCGTTTACCGCCCTGGGATGCTGATGTCAGCAAATTATCTGGTGGTGAGCGACGTCGTGTGGCCCTGTGCCGGTTGTTGCTGGAAAAACCTGACATGTTGTTGCTGGACGAACCCACCAACCACCTGGATGCCGAGTCCGTCGCCTGGTTAGAACGCTTCCTGCACGATTATGAAGGCACTGTTGTGGCCATTACCCACGACCGTTATTTCCTCGACAATGTTGCCGGCTGGATTCTGGAACTTGACCGCGGCCATGGTATTCCGTGGGAAGGTAACTACTCGACCTGGCTGGAGCAAAAAGAAAAACGTCTTGAGCAGGAAGAGCGCACTGAAAATGCCCGCGTAAAGTCCATGAAACAAGAGCTGGAATGGGTGCGCAGCAACCCCAAAGGTCGTCAGGCTAAAAGCAAAGCCCGTATGACCCGTTTTGAAGAAATGAATACCTCCGATTACCAAAAGCGTAACGAAACCAATGAATTATTTATTCCACCAGGTGAACGTCTGGGGGATCAGGTTATCGATGTCACCAATCTGACAAAGAGTTATGACGGCCGGATGCTGATTGACGATCTGAGTTTCTCAATCCCCAAAGGTGCGATTGTAGGTATCATCGGTCCTAACGGCGCAGGTAAATCCACACTGTTCAGAATGCTCACCGGACAGGAACAACCGGATAGTGGTGAAATCAAGCTGGGTGATTCCGTACAAATCGCCAGCGTAGAGCAGTTCCGTGACCACATGGATGACAGCCGCACCGTTTGGCAGGAAATCTCTGACGAACAGGACATCATTCGCATCAACAACTTTGAAATCAACAGCCGCGCCTACTGCAGCCGTTTTAACTTCAAAGGCAATGATCAACAAAAGTTTGTTAAAGACTTATCCGGTGGTGAGCGCAACCGGGTGCATCTGGCAAAGCTGTTAAAAGCAGGCGGCAACGTATTACTGCTGGATGAGCCCACCAACGATTTGGACGTAGAAACTTTACGTGCCCTGGAAAACGCGATACTGGAATTCCCCGGTTGCGCCATGGTTATCTCGCATGACCGTTGGTTCCTGGACCGTGTAGCCACACATATTCTGGATTACCGTGACGAAGGTAAGATCAACTTCTACGAAGGCAACTACACCGATTACGAAGCCTGGCTGAAAGACAACTTCGGTAAAGATGTGGTAGAGCCGCACCGCCTGAAATACAAGAAGATTACTAAGTAAGCTTACAAAAAGTTTAGGAATTTATAAGGCCACCAGCGCAAGCTGTGTGGCCTTTTTTAGTTGTCAGAGACTAAGCTGGAAGAATGGAGAAGTTACCCTTTTCCGCGTAACCACTGATTAAGTCGCGTAATAGGGAATTTTGGACACTTCGATTAAACTTCGAACTGGAAACTCAAAACGCTAAATCGCCTCTAATGCCTCTTGCAGGTTTTTCACCCCCACAACCGTTATCCCTTGCGGGTTTTTAGGTACATTAGCATTGGGCACAATAGCCCGGGTAAAGCCGTGTTTTTTGGCTTCGGATATGCGCTCACTGCCGTTGTTAACCGGTCGAATTTCACCGGATAAGCCCACTTCGCCAAAAACAATCAAATCTCGTGGCAAGGTTTTGTTGCGAAAGCTGGAGAGCAATGCGATTAACAACGCCAGGTCGGCGCTGGTTTCCGTTACCCGAATACCGCCCACCACATTGACAAACACATCCTGATCGTTCATCTGCACACTACCGTGGCGATGCAACACCGCCAGCAGCATGGTCAGGCGATTCTGCTCCAGTCCCACCGCTACCCGTCTCGGATTGCCGGTCTGGCTGTAATCCACCAGCCCCTGGATTTCCACCAACAGAGGACGAGTCCCTTCCCACACAACCATCACAGCACTACCAGGGGCGGCCTCTTCACTGCGATTGAGGAAAATGGCCGAAGGATTTTTTACTTCTTTAAGACCCGATTCGGTCATGCCAAACACCCCCAATTCATTCACCGCGCCAAAGCGGTTTTTATGGCCCCGCAAGGTGCGATAACGCCCGTCGGCGTCTCCGTCCAGCATCAATGAACAATCGATACAGTGTTCCAGTACTTTAGGGCCAGCGATAGAGCCTTCTTTGGTAACATGCCCCACGATAAACATGGCCACATTGTGCTGTTTGGCAAAGCGGGTCAGGTAGGCGGCACATTCACGCACCTGTGACACACTGCCCGGCGCCGACTGAATATCCCCCATGTGCATAACCTGGATAGAATCGATCACCATCACCCCGGGTTTCTCGGTTAATGCCAGTTGACAAATGGTTTCCACTTCCGTTTCCGCTAATACCTTAACTTTCGCGGTTGGTAAGCTCAGTCGTTGCGCCCGCATTGCCACCTGTTGCAATGACTCTTCACCGGTCACATAGAGCACGTTCTGATGTTGAGACAAGTGACAAATGGTTTGAAGCAGCAAAGTACTTTTACCTGCCCCCGGGGAACCGCCAATAAGAATAGCGGAGCCAGGCACAATGCCACCGCCTAAAACCCGGTCCAGTTCTTTAAAGCCAGAACTAAAACGCGGCACCGTTTGCAGGTCAATTTCAGACAATACTTCGACTTTTGCTTTGGTCAGGCCAGAATACCCCCCTTTTGAGGCACTGCTGCCCCCCGGGATGCGCATTTCCACTATGGTATTCCAGGCACCACAATCATGGCATTGGCCCTGCCATTTTGAATATTCAGAGCCACAATCGTTGCAAACGTAAGCAGTTTTGTTTTTTTTCATGATTTATGTCGTACAATCCTTAATGAGGAGATTGTTTTATGTCAGTACATTTAATAAAGTATGGGATTATAAAAATTTCGATTCCCCTCAATGTTTTAGCGCTTCTTGCCGAAACATTGGGTAATATAATAAAAAACTCTGAGGTTTCGACTCTTCGTAATGGATAAAGTACTCGAAGAATACAGCGAAGTTGTTGATAAGTTAAAGCCGTTCGTCAATAAACCAAACTTTGCGCAGATGGTCACCAAGCATGCCGTTGGTGTGCCAAAACAAAAAGTGTTCCTGATCAAGATGGAACTCAAGCGCCTTGCGCAGCCTACCAAAAAGCCCGTCGATTTACGAGGTAAAGTAGACGGTGAATGTAAACCCTTTGAATATGAAGGTGTTACCCATTTTCTGGATGAGACAGCCAAGCGCGTTTTCGCAGAAGAAACCATGTCTTATGGTGGCTACACCGTGGGTGTCTGGGAATCGGTAAACAACTCAGAAAATACCTTTAAGCAAATTTACAAAAAAGAAAAAGAAGCAATACTGCAAACCAAGGATGTGGTGGAAGACAAGTCCGATGAAGACGTTCCAACGGAGAAAGCCGATCACATTGTCAAATCTATCCTCTTTTCTCATGTGATAAGCCGTAAAGAAGAACGCATGAACTTTGCGATTGCGGTAGAGATAATTTCCGAAGAAGGCAAAAAAATCAAAGCCACCACCATGGATATCTCCGTGGGCGGTATGCGGGTTAAATGCGATGAGGACATCACCTTTTTCAAAGACAAAAAGTACGGTGTATTCCTCAGAGGCCTGGAAACCGAATACGCACTGGACAGAAAAAACCCGATCCCATTTCAGGCCATGCGCATTGAAAAAGAAGGTCACGAACAACGAATCAACTTCAAGCGTGACATTGAAAACTCCAGCGCCTCAGTAAACAGCTTTTTGCAGAAATTTATTCACGGATATAAACGCCGCTATAAAATTAATCTGGAAAACACCGAAGAGGCGGTCATCTCAAAGATATACGAGCAATATTACACGCCTTACATGGAATCTGTGCCGGTTTTTCTGGGAGTCAGGCAAGGCAAATTGTTCCCCAAGTTTTTGCTGACGAACAATGCCAATAAAGATTTTGTACAATACTGGACAGATGAAGCTGACCAGGTGCGTATCGAATATTTGTTGTCAGCATCGCGGATCAAAACCGCGATGCAAAAAGAAACCAGTGATTTTCTGGTGTATTGCTTTAAACAAATCAAGCAAAATAAGGTGTTCTTTTGCTCGGCCACAATCGAAGAATTAGCCGCCACACCAACCCTGCAACAGTCCTTTTTTGCGTTAGGTACCAAACGCGAAAGTTGGAAAGTCTTTAAAATACAGCTATCGGATGTGCATCCACAGCAGGCTCACGCGCCCCTGACCATACCTGAATCGGTCAGTGAGAAGGTGAAAAAGCTCAATGCTCCGCCCGCACCGCGTGTGATGGCTGATATAAAAACCCTTAAATTTGTGGCTCTGGTAACAGATATCACCACCACTGAGCTGATACACCAATTTAAAAATACCGCTCCGAATAAAGCCGATTTACCGCGAGTCAGCAAAGCGATTCATCCCAAATTAACCACACCCAGCGCGCTGACAATACATCCCTATAAATATATCGATAACCGCCTGGAACAGCGGTACTTTTTGACTGAAAAGGCGCGACTGGAATGGAACGAAGGTTACTATGATGGCCGCACCATTGATATCTCATACAGCGGCATGATGATAGAAATGGACGAAGAGTTTCCGGCCCGCAAAGGCGCATTGATTAAGGTATCCTTGCCCGGACTTCAGTCCATGACCACCAAATACACGCTGGACCGGATGAATTATCAACTGGTCAATGTCAGCGAGCACGGTAACCACCTGCATTTAAAGATATTGGAAAATCGGGACAAAGAAACCAAACCCCATCAGGGTAAACAGTTTTTCAATGATTTGATCCGCCAGAACCGCGATGTACTGGAAGCCAAAATTACTGAAGATACCAGTAACCACAGCAAGGCTTTGCGCAACATCTTTGCGGCCAATATCTTTAACATGGCGCTGTTCTATGCCAAAGATGGCCTGAACCTGAAACACGATGTTATGGTGTGCGGCGATGTGCCCAACCAACTTTGGCCTTTGTTTACCCATGGTGAATTGGAGCGCAGCGAATTCAATATTTTACCGCTATTCGGTCATGAGAATGTCCATGCTAACTGGTTAACCCGTGAAATGCGGGATCTGAAAACCAAAGATAAGCCCAAACAACACGAAGTCTATATCGGGTTTAACCCGAAACTGGAAGGTCCGGAAGCATTTAATGTGAAGCCGGATGTGGATTTTGCCAATACGGAACAAAAAATCGCTTTTGTGCGTTCCATTTTGGAAGATCGCGAGCAACAGTTTTACGCCATCAAGTTATTTATGGTCAAGGTCGGTAAACCGGACCCGGAAAACATCAGTGCCGAGCTTAACTACATTAAGGTGTATGCCCCACACAAAGCCCAGTCGTTGCAAAATCACGTATGGCAAATCATGAGCTTTACGGACATGCTGGATATCACAGAAGAAGTGAAAATCCGTCTGGGTTTGGATTAATCGGGAAGCCTTGCTAAAGGTGATGCACAATGAGTCGTGAATTAGAGCCTTTTAAAGACATCATTGAGCAACTTAAACCCGTGGTTTATGAGCCTGACTTTAATCAGATCGTCGACGAAACCGCAAAAGGCCTGCCCCGCCCTCACAAGCATATTTTAAAACTGGAATTAAAACGCCAGGCGCGCCCCTGCAAAGTTGCCATCGATATGCGCAAAATATCCGGGGCGGAATGTCAGCCTTTTGAAAATGAAAAAATAATTCATTATCTCAGTGCCTCTGCACAGGATGTATTTGAGCGCCAGATACGGGCTTTTGGTCAGTATTGTGTGGGTGTTTATGAAGCTGTCATGGACGATGTTGAGCGCTTCCAGAAAAACAGCATCGCCGACCCCGCCACAAACGGTGAAAGCAATCCCTTTGGCGAGACTGATTATTACGAGGAGGAAGAGGAAGATTCTCCGGACAAATACCTGGTACCTGCTTTTCAGTTTTCCAATTCCGCTCATCGCAGCGAAGAACGTATGAACTTTGCGGTCAGGGTGGAATTGCACGCCGGACCAAAGGTGATCAAAGCCAGCACTGTTGATATGTCTGTCAGCGGTGTCAAAGTGAAAGCCGTAACCGAACACGAATTTACAACCGGAGAACAGCTTGCCGTTTTCTTCCGGGGCCTGGAAGTCGAATTCGCCCTGGACCGAAAAAACGGAATTCGTTATCAGGTGGTTAAAACAGAGAAGATTGATCATGAGCATCATATCGCCTTGAAGCGCGATATCCGCTCTCCGGATGTGCAATTTGATGAGTTTCTGCGTCGCTTTATCCAGGGCAACAAACGCCGCTATAAGGTCAATATTGACAATACTCTGCACGCTATCCGCAGCAAGAGTTTTGAACAATACTACGTACCCTATTTCTGCTCTATTCCGGTATTTGTTGAAAATCATGGCAACAAGTTGCAATGCCGCTTTGTACTCACCAATGACAACAATAAAGATAATGTGTTTTATTGGGTGGATGACAGCAATCAAATTCTCATTAGTCAGGCACTGACACCCAAAAGACTGAAGGCTATTTATGAAAGCCCGTTGAAAGAAGCTTACCTGTACAGCTTCAATCACTACGAATCGGGACAGGTGTTTTTCTATTCTGCTACTCACACTGAGTTGCGTCAGAAAAAAGCATTACAGGACGTGTTTTTTGCGTTTGGCTCCAAAAAGGCCAGTTGGCGGGTGTTTAAAGTGCAGATGACCCACATGAATCCGGAACAATGCTACCGTCCACTTTCTCTGCCAGATTCGGTGGGCGAAAGTGTAAAAGAGCAAAACTCCCCGCCGGCCCCCAGATTGATGTCAGCCCTGAATAAGCTCAGTCATGTGGTTTTGATCACCAACATCACGGACTCCATGAGCAACCAGGCCTACCAACGCCGACAGCTGGTAGATAAACACCTGCCGGCCCTTAAAAACTTCGCCCATGATAAAAACGAAACGATAGAGCCGGTCGCCCTGTATCGCTTCAAATACCAGAATTTACGCGCCGAGTCGCGCTACCAGTTGCGCTCAAAAGTAGTGGTCACCTTTAACGAGCGTGAACTGGAAGGCGTTACCGAAGATGTTTCTCCAAGTGGTTTGAGTATCGAGTTAAAACAAACCTTTGAAGGGGTCAACTTTTCGATTGTGGATGTGGCGTTCCCGGAATTACAGCGCATGACCAGGCAAATCCCCCTAAAAGAATTGCCTTATGAAGTGCGCAATATTTCCAAAGATAAAACTATTATCAATTTGAAAATTCATCAGGAATCCGAACAAATTCCTCATCCTGGTCAAATATTTTTCACTGAACTGCTCAAAAATAACAAGAATAAGCTCAAAAGTGACACTGAACATGAAGGCATACCCGGCATGGGAGAAGCCTTGAGAAATATTTATTGTTCAAACATACTGAATATTGGCTACTACATCATTAAAGACGGTGCCGCCATGATGCCTCATGCCATGACCGCCCCCAGCAGCCATTCCAGGCTTAAAAACCTGTTTTCGTTTGGTGCAGAACCACCAGACACACTAAACAGCCGGGCATTGTTTGCGGCCAGCGGTGATTATTCACGACGTATTTACGATCTGCTCAAAGAGCTAAATCCGAAAGCGCCGCCGGTGATGGAAGAAATTTTTGTTGCCTTTGAACCGGATGCCATCAAAGAAGAAGACACCATTCGCACGCAATTTCCCGATCAGTTCAAAGACGATCACGCCAGACGTGCCTTCATCGTTGAAGCAATGTCCGTCGGCGTCTTTTACGCCATGAAAGCGGCGTTTTTCAAGGTAGTTGTCGCCTAAGCCGTTAAGCTGCTTCTTTTTTGCTCTCCGGATTAAGTTCCACAACA
>NZ_JBVTQY010000035.1:0-52099 GCF_055755215.1 Planctobacterium sp. R6
ATCCACAAAGATGGCCCATGGAAAGGGCTGGAGCAAGTTGAACTTGCCACCCTAGATTGGGTTGACTGGTTCAACAATAAGAGACTGCTACAACCTATCGGTGATATTCCACCTGTTGAATATGAAGAAAACTATTATCGACAATTAGGCGAACATGCGGCAGCATAACTCAAACAAATCCGCCTTCGAATTTACCGGGGCGATTCAATTTCTGTTCCTCTATCCTGATTTCACTTTCCATTGTTACAAGCTGAGCGTGCCATCAGCGTTATTAAAGAATTAACATTATCCTTACAATGCATAAAGAATAATTACCCAAAAATATCCATACTCGATGATAACCCGATGATTTTTATGGTAATAAAGTTATGAAAAAGATTAAAAAACAATCAGCTGTTAACTGGATAACAAATGATATTTTGAAAAACCACGGTGTCTGAAAGTGCTTTGTAACCGTGTGCCTGATCACTGAAAAAGCGCACGCTGTTTCCGGTGTTAAACGTATGCCACTGATCATCAAAAAACAGGGCAAGTTCGCCTTGTAACACATGAACGTGTTCGATAACCCCTACGTTATGTGGACCAGAGCGTTGTTCGTGATACTGCGTCAGGGTGATTTCAAACATTTCCATACCGGAATCTGGCTGGTATGGGAACAGTGTTTTTACTCGCATGTTGCCGTCATTTGGAAAGGCACGTTCACTACTTCGCAATTCCATGGGGGTGGCAAAAAATGCAGAAAATGAGGACTCCAAACCGCTGGCAATTTTCCATAAAGTGGCGATGGTGGGGCTGGATTCCTGACGCTCAATTTGTCCCAGCATGGCTTTGGAAACACCAGTGAGTTTTGCCGTGGCATCAAGGCTCAAACCTTTCTGCTGACGCAGGGATTTTAAGTGTTGGGCAACTTCCTGCAAAAACTGTTTTTCTTTCATGATGCTTTTAAATTTGACTGATTTTTAAAATCTGCTGTTGTTATCGCTTGTGCGCTATAGCGTCCGGTGTTATTTTTGTTTGTGCGTAATAACGCACGAAGCATAGCATTATCCAACTCTTTTCAACATAGCAGCTTGCTTAAACATTGAGGTTTTGATGAACAATACAATCAGGAACAGTCACATCTCTGCTGGTTTTACCGCGGTACTGGTGGGCTATACCAGCTCTATCGTTATCATTATTCAGGCTGCGACAGCACTGGGAGCCAGCGCACAACAGACTGAAAGCTGGTTGTTGGCGCTGGGACTTGCCATGGGGCTAAGCTCCATTGGGTTGTCCTGGTATTATAAAACGCCCTTGCTGACCGCCTGGTCCACACCGGGAGCGGCTATGTTAGCGGGGGCCTCGTTTAATTATGAGATGCCGGTAATTTTGGGGGCATTCGTAACAACCGGGGCGATGGTGTTTCTGACCGGCTTGATTCGACCTTTGCGGGACCTCTTACAAAACGTACCACCCGCCATTGCAACGGCAATGTTGGCGGCCATTCTGTTACCTTTTTGTCTCAGTAGTTTCGCTATTGCTGAATCCGATACACTGAGTTTTGTTTTGATGTTCAGTGGCTTTTTACTGGCAAAACGCTTTGTTCCAAAATACGCAATGGCGATCCTGTTGCTGCTGGCGCTCATTATTACTTTTAACGGAGTAAATGGCTTCGGCATAGGGTTAGGCGGGCAGGGGATTAGCACCGAACTGGCTCAACCTGTCTGGATTACCCCTGAGTTTGACTGGTTAGCTGTGCTGAATTTATCTTTACCCTTATACCTGGTCACAATGCTTTCCCAAAATCTGCCAGGCATTGCTATGCTGAAAAGTTTTCAGTATCAGGCACCGGTTAAACCTGTTTTACTCGGAACCGGGTTAACTAACATGCTAACCGCACCTCTTGGGGGATTTAGTCTCAACCTGGCAGCAATATCGGCGGCTATCTGCATGACTTCTGATGTAGATACTGATGCAAAACAGCGTTATAAGGCTGTGCTTTGGGCCGGATTGTTTTATCTGTTAGCCGGAATTTTTGCTACAACCGTGGTAAACCTGTTTCTGGCCATGCCCGGTGAGGTGATCAAAATGCTGGCAGGTTTTGCATTGTTGGGCACCTTACTGATGTGTTTACAATCGAGTTTTAGTGATGTCACAGCAAGAGAGTCGGCCATTTTGACCTTCCTCATTACCTTATCCGGTATTCAATTGTTGGGCTTAAATTCGATATTATGGGGCTTAATTGTGGGGATTGTGCATTTAAAATTCATGAAGTCTTCCGGTTGAATTAAATTCATCTAGAACCTCTGATAACCTGATTTCGGGCTGTTTATTGTCATACTATCAGTTATTATTCATGGCATGATGATGCTATTGTTGAGAGTAAAATGACACAGAGATTGGCCGGGTTGGTTTCGTGGGGTTGTCAGATAATTTTGGTGCTTTCCCCCTTAATTGCCGCTTACCTGGTGATTGATATTCAGGCTTTTGCTTCGTTAGCACAGCAAACACTGAATCTGGCAATTCAATGGCACGGGGTTACGGATGTGCAATGGTATGCTGTGTGGGCGGCGACTTTCGCTTATTTTTGTGTTGGACTGGCGGGCCTTTATTATTTGCGCAAAGCATTTGTAAACTTTGCCAGAGGCGAGTTGTTCAATCTCGCCAACAGTCGCAATTTGCGTTTGTTTTCCCTGTTTTTACTGCTGCAGTCTTTGTTAAAGCCCCTTCATATTGCAATACTTAGCTTATTGTTATCCTGGCATCACCCTCCCGGGCAAAAGGTGTTATCGCTGATTCTGGGCAGTGATGAGTTTACCATGCTGGCGCTGGCGATTATTTTTTGGGTACTCAGTGATATGTTGGTGAAAGCCAACGCGCTGGAAGAAGAAAATAAGCAGTTTATATAGTGAGATGTGATAGAGAATCGTTATGCCAATCGTGGTAAATCTGGATGCCATGCTGGCAAAACGCAAATTTCGGGGCAAAGAGCTGGCGGCCAAAGTGGGTATCACCGAACAAAACTTATCTTTGCTGCGCACGGGTAAAGTCAAGGGCATTCGTTTTGGCACCCTGGAACAAATCTGCGCCGTCCTGGATTGCCAGCCAGGCGATATCCTGGAATACGTTGCTGAAGAGTAAGCAATTGCTGGTGACGCCTATTTAGGGGCGTAACAAGGTGTATTGTTAGCTAAAATACAGATTTCGGCTATCAATGTGAAAAACTGTACTTTGGTACAGGTTACTTATGATTTTCATCAAGGCATACTTTTTTCTGATAGTTACAATGCAATGTGTTTTTCTGTGGGTTTGGCTGAGAGGTAGGAAAGGCGAATGCACAAAATACTAATCTATTCATGCTCATTATTTAAAGACTGGACAGACGTTGAAGTTCGGAAATGGGAAGCTTACAAGCATCGGGGATTGATGCGATTTTTATTGGTAGAAGGCATGCTTAAATGGGGAGTTATTTCCTTTATTATATTTAGCCTCGCTACGTTTAAGTCTATCACCCTGGAAGCGGAAGAGCCTGTAACCTACTTCTTGTTGAGTTGTTTAGTCTGGGTTATTGCCTCTTTATGTTATGGTGCTTCAGTTTGGAGTGCTACCAACTATGCCTTTCATAGAAAAGCTAAACTTCCCATCGACAATTTAAACGAATAGTTACATGTACTTCAAAGCCAGGGCTTTTTTGCCCTGGTTTTGAATTAGCTATTCTGAAAACAAAAAAGCCCGGAGATAACCGGGCTTTTGGATCATTTCTTAAACAGAATCTTTATTCCATCAGCCACATTCTGGCACCGCGGCCAGGTAGGTAGAACTTATGCCATTGGCTGGTGATGTATTGCACATCGCTGCTTAAGGTGTCGCGGTAGTTGCGATACCACCACAGGTTGTCAGCCTGAGTATCTACCCAAACATCAATGCCATTACCGCACTTGTTGATACCGACTACGCCCTGATGATCGCGTTTAAACAGTATGTGGCAGTCGCTGTGGCTAGTCACCTGCATACCTGAGCCTTGCACACTGTTGTGGAAATCAATCATGCCGGCTATGTCACCGCGTTTGTACATGTCCTGCCAACGACCATTGTCGCCTTTGTCAGCACTTTCATTATGGTCTGAATAAATCATAGGTACACCGCCGTTGCGTCCCAGAATATAAGCATTGGCCAGGAATTCGTCGGTGGGATCTAATATCTGAAAGCGAAACCCGTCATTCAGCGGGATATCGTGGGTAATGCTAAAGGTAACGGCTTGCGAACCTGGCAGTGCCTGCCCATAAGCGCCTGGATCAACTAACTGGCTCATGGAACCACCAAAACCCAGAGCACTGCGCATTTGCGCAAATAGTGGGAAGTCGTATGCGGCGTGGCCCGTGCCACTCATATAAGGAACCAGAAAGTTGTCGTTGTCTGAGTTTCCGGCACCGCTAAAAGTAATCACTTCACCAAATACATGCACGCCATTTTTAATGTTTTGGTCGAATATCGCATTGATGTGATAGTTGGTCATGTGATTAACCGCATCTACCCGAAAGCCGGTTACTCCCATGTTTTTAAGGGTTTGCAGGTATTGTTTTTGTTGCGCCACAATCCAGTTATTTGGGTCCAGGTCCGGTAAGCCTGTATCACCGTTACCACCGCACAAGCGTCAGTATTGTACATGGCCCGGGTTGTTCCAGTCGGTAATACAGCCTGGATCGTGGAAATCCCAAGGGGCGATCAGGTTGTCGGTGAGATCACCAAACAGCTTGATAGAATTGTAATAACTTGCATTCTGAGCATATTCATCCAGCACCAGAGTGCCGGGGTAATTCAGGTCTGAGCGCAGCCAGGCTTCGTTAGCCATGTGGTTAAACACGATATCGGCATAGGTTTCAACACCGACAGACTGCAGCGCCTGTATCATGGCCTGAAAGTCATTGGTGTCCCCCAAAGGATTGTCGATAACACGGTAGTCTTGCGGCTGATATCGGCCCCACCATTCGTTCCCACTGGATTTATAGGCCGGAGATACCAGCACTTTTTTATAACCCAGATTGGCAATTTCCTGAGCTTTGGCGGCTACTTCGGAATATTCCCAGTTAAAGGCGTGGAGGATGACATCTGCCTGGGCGGCCGGCAAATAACATACGGCGGATATCACGATACCCGTGAGTAACTGTCTTAACTTTTTAATCATTTTCTAATCTCAATACTGTGATGTTTAATCCTGGTATCAAAAAAGCGAAGCCGCCGTGTGCACAAGGAAGCGGGACGTTTAATTTTTTGACCGGGTTAAGTCTGACCATTTCTGTACACTATTTGAACCGCATGCATACGTATTCATCACACAAAATTAACAATTAATTAACGTTTGTGTGAAGACAAGGATACTTAACCGTATGTTGTGATTCTTGATAAACATTGGTGGTGCCTGGCAGTCAAGCTGTGATCCGGGGAGGTTATAACGAAATTTTGTAAGTGCTTTATCAAAGTCACCAGTTCTGTTGAGGTGCAAAAAATTCGCCCTATAGTGTGTGCAAATGTTAATTAAATGTTTTTCAGGTGTTAATCGGAAGGGGGTGAAATGCATTGGTTTTACAATATCAGAAAAGTGCAACAAAGAACGGAAATGGTAGGGAAGTTAGGCAACCTCTCTGCGCCGGGACTATTGCTTTTGTGTTGTTTTTTATTTGGTCATAGTGTTAATGCGGCGCCGGAAGATGCAACTTTGGCACCGAACAACGGGGTACTCTTTTCCATCGGTCAGGATGTCGATAGCATCAATGATTATGTCGCTGATTTAGGGCAGCGCCCAGGCGGTGTTGCAAATTATGTTGGCATTGTGCAACTGGATGGGCTGTTTTCTGATGCGGATGCAGGAGCAGGGCGCAACAACGTTGCTGAGTTGGCTGCGGCGTTTCCTGATGCGGCATTAATTGTTGGTGTATCAATGAATAATCAGCTTGGCGCTGTTGTCGCCGGGAATTACAACGCCAATATTGATACCTTGCTGAATACGCTGGCAGGCTATGATCGCCCTGTATATTTGCGCTGGGCCTACGAGGTTGATGGTGTTCAGTGGAACACCAGTCATACCCCCGCGCGCATAAAAAGCTCCTTTCAGTATGTCCGAAATCGAATAGATGCCCTGGGGCACGCCGATAAAATAGCTTTGATATGGCAGGTTTCTTCCTATTGTTACAATCAGTACGAGGATCTGAATAACTGGTATCCGGGCGACAACATTGTTGACTGGATCGGACTGTCTTACTTCTCTCCACAAGACTGCACCAGTCTGAGCCGCGTTCAACAGGCGGCAGAGTTTGCCCGACAGAAAGGCAAGCCACTGTTTATCAATGAATCAACCCCACAGAGATATGACCTGGCGCAAGGCACCTATTCTGCAGACGGCGCAGGCGGCAGTAACCGGGTAAACAAGTCAGGGCAACAGATCTGGAACGAGTGGTTTTCAGGGTATTTTAATTTCATTTTGCAGGATTATGCTGATGTCGTTAAAGGAATAACCTACATCAATGCCGATTGGGATAGTCCGGAGCAATATCGCTGGGGCGGATACAGTAATGGTGTGTTTACCGGTTACACCGAAGGCTATTGGGGAGATAGTCGGGTACAGGCTAACAGCACAATACTGAGCAACTGGAACGCACAAATCAATCAAAGTACTTTTCTCAAAGCGGGAAGTAACCTGTTTACACAGTTAGGTTACGGGGAGAGTA
The DNA here is from genome assembly GCF_055755215.1 of Planctobacterium sp. R6. Taxonomy (NCBI): domain Bacteria; kingdom Pseudomonadati; phylum Pseudomonadota; class Gammaproteobacteria; order Alteromonadales; family Alteromonadaceae; genus Planctobacterium; species Planctobacterium sp. R6. The sequence goes on from NZ_JBVTQY010000035.1 coordinate 6,705, forward strand.
GTGATGGTGGCAGCGATAATGGTGACAGTGGCAGCGGCGACAATGGCAATGGCAGCGGTGATAGCGGGAGTGGAAACCCGAATAGCGAATTTGGCATCAGTTACATCGATACCGATAGTTTTGTGGTATTTCACCGGGACAATGGGTGGACCGGAAACTGGCATTACCTTTGTGTCAACGGGGCATGTTACCCGGGGACACTCAGCAATGGCTATTATCAGTTGCAGTTCGACAACATGACCCTCGGCCAAAGTTACGATATTGAGTTTAAAGTTCAGGATGATGCGCTAAGTCAATTTATAACCAGTGATACTGTGACATTCACAGCCTCGGGGGATGCTGGCCAACCGGGGAATGGCGATAGCGGTAGTGGTTCAGGTTCCGGCGATAACGGTGAAAACCCCGCGACTGAAAGTGATTTTGGCATACGTTATCTGTCTGACAGCCGTTTTCAGATATTTCACAAAGACAATGGCTGGTCAGCCGCCTGGCATTACCTGTGTAGTGATGGCTATTGTGTACCAGGTGCGCAAAGTAATGGTGAATATGTCCGTACGGTAACGAATGCCATCCTGGGGCAATCTTACAGTATTGAATTCAAAGTCGAGGATGCTACGCAGGGGCAATACCTGATTTCTGATGTAGTGACATTTACATCACCCTGATAACCAGGGACAGAGTTTCAATTCATGGGGAAGCTAATTGCTCCCCGCTGTCTAAGTTAACATTAAAAAGGTTTTTTATGAGATTGCTTAAATTTGCAAGATATGGTGCTGCTTACGCCCTGGTATCGCTTGGCGTTTTGTTGAGTTTCAATTTAAATGCGGCGCAATGCCCACCCATTGAACTGGGGGAAAAACATCCCGCTGCCGCAGGTAAAGATATGTCTACTGAGCACACACAACCTTGGTGTGATGCAGTGTGCGTGAATGTGTTGGCCAATGGCACTGCCTGTAGCAATGCTGCAGGTCAGATAGTGACTACCATGGGGGTCTGTAATGATCCTTTGCAGGTGCGTGAATCTATCCTGGATATTGAATACAACCTGTGCATCGACATTGATCAGCAATTCATTGATCAGTCAGGCTATACCGGTCAACCGCCGGGAGTTAATTACACGATATCTGCGGCTGATGCAGCCCTGTATTTTGCCGCTTTATTTGCTGAAGATACGAATAATAATGGTGTCATTGACGGCAATGAGGTGACCACTGCTAAAAATCGAGGTTTAGGTCTGGTGGCAGAGCTGAACACGAATGGTGATCAGATCATTGATCGCAACGAAGCCAGTCAGGCAAAAGGAGCTGATCCTTGTCAGCTATTATCCACCGGATTTAGTTCTGGTTTGGCAACGGACGATATTTTGTCCTATATCGGACTTTATTTGGGGGATCCCATGGTGGACAAGTACGCCGGCGATCTCGAAGAACATGTTAAGAACAATATGCTGGCATTCACCCGCACATGGCAACCCAGTTATTGGAAAACCACAGCAGGCTCAACAATTGGTTCAAACCCCTCTGCGGTAACCGCCTGGTACGATGGACAATACAATGGCAGCCAACGGGTATGCGATCCTGGTTACAATGGCAAATTCAGTCAACTGGTTTCGGCAATGTCCGGAGGCAGTACTGGCGGTGGCAATAATGGCGGCGATACCGGTGGTGGTAGCAACGGAGATAGCGGCAATGGCGATAACGGCAATGGCGGCGATGGCGATTTTCCGGTGAGCAATAATTGCCCCTCTTCACATCCTCATTATTGCGCCAGCACAAACCAATGCTTTACACCGCAGCAAATGACTGACTATTGCTCATAAAGCCTCGAAAGCGTGCAAACAAGGACGTTTGTGCCCGATTGGCTTGGCCTTTTGTTGGTATTAAATGATGCCGCGATCAACTTCTAATCGGCGATTACTGACCATTGTAGGTTCCTCGTTGGGTTTGACCCTTGGCATTTGGTTGGCTGTCGGGTCACTAAAATCTTCCTGTTGCACGGCTGAAACAAGTTCCGTTAGTGCGCCTTTGCCGCTCAAAAGAGCGCAAGTCAATGATGCGGTTAATGTTCAGCGGCCCAGAGCTGATCTTGTGAAAACACCGCGGCATCAGCCTGAGCCTGTTGTGGATATCCGTACCGACGTTGAGGTGCCAATGGTGGACATGGATAAATTCGGTAATTACATCGCAACGCTGGCTGATTCCGGCGATGGTTTACAGCGATTTCTGATTTCAGACTGGCCAGTAGAATTTCCTGGTGTGGTCGTTGCAAATGGTCACGTGGTGGAAGGATGTATGTCTTATCAGTATTTTGTCCGCTGGCCGGGGAGCATCAGTCTGTTGGTTTTAGAAAACAATATTATGCGGCTGTATCATTGGGATTGCCGGTTTAATGTTGAGCTTCAGTCTTACGAACTGGAACCCGGGCCGCTTCCTTCGCAATGGATCAGGCGCAGTGTACGACAAATTCTTGAACACAGTAAATTTACCCGGGTGAATTTAAATGATGAATCGATTTAACTGGCAGGGTTTGGCACTATGCTTTGCATTGGCTTTTATCCAGGTTAGCAGTTCTATGGCGGCTGGTGAGCTTGATTATGCACCGGCTAGTGAGGCTGTCGTACAGAAACAACTGTACCATTCCGGTGGACATTTTTCTGGCGCTGAGCTTTGTCCTGCATCGGCCTTTGATACCATTACTCCGATAGCTTCGCTGCATTCGGTTAATGCAGAGCAGGCGCTGCCGATGACTATCACCGGAGTGGCAGAATTCATTGAACGCCATGACATCATCAGCGTAACAGGCTTGCTCGCACACTTACCCCGGCATTACCGCACACACTTTTCGTTGCTGGAACATACCCGGGCCACTGGGCAAGCTAATCTTGAGTTTCCGCGTATTGTTTTGTTTGGCACTGACGGGCAGTTTTTAATGAATGTAGGTACCAAACCCGATGACCCTACTTATCACCTGTTGGACGTGGCGCAATTACACAGTGAAACAGGTCATTGGGAGTTTTCAGTGTTTGACTTTTCAGGGAGTAAACCAACCTTGAAACGCAATGATCCCAGCTGTCAGGAATGTCATGGCAGCAGCAATGCGCGGCCTGTCTGGGGCTCTTTCTTGGAATGGCCCGGCGTGTTTGGTGACAGCATCATTGATGGGCCGAGGCCGGAAGCTATGCATCACACTCATGCTGAAAAAATCAATCGTTTAATTCAGGGAGACAGCAATTCAGAGCGTTTTTCATTCCTGGTTTGGCGACCGGAATCAATGCGTCGCGGTGGTGTTCGTTTTATTGCTGAACACGATTTCGGACCAGAGTTATTGGTATCCAATCTGGCGATGGGCAGCGCGACAGCCAAGGGGGCATTCAGACGTTTGACTCAGCATCAGGAAACGGCTTACCGCCAGGCAAGAAAAGCACTTTTACTGTCTTATTATCAGTTTCGTGATGCACATCCTCTTCGATTTAGTAAAGTGAATCGGGTTGAGGGCCTGCATGACTGGTTGCAACAGCGAAGGCAGTTAGTAGCGGATTTATTGCCCGCATCCCCACAATCTATTGTACCGCTGGATTTGCAACTTGCAACGTTGGGTCTGAATACTCAGGAGGCTTTTTCACTGGCCACCTTGCACAATAAGGAGCAACCAGCGCCTCTGTGGCAGACTGCATCGGCAGATCTATACGATTTATTGATGTTGCAGGTACTCGATGATTTGCGTCGTGTTGACCCGGAAATTATGGAAATACTGCAACAAGTTGAACCCTTTTATGGTGTTTTCCAATGTCCGGAAACGGTGCAAAATCTGGCGCAACTTATTGATTTTAAAATGTTGCACCTGTTCCAGTTGCAGGGCGAAGCGCGATATCAGGTACATCGGGTGTATTTCCCAAAAGACGTTGATGATGTTTATCAGCAGGTATTTTTACCTGTCGCTGATAAGTTAATTCCGTTACTACAAGAAGCAACTGGGCACCCTCAACAACAAGTAGCAGGTCTTAACTAAAACCATGCTCCACTAACTATATGCAAGGCAGGCTCACCCTGACGCAAAGTCCGCCTTCCTGGCGGTTTTGCAGCGCAATGTGACCGTGATGGGCTTCAGCAATTTCCCGGCACAGCGCCAGACCCAGGCCGCTGCCACTATTTTTGGTGGAATAAAACGGGATCAGGGCCTGAGAAAGCACTGATTCAGACATGCCTTTGCCTTTGTCTAACACTTCAATGACCACGCGGTTCAGCTTTTTCTCCAGACGCAGCGTAATGTCACCAGCTTCAGAACCAGATTCATGAGCATTTTTTAACAGATTTATCAGCAATTGCTCCAGTTGGATTGGGTCGGCGTGAAATACTAATCCTTCGGGGAAGTCAGCATTAAAAGACCATTGTTGTGACAATTGTTCCGCCAGCTTCTCAAATTCAACAAATTGCAATTTGGGCTCCGGCAGTTTGGCAAATTTGCCATAACCCTGCACGAAAGTGACCAGGTGTTTAATGCGCTCTTCGATGGTATTAAATACCCGGTTAAGGCGCTCATCCTGCACTTGCTCAGTGAGTAACTTACCGCTGTTCAACATAGAAGAGATCGGGCCAAGGGAGTTGTTTAACTCATGACTGATAATGCGGATCACCTTTTTCCAGACGGCCACTTCCTGGCGGCTAAGCTCCCGGGTCATTTGTTTTAAGATGTACAACTGATGTTGTTGGTTATTCAGTAAAAACTGGCCTGTGGCCAGATGCCAGGTTTGCTGTTCGTCAGAGTCATTGTTAATACTGAATAACCCCTCCTGCGCCTGGAGTATGACATTGCTGACTGCTTCCGGAGCATTGTTCAGTAGTTCTTCCAATACTAAACCTTCCAGTTTGGTATTGTTGATTTGGAAAAAGTGACGGGCGGCCCAGTTGCTGAAAACCACCTGCTGGCGGTCGTTGATCAGCAATAAAACTTCCGGGGAGTTTTGCAGTACTTTATCCAGCATTAATTCTCGCTGGTAAATCCAGTGTTTTTCGGCTCGGAGTTTTTCGGCGGTTTGATTGTATAATCGGCTCAGATTGCCCAATTCGTCGTTATCATTGTAGGACAACAAAGACGCATATTCGCCATCCAGAAAATTGAGTAACCCGGTTTCAAGTCCTGCCATACCCTGATTAAAACGACGCAGTGCATAGCCGCTTACTTGCCAACAAAAAAACACAATGCCAGTTAACAACAACAGCTTGTTGACAACTTGAGTCTGTAACAGATAAAGCGTCGGAATACAGGCGAACAGAGTGCAACAAAGTACTACCTTTTGCAGTTTTAGTTGTAAATTCATGTGCTGATTTTTACATCCTGAAGTACGGCGTTAATAGTCTATGTCAAATTTTTGCAGGCGGCGATATAAGGCCTGGCGGCTCATTCCAAACTGCTTAGCCACTCTGGCGACAATACCCTGATGCGCTTTCATGGCATCCAGTAAGTCCTGTTTGCCAGGCTCGGCCTGAGCGGCTACAGAAGTTGTCGTCTGATGGGTACTAAGCGGTGAATTCACGGTTTGAGTTGCAGGTTTTGACAGGGCAAAATCCTCAGCTTCTAATACACCGTCTGGTTTTAACACATCCACCCGTTTACAGGCGTTTTCCAGCTCTCTGACATTACCTGGCCAGTCGTAATCTGTGAGCTGCTTTTGCGCCGTCTTACTGATTTCCCGCCCGGGCAAAAAGTGGTTTATCAGGGGTAACACATCGTCGCGCCTGTCGCACAGGGCAGGCACATTTAGCTCAATTACGTTGAGGCGATAGTACAAATCTTCGCGAAAGTCGCCACTGGCTATCATACTGAGTAAATTGGCATTGGTGGCTGAAATCACCCGAACCTTAACATGTCGGGTTACCACTGAGCCTAAGCGTTCAAAATCGCCAGTTTGCAAGACTCTGAGCAGTTTAGTTTGCCCATCCAGTGGTAGGTTACCGATTTCATCTAAAAATAACGTGCCGCCATCCGCGGCTTCAAAACGGCCGATACGGGCTTTATTGGCGCCGGTATAAGCTCCGGCTTCTGCGCCAAACAACTCTGCTTCGATGAGTTCTTTGGGCAACGCGCCGGCATTGACTTTTATAAAGGGCTGCTGTTTCAGGGGGGATTGTGATTGTATCAGCTCAGCAATTTTTTCTTTACCGGTACCATTGGGGCCAGTGATAAGTACCGATACATCAGAGCGGGCCACCTGAATAGCCATATCGACAGTGCGTTGCATGGGTTCACTGGCGTAAATTAAGCCAATATCTTGTGCCGCCTGAACGGCATTTTGCTGTGCCTGTTTAACCCGGGCCAGTTGCGCCGATTGCGCTTTGGCTTTGCCCAGTTCAATCAGGTTGGCCACGCTGGTTAATAATTTACTGTCATCCCATGGCTTGGCGATATAGTCGGCCGCACCGGCTTTCACTAGTCCTATTGCCTGCTCCAGCTCGGTCCAGGCGGTGATCAAAATGATAGGCAAATGAGGGTTTAGCTCCCGCAATTGATAAAACAATGCAACACCTTCTTCGCCTGATGTTGTATCAGCGGAGAAGTTCATGTCCTGAATCACCAGTGTAATGCTTTGGTGATCCACGGCCTGAATGGCTTCTGCGGGACTGGCAGCGGTCACAGGTTGATAACCGTGCAGTTCCAGCATCAGTGACAGGGCATCCAGCACGGCGGGATTGTCGTCAACAATCAGTATCTTATCCATATTTCCCGGTGTTTACGTCTTTGTTTGTTGCCTGGCAGCGCCAGTGGCGTCTGGCGCTGCTTTTGAGGGCGGCTTAGATGCTACGAGTGGCGATGCTGGGCGAGATATTGGCAGCTCTTCTGGCGGGTACAATAACCGCTAAGAGACTGATCAGCAATACAAACAACGCGGTACCAACAACATAGGCATAATCTAGCGCAGGCAGGGAATAATGTGCCATTAACTGATGCGCTACCAATATTGCACCGATACAGCCAAGGACTAAGCCCGCCAGACACACCATGGTATTTTCCAGTAAGAAATAACGAATGATGTCTGATTTTCTGGCGCCGATGGCACGGCGGGTACCAATTTGTTTAGTGCGCTTGCTGATATTAAACAGGGTTAATCCAAAGATCCCCAGTGCTGTCACAGACACTAAAACGACTATTAACACAACCAGCATTCTCAACATCAGTGTATCAGACGCATTGTATTCTGCTTTGGCCTCATCTAATCCCTGTAGTGAAGTGATAACCCGTTGATTGTTTTCCTGCAGCATCAAATCTTCAATCTGTCGCATTATGGCGGCCCGCTCACCGGCATGAGCACGGACAATGAATTTTTGTCTGGCTGTTCCGTTAATCAGTGGAAAAATAACCACTTTTTCTGCCACGTTGCTACTTGGCCAGGGGGCGGTCATTTGCTCTACAATACCAATAATTTTAGCCGGAGCATTGCGCACGTAAAATACCTTGCCCAAAGCGTCTTCATCGGGAAACAGTTCTTCCGCCCAGGCCTTGCTGACAATCGCTACCGTAGGGAGCTTGTCGTAATTTTGGGCAAACACCACATCCTCTTCAGTAAAGTCCCGACCTGCTATGAGTTTGACACCCAAAGTTTCTATGGCGTTGTGATCCGACATGCTATAGGCGGCATTGGCAGAGCGGCCTTCTTCGGGCTCTGGCACAACACTAAAGCTGGAGCTTGAGCCACTACCGGTTAATGGCACCGCTGTGAAGTTCGCGGCATTGATCACACCCGGTATATTGCGTAGCAGGGCTTCGTCCAGTTCAATTTGTTGATTGTAATCGGCGTTTTCCTCAAAACTGGTGACCCGAAAATAGAACAGTTCTTCCTCCGGATAGCCTGTTTCTTTGTTCAGATAAGTCATCCGGTCATAAATGATGAATGCCGCATTACTGACTATCGCTGTGGTAATCGCGATTTGAAACAGCAGCATCAGTGCGCCTGCTTTGGAGCGCAACAGGGCATTAAAAATAGGCTTTAATTCAGACATGTTGGCTCTCCTATTGAGTTTTCAGGTAAGTGGCAGGCGTGGTTCTGCACACCAGCCAGGCTGGATACAAACCGGCTATGACGCAGGATGTAATGGCAATAGCCGGGGCGGCTATGAGCATGGTGATATCCATGGTGGCGAGTTCGGTGTAATAGTCCTGAGTCAAACGTACACCCCATAAACCCAGTTGCGAAATGCCAATGCCAACGATGCCACCCATCAGTCCCAGTAACGAGACTTCCACTAAGTGTTGATAGAAAACCTGGGTTTTACTGGCTCCCAGGGCACGGCGAACGCCTACTTCCGGAGCGCGACGTAAAAATTTAGCCAGTAGTAGTCCTAAAATATTGGCCAGACATACGGCCAGGAACATAAAGCTTAATCCGACTAAAATACGGTTATCTTCAGATACCACACCACGGTAATCCATAGTCTCCAACACATCCCGCAGAGCGTATTCCAGCTGGTCACGGTCAAAGCGACCTGATTTTTGTTGTTCCTGCATATAACTCATCAGGAATTCGCCATACTCGCGCTCTTCCTGTTCGCTGTTTAACTCAGCCCAAAACTGAATCCACAGATCCTCAGAGCGCATTTTTTGCTGAAAGGTGTTAGTTTCTTCACTTTTCCAGCCATTGGTGTTGCCCCAGGTGTCTATTTCAAAGGGAGCGATTAATGAAAAGGGCAGGAACAACTGCTCGGCATCGTGGAATGCGCCGTTATTGACATCATAAAACTTGATATTGAGTTTCCATTGCTTCATGACACCGACAACCAGATAACTGCGGTTATCCAGATAGATCATGTTGCCAACAGAGTTAGCGCCTCCAAATAAACGATTGTTGATTTCTTCGTTTATTACCACTACCGGTGTGGCATTGTCTTGTTGTTCCAGTGTCCAGGGGCCACCATGCACAAACGACAGGTTGAACATGTCAAAGAAGTCGCGATTGGTCATGCGCGCAGTTTCAATAAAGGGTTTAACCTCCGGTGTATTCATATGAACCGAGAAACCGGCTTTCATACTGGGTACTTTGCGTGCAGGAATGGGCGCATTGCTCAATGCCACGGCATCCTGATAGGTCATCTGGTAGGGTAAACCATCTGGCGAGCCGCGACGGGTTTGTTCGCCTTCCATGGTTTGTAACTGCAGGTGGAATAATTTATCACTTTTTTCAGGAATGGGATCCATCGACATCATGTGATACACCGACAAACTGGTCATGGTGATACCGATACCCACAGCGACGGCAAATACCATCAGTACACTGACCACCGGAGTACGCTTAAAGCTGCGCCAGCTTAAATCCAGATAGTGTAAAAACATCTCAGGCTCCTGCTATTTTTTGCATAGGTTCAACACCATTGCGTTGATACAGAGTAATGTCTGCCATCTGGCCATCGACGATTTGTACATTGCGAGGTGCCCGACGAGCCAGCTCAGGATCGTGAGTTACCATGATGATAGTGGCACCATCGCGATTGATTTGTTCCAGCAGCTCCATCACCTGACGGGCCATCAGGCTGTCCAGGTTGCCGGTGGGTTCGTCGGCCAGCAAAAAGCGCGGCTCGCCCGCCAGGGCACGGGCAATCGCCACGCGTTGTTGCTGACCGCCGGACAACTGCTGCGGCAAATGTTTGGCACGACTGGCCAGGCCTACCTGCTCCAGGCAGCTTTCAATGCGGCGCTTGCGCTCTGCGGATTTAATTCCGCGATAGCGCAACGGCACTTCAACGTTTTCATAAAGGTTTAAATCGGGGATCAGGTTAAAGCCTTGAAAGATGAAACCAATTTTCTGATTGCGCAAATCAGCACGGGCGTTATCTGACAGACTGCCCACATCCACACCATCCAGAGAATAGGTACCACCGGTAAATGGCTCTAACATGCCGGCGATGTTTAAGAAGGTGGTTTTACCTGAACCTGACGGGCCGGTTACGGCGATAAATTCACCTTCATCCACTTCCAGGTTAAAGTCTTTTAGGGCGTGAGTTTGTACCATTTCAGTCTGATACATTTTGCTGATGTTTTGCATACTTAACATAGTGGATTCCTTGTTTATTCTGTCTTGTAATAGTTAATGGCTTAGCGCAACAAAATTGAGTTGGCTTGCGCAAATTCTTCGTAGTTTGAAATAATTAACTGATCGCCGGGTTGTACCCCACTGAGTATTTCTACTTCCCGCATGCTGGTAGCACCCAGTTGTATATCGATGCGTCGGGCGATATCGCCTTCCAGACGATAAGCCACAAAACCGCCAGACTGGGTAAAGCTGCCGCGTCGGACTTTTAATACATCTTGTTTTTGTTCCAGTAATACCCGTGCTGATAACTGCTGGTTTTGGCGTATGCCCATGTTGTTATCGTGGCTGAATTTAACCCGGGCTGTGACTTCGCGGTTGGTTACTTCAGGTGAAATAGCGGACAGCGTGCCGGTAACGGTTTTATTCGCTAATTTCAGCTCAACATCCATCCCTAAGCCCAAATCATTGGCATAGCTTTCGGGTACATTGATTTCAGCTTCATAAGCACTGAGATCCACCAGGGTCATCAATGAGTCATTGGCTGCTACGAGAGTACGGTCCTGCACAAACAGACTCCCAACCATGCCATTCACGGTAGCCTTAATCGTGAGAGCTTCTACCTGACGTTCCAGTTCAGATACCACCAGTTTTTGTCGTTCAATGGTATTGCGCACCGATTCCAGTTCGAAGGCAAGGGTATCTTTAGCCAGTGCCACTTCCTGCTCTGCGTGTTTAAAAGTAACCTGCGCACGCGCCAGTTCATCTTTGGCTTTTTCCAGATCAATCTGATTAATCAAATGATCTTTAATGGATATTTGTGCTCTGCGGTTTTCCCTTTCGGCAGCCACCAGATCCAGTTTTGCTAAATCCGCCTGTTTGGATATGGTGAGTGACTGGCGTCGGGTGTCCAGCTCTTTACGCGCCAGCTCACCTTCCAGGCGTGCCAGCTCAGAGCGCTCCTGTTTGAGTTGGTTATCTAACTCCGGGCTGTCCACTGTAGCGACCACCTGACCGGTCTTAACATCCTCACCGGCTTTTACCTGCAGGTTTACAAACCCTTTCTCAGGACTGTATAGCTGGGGGGCATTGGCTGCTACAACGCGTCCGGTAGCCACGATGTCTCGCATCAATTCGCCTTTTTCTACTGTGGCAATTTGTACCGTCGCGCGTTCGATCGATAAACTGGCGTCACTGCTGTTTATCAATGCATTGGCGGATACGGCTCCGATCACCAATACCGCAGCTGCGACTATCCACTTTATTTTGCCCTTGCGGGGTGTCGCCATCACTACATCTTGTGCGCCTGTATCCCGTATCATTGTTGGCCCCTTTTTAATGCTGAATAGTCGTCATACAAAGCGACACAAAATGCAAAGGCCAGGATGGTCAATGGCGTAGTAAAAAACTGTAATAGCAACATAGTGGCATTCCTTCGATAAATTTACAGAAAAAATAGCCAGTACCGTGCCAATTTATAAGTCATTGAAAATAAAAGAATAAATATTTTTTGTCTCACTGGAAAAGTGTCCGCGGACAGAAAAAGTGTCCGCAGCGGACACTTTTAATACTCCAAATCCAGGGCTATTTAGCCATATATGGAAGTTTTTTAAGCTAGGGTATTTTTGCCCTGGTATGTCATGCGGAGTGATATAAAGTTTTAATGATATAAAACATTAGATTGGAAGTTTTGTATTTTATCTGTTGCCTGATCCCGCTCTAATTCACCTATTCGCAATGACATGACAGGTGAAACACAATGCGTTTGCATGATGATGCATTACTCAAACACTTTTCTTATATCAACGGCAGCTGGCACAGCAGCAATACTCAGCTCCCGGTAACCAATCCGGCTTCCGGTGAAGTTATCGCCCGGGTACACAACGCTGACGTTGAACAAACTGAACTGGCAGTAAAAAGCGCCAAAGCAGCCTTTGCTGACTGGTCAAAAACCTCTGCTAATGAGCGTGCTGCTTTGATGCAAAAATGGTACGCCCTGATGATGCAGCATCAGGACGATTTGGCGCAGATTCTGACTGCTGAGCAGGGTAAACCTCTGGCTGAAGCTCGCGGCGAAATCGCTTATGGTGCGGCATTTATTCAATGGTTTGCTGAAGAAGCTAAGCGGGTTTATGGCGACACTATTCCGGCGCCCTCCGGTGACAAGCGCATCCTGGTGATTAAGCAGCCGGTGGGTGTGGTGGCAGCTATTACTCCCTGGAACTTCCCGAATGCCATGATTTCCCGTAAAGCCGCTGCAGCGCTGGCGGCTGGTTGTACCTTTGTGGTGCGTCCGGCAACACAAACACCTTTGTCGGCGCTAGCCATGGCTGAATTGGCCGAAAGGGCAGGCATTCCTGCGGGCGTATTTAACGTGGTGGTGGGCGATGATGCCAGAGGCATGGGCAAAGTGCTGACCCAGCATCCCGATGTGGCCAAATTTACTTTTACCGGTTCTACCCAGGTGGGTCGTCAGTTGATATCCCAATGTGCCGAAGGCATTAAAAAGGTCTCCATGGAGCTGGGCGGCAATGCGCCGTTTATTGTCTTTGATGATGCCGATATTGACGCGGCGGTACAGGGCGCACTGGATTCAAAATACCGTAATGCCGGGCAAACCTGTGTCTGTACTAATCGTATTTTTGTACAAAACAAGGTTCTTGAGGCTTTCACTGAAAAGTTTGTAAAGGCGGTTAAAGCTTTAAAAGTTGGCGATGGCATGTCTGAAGGCACACAAATTGGTCCCATGATTTCTTCGCAGGCGGCGGAGCAGGTGCAGGATTTGGTCATTCAGTCGGTGGCGCAAGGGGCGAAAGTGGTTGCCGGTGGAACCACGCCGCAACGCAATTTTTACCAGCCTACAGTGTTAACGCAGGTGCGCAATGACATGCCAATTGCCTGTAACGAAATATTCGGCCCGGTATCGCCCATTATTGCCTTTGAAAATGAAGTCGATGTGCTCGCCATGGCGAACGACACTGAATATGGCCTAGCAGCCTATTTTTACGCGCGCGATATCGGCCGTATCTGGCGTGTCGCGGAAGGGCTGGAATTTGGCATGGTGGGTATCAATGAAGGGCTCATCTCTAATGCCGCTGCGCCATTTGGTGGTGTAAAGCAATCAGGCAATGGCCGTGAAGGCTCCCGATATGGCCTGGATGATTATCTGGAAATTAAGTATTTGTGTCTTGGAGGAATCAACCTATGAACCCGCTAAATGAAACAGTGACAAATCAGTCATTACAACAACGCAAAAGTAAGGTATTTGCCCGTGGTCAGGGCAATGTTTATCCGGTGTATGTTGAGCGTGCGAAAAATGCCGAAGTCTGGGATGTGGAAGGCAATCGCTATATTGATTTTGCTACCGGTATCGCTGTGTGTAACACCGGTCACAGTCATCCTGATGTAGTGGCGGCGGTAAAGGCACAAAGCGAAAAGTTTAGTCATACCTGTATTATGGTTAACCCTTATCAGGTGGGTGTTGAGCTGGCAGAAAAACTGGTGGAAATAGCGCCTGGCGATTCGGAGAAAAAAGCCATTTTTGTCTCAACCGGCGCTGAAGCAGTAGAAAACTGCATCAAGATTGCCCGGGCCTATACAGGTCGCAGAGGCGTGATTGCCTTTAACGGTGGTTTTCACGGCCGTACCAACCTGGCGATGGCACTGACCGGAAAAATCACGCCTTATAAAAACCTGTTTGGTCCCTATATGGCGGAAGTGTTTCACGCACCATTCCCCTGTGATTTACACGGTGTCAGCACAGAGCAGGCGGTGAAAGCGTTACGCACCCTGTTTAAGGTAGATATCGCCCCTCAGGACTTAGCAGCAATAATTATTGAGCCAGTACAAGGCGAGGGCGGTTTTTACGCTGCACCGCCGGCATTTTTGCAGGCGCTGCGCAACCTGTGTGATGAGGAAGGAATTGTACTGATTGCCGATGAAATTCAGTCGGGCTTTGGCCGTACCGGCACTATGTTCAGCATTGAAAAGGCCGAAGTTGAGCCGGATCTGATCACCATGGCAAAAGGCATTGCGGGTGGTTTTCCGTTGGCCGCAGTGGTCGGTAAAGCCGAGATTATGGATGCGCCACTACCCGGTGGTTTAGGGGGCACTTATGGCGGGTCGCCGGTAGGTTGTGCGGCGGCACTGGCGGTATTGGATGTGATTGCAAAAGAAAACCTGATCGCCAGAGCGAACCTAATTGGTGAGCAGTTCGCTACTCGCCTTAAGGTACTGCAAAATGAATTTCCGGCGCTGATCTCTGATGTACGTCATCAGGGCGCTATGATTGCTATGGAGCTTTGCCTTGACGGAGACGCTGAGCAACCCAACGTTGCACTAACTCAGGCGCTCATCGCAGGGGCTGCGCAGCAAGGATTGATATTGTTGGCCTGTGGTTTTTATGGCAATGTTATCCGGTTTTTGCCTGCCCTGACCATCTCAGATGAGGTGCTACAGGAAGGACTGGATGAGTTTGACAGCCTGTTTTGCAGGTTGGCTAAGGAAATTTAAATCAAAAGATCACCGTGGGGGAGATAGCAAAACATTATGATCAGTCGTTTGATTCATATCGACCCCACCAGTGATGAAAGTCTGCAGGGGCAGATTAGACAAAAGCTGGTGGAAGGGATACTAGTTGGATCTTTTCGACCTGGTGCCAAATTACCTTCCAGTCGCAAACTGGCGGAACAACTGGGGGTGTCCCGCAATACCGTGGTTCTGGTCTATCAGACCCTGATGGAAGAAGGCTATATCGTCACCCGGGACCGCAGCGGTATCTTTGTCAGTGAAGATATCGCCAGGCGTAATGTGTTGGCAACACCGCCTTCTTTATTTAATCATCAGTCGCGAGACAATGCGCATCGCTTTAAAGGCGCCATTGCCAGTACGACGTCGGTATCCAGTCCACAAAACTGGCAAAGCTATAGCTATCCCTTTATTGATGGCAAATACGACTCATCGTTATATCCGGTCAAAGAGTGGCGGGAGGCTAACAGTAAAGCCAACGCCACCAAAGAAATTGTGCAGTGGTCAAAGTTGCAGGGGTTTGAAGATGATCCTATGTTACTGGATGAGATCCGCAGCAAAATCTTGCCCCGGCGCGGTATACAGGCAGAGCGGGAAGAAATTCTAATTACCACGGGGGCACAACAGGCTTTGCATCTGGTCACTGAACTGTTTGTCGACAG
Source organism: Planctobacterium sp. R6 (assembly GCF_055755215.1). Classification (NCBI taxonomy): domain Bacteria; kingdom Pseudomonadati; phylum Pseudomonadota; class Gammaproteobacteria; order Alteromonadales; family Alteromonadaceae; genus Planctobacterium; species Planctobacterium sp. R6. The sequence continues at coordinate 21,909 of NZ_JBVTQY010000035.1, forward strand.
TAGCATCACAGTGGCCGTAGAGGAGCCTGGCTACCCCAAAATGCGCGACTTGCTGTTGAAAAATAACGCCTCGCTTGTTTATCAGCCTGTGGATGAAAACGGTATCCTGGTGGATGACCGACTCAATAATTGCGACATTTTATACACAACGCCCAGCCACCAGACTCCCACCAGTGTGACTATGTCAATGGACCGTCGGGATGCCCTGTTAAACAAGGCGTCGGAGCAGGATTTACTGATCATCGAAGACGACTTTGAGTTTGAAAGTAATTTTCTGGGGCAACCTCATCCGGCATTGCGCAGTCTGGACAGAGATAATCGGGTGGTTTACGTATCCTGTTTGTCTAAGGTATTAGTATCCGCCTCGCAAATTGGCTTTATTGTGGCGGACTCTGGCGTGATTGCTGAACTTAAAAAATTGCGGCGTCTGTTTACCCGCAATCCGCCGTTATCCAGTCAGCGCACTGTGGCCTATTTCCTGGCATTAGGTCATTACGATGCCTACATGATGCATTTGCACAAACTGTTTTTTGAACGTTGGCTGACCCTGAGAGAGGCCCTGAATATTTATTTGCCTAACTGTGTCAATACCGGTCCCACCCAAGGCGGCACAGCCTGGTGGATCACTGGCCCTGAAACCCTGGACGGTGAGCACTTGCGGCAAAAAGCTGCGGAAGAAGGCATACTCATTGAGCCGGTTAAACGCTATTTTGCGCAACAGCAGGCGCCTGAAAACTGTTTTCGCATGGGCATTACCAGTATTGAAAATAACAAGATCCGCGCCGGTGTGGAAAAGCTGGCCGATCTGATCCATCAACTCACCGCTAAACACGAAGAAAAACTCAGCAATGCCAAAGGTAAGCTGCTGGACGAAGCCGCATTGCACAAGGTGCTGCCCGGCGTGCAACTGGAATGTGAAATGGTGTATGGCGTGCTATGTGAGATTGAACTCTGGCCAGATGGCAATATGACGGGCCGTACCGGTGGACTGGACCCGGAAGTGGATTCCGGTGTCTGGTGGATAGAAAATGGGATGTATTATCGTCGCTGGGAATTGTGGGGCTATGGTGAAACCAAAGGCTATTATGTCATTCTGGATGGCGATGAAATGAAATGGTTTGATCAGCACTATTGTTTCGTCAGGCAGTTGCAGGTGAAAGGTTATCCGGCATAACTGGCACCATACTCAGAATGCAACTGGTACTATTGTTTTTGTCAGGATGCCCCTAAAGTGGACCCATAGTCTTGATGAAAACCGCTCTGAGAAGAACTTATGACTCATTTTTCTGTTGCAGGATTGCAACTGGCCCTATCCAACGGCAATAACCTGGCACATATACAACAACAGGTGGTACTGACCAAAAAACGCTTCCCCTGGCTGGATATGATGGTGTTACCTGAACTGGCCGTCCACGGCACAGATCCCGCGAATGCGGAAGCCTTGCCAGGCAATACCGAAGCGCAATTATGCCAACTGGCCCTGGAGCAAGATGTATGGCTGGTGGCTGGCTCGTTATTCGAGCGGGATGAGCAAAAGATATACAACACCTGTTCAGTGATCAATCGCAATGGTGACGTGGTGGCTCGTTATCGCAAAATATTTCCGTTTTATCCTTACGAAAAAGGCGTTAGCTGTGGCGAGCAGTTTGTGGTGGTGGATGTTCCTCAGGGGCGCATCGGTATTGCCATTTGTTACGACCTGTGGTTTCCCGAAATGGCCAGAACCCTGGCAAGTATGGGCGCAGAATGCCTGATATATCCCACCTTAACTGGCACCATCGACCGACATCTGGAAGTGGCTATGAGCCAAACCACAGCTGTGCAGCAGCAAAGCTATGTGTTATCGATAAATTGTGCCGGTGAGCTGGGCAACGGGCGCTCAGTCGCTGTAGGGCCCGAAGGCGATATTTTGCATCAGGCCGGTGAAAATCCGGAAATTATGCCAATTGAAATTGATTTTGAGCGGGTACGCCGTTGCCGCGAACGCGGTGTTCTGGGGCTGGGCCAGCCGCTAAAGAGCTTTCGTGACAATACGGTTCGCTTTGCTCCTTATCAGGCTGAAAAAGCGGCGTTGTCCGGATTAAATGAGTTGGGCAAATTGCAAATGCCCGGCGAAAAGCAAAATACAGTTGAGAAAAAATAACACCTTACTGGACCAATTTGTCATCGCAAACTGGTACTAGTGAGATTTTTAACTCTGTTCTAGGCTGCGAGTGACTGTACAAAAATAACACCAATGGGATAACACTATGAAAACCGTCACATTCAAAAAATCACTACTGACCAGCGCAGTTTCCTCCGCGCTTCTGCTGGCAGGTACACCTGCAGCCTTTGCTCAGGAAGCCGAGGCTGAAAAAGGAAAACTTGAAGTTATCGAAGTGACAGCAAACCGTCGTGCGCAATCAATTCAGGATATTCCTTACAATATTTCTGCAGTATCCGGCGAAGAACTGGCCAATGCACAAATTGTCGATGCCTCTGAAATGATGCGTGGTGTAGCGGGGATTACCGTCGTTGATCGCGGTTATCGTAATTCCGGCACGGTGAACGGTGTGATTATCCGTGGTGTTAACGTGGATAATGGCGCGAACGGTGATGTGCCCTTATCTGCGGTGCCTACCGTGGCGACATATGTTAACGAGACACCTTTATACGCCAACTTTATCCTGAAAGATGTGGAACAGGTAGAGGTGTTACGCGGTCCGCAGGGCACCCTGTACGGTTCCGGTGCGTTGGCCGGCACGGTGAAATACCGCATGAACAAACCGGATACCTCGGAGTTTTCTGGCTCAGTAGGCCTGAATTACGGTCAGACAGATGGCTCAGATGGCCATAATTTGGGCGCTGATGTGTTGGTGAATATTCCCATTAGCGACAAAGTCGCAGTGAGAGCGAACTTTGGCAAAATCGATAACGATGGCATCGTGGATTACACCACCTTGTACCAACTGGACCAAAATAATTACGCACCAGCTGCACAGAATGGCGATATTGCCGCGGGTGGACCTATATTCACCAGTAAAAAAGATGCTGACACCGTTGATATTGATTACGGCCGGGTTTCAGCTTTGTTTGAAATCAGTGATAACGCTACCTTACTGGCGTCACACCAATTTCAGGAAGATAAGATCGGCGGGCGTCGTCAGGTAACGCGCGGCACTCACTGGACCACAGGCACAGAACAAGCTTATGGTGAATATGAAAATGGTGCGGTGCAACTGGAACCGTCAGAGCGTGATGTGTCATTGTCAGCACTGGAACTGGAGTGGAACCTCGGGTTTGCCACGCTGACTTCCAGCGTATCTCGCTATGATCACAGCGGTGAGGCGGTCAGTGATAACACCGGTTTTTATGCTAAAAACGCCTGGTTTACCGGCCTGTATTACGGCTCACCCCGACCTATGGCCCAGGCTGTGCGTGGTTATGATGAAGAAGCGACAGTAATGGAAGTCCGCCTGGTGTCAAACGAGCGGGTCAACAATATTGACTGGGTGGCTGGCGTTTATCGCATGGACCAGGATGCTACCGTGTACCAGGACAGCTATATGCCAGGCTATCAGGAGTGGGCTGGCGCAGCATTTAGCTGGTGGGACACCATGGGCGATTTTGGCATGGTTTACACCGACAATGATTTTCATTATGTGCGCAATGTCGAATTTAAAGATAGTGCCTTGTTTGGCGAGCTGACTTATCACTTCTCTGATGAGTTTCGCATGGTAGGTGGTTTGCGCTACTTTAAGACTGAAACCCAAAATGACACAGAGCTGTCCTTACCTATCTGGCCATTTTTGGGGGGCGATCCCAGTTTCTCTGATGATGAAAATGGCACGCTGTTCAAGGTCAATGCGTCCTATGATTTAAGTCAGGATACCATGTTGTACGCGACTATTTCTGAAGGTTTCAGACGGGGTGGTGCTAACGCTGTACCCCTGTCAGGCAGTCTGGAAGAGCGTGCAGAATGGCAAAGTTACGACTCTGACAGTACCACTAACTATGAAATCGGTCTGAAAGGCACATTACTGGACAATCAACACAGCTACACCTTGTCTGCCTTTATGATGGACTGGCAGGATCCGCAATTAAACACGGCGTCCTACTGGGGCTTCTTTACTGTCGCCAACGGTGAATCGGCGGAGACCCGTGGGCTGGAATTAGAATTACAAGGCTACCTGAGTCCAGAGTGGCACTACGTGTTAGGTTATGCCTTTGTGAAAGGCGAACTGACCGATGATTTTTATGCGCCATCAGGAATTTCCAGCGAATCGCCCACCTATCTGGTGGCAGCCGATGGCGCTGAGCTACCCTTAACACCGGAGCACACCTTAAGTTTTGCCATCGATCATACTTACACACTGGATAACGGTATGTATCTGGTTTCCAGAGCCAATATGTATTATCAGTCTGATTCGGTGAACTGGTTGGGTGATAGTCCTAAACATCAGGCCGACATTGATGGTTTTGCACTATTTAATGCCAGTATGAGTTTGATGGCGGATGACTGGAGCGTGTCTTTGTACGTGAAGAATATCACTAACGAAGAGGGTGTTACCGGTTTAATCACAGAATCGCATATGGGTACGGAGCCCTCAGAGGCTTTCCTGGCAAATTCCTCGAAAGACTATATTAGTTTGCCCAGAACCATTGGTTTGAGTGCCACTTATCGGTTTTAATTGAGCATTTTCTTCATGTGTCGTGCGTGGGAGCAGGAGGTCAGTGGCAACACTGGCTTTCCTGTTTTTTATCGCGAATAATATGAATTCTCAAAGCAGGCGGTTTATATTGCAGTTTTCATCAACTTCAGAATCTCTTTTACCAAATACGCCAGCGCTTGAAGCGGCGCTGGATGATGTCTGGGAAATCATAAATCGACAGCAAGCGAAACCTGCGCGTCAGGCCTGTGATCAGCTTATCGCACGTTGCTCTGGTTCAGCAGACGTTTGGTTTGCCAGCAGCTTTTTAGCCTTTCAGATGCAACAGTTTGAACTGGCATTACAGCACATTGAACCCGCCATTGAAATTGAACCGGAAAATGAACGCTGGCAATTGCACAAAGCTCATACTTTGTTGCGTATGCAGCGTCGCGCAGACGCCAATCACTTACTGGATGAGTTGTTACATGTTCAATCATCTTCTTTGGATTTCTACACTGAATTAGCATTAATACTCAATGGCCTGCAACGCTACAACGAAGCAAAGGCACGGTATCAGAAAGCGTTAGCATTAGTGGATTCTGAATCGCCAGAAAATACCGGAATACGGGCGCAGCTGTTGTTTAACCTGGCGTCGGTGCAGCGTTATTTGGGGGATATTGATGCTGCTGAAGCATCGCTGGACGAAGCTCTGCAACTGAATCCTCTGGATACGGAAGCGCAATTATTGCGTTCGGGGTTGCGCAAGCAAACTCATGAGAATAATCATATTACTGAGTTAGAGTCGGTACTGGCTAAAACGTCAGGCCAATTTTTACCTGCGGCTCAGGTGTGTTATGCACTGGCGAAAGAGCTGGAGGATATGGGGGAATATGACGACAGCTTTACAGCCTTGCAACAAGGGGCCAACGCCCGGCGCAGTATCATGCAATATGATGTCACCAGAGACGAAGCAATTCTAACGCAATTAGCCACCCAGTTTGATGCTGATTGGTTTGATTACACCGCAGATACCGTTGCCGGTTACGAAAATGACGAAGCTATTTTTATTCTGGGTTTGCCCAGAACCGGCTCTACGCTGGTGGAGCGTTTGTTAAGTCAGGACCCTCAGGTGTACATTGCCGGTGAGCTGAATAACTTTGCATTGCAAATGATGCAGCAGGTTAAAGCACAGGGACACCAGGCCAGAAGCCCCCAGGAACTGATACGGCAAACTGGGAGCATCGATTTTGCTACATTGGGACAGTCGTACATCGACAGTACCCGACCTGAAACCGGCCACACCCGGCACTTTATTGATAAGTTGCCGTTGAATTCATTGAACATGCCGTTGATCCATCGGGCATTACCCGGCGCGAAAATTGTTTATGTGCAACGCTCTCCGATGGATACCTGCTATGCCATCTATAAGAGCCTCTTTACCCATGGCTACCCCTTCTCCTATCAACTGGATGAACTGGCCCGATACTATGCGGCACATTACCGGTTAATGCAGCAGTGGCTGGCCTCAATGGGTAAAGCGGTTTATACCCTTAACTATGAAAAACTGGTGACTGAGCCTGAGCAGGAAGGGCACAAGCTATTTACCTATTGTAATCTGACCTGGCGCCAGGCTTATGCGCAAACTCACCAGAACCAGGCTCCTTCAAGTACCGCCAGTGCAGCACAAGTTCGACAGCCTATTCATCAAGGCTCTGTGGATAAATGGCGTCGATATGAAGCGCACCTGCATCCTCTGCAACAGCAGTTACAAGCACTGGGAGTGCCTTGTTGATGCGGTTTTGGGTGTTGCTGATAAGGTCACTGTTTGTGCATAAAATGGCCCTGGCCGGGATTGGGATAGCATGGCTCTCGCTAAGCGTTTACAGCGCCGCGGCTTTCGCGGCTGATAATCCGCTTGCAGCAAATAAGGCAGGCAGGCTTGTTGCAGAAAACTTGTTATTAGCGGATATCACAGACTCTGCGCCTCGTACTATGGCCATGTTTAATTTGCCAGTACACAGCAACGTCCCGGTTACGCTAAAAAGCGGTAGCATCAGGCTTCAGCCCGATGTCAGCAAGGCAAATATTAACATTCATTCACAGCCAGAAGACTACCTGTATTCACAAAACACTTCTCCGCCCAGCTTTGGTGACAAGCGCCATGTGTTGCCGGAAATGCAATTGGATTTTCGTATCCTGGCAGAAGATGCGCCGCAACCCGCAGGCGGTGTTCATGCCAATCGGCGTTACCACATAGTACCGGTTAACCGCCAATTACAGGAAACTCAGCACCCTACATGGGATTATATTTTGGGTGTAGGAAATGTGGTGCAATTGTCTGAGCAAAGTCCGCAGTTACAGATTGCCCTGCCTTTTGCTCTGGTAGAAAAAAATCAAAATTGTGTGCACAACGGGGCGCTGTTTCTGGATATTACGCCGGGCACTGAACTAAGCACTTTTTATTATCAAATTAGCTCAGAAACCTGTGGTTACTTTCAGGCTGATTTTTGGGGAAAAGGTCAGGTTGTTCTGCAGCACAGCGAGTTCAGCACAGAAATACCCTCCATGGCTGATAGCCCTGTGTTAGCGGAAACCAATCCAAAAATCAGGCCATTGCAGCATTTGGCAAACCATGCCCAGGAAATGGATTTTGCTCGATTGCAGCTACAGCATCTTATTCCAGAGCAGGCCTTATCTGCGCTGGGCGTGATTTATCAGAGGGAGCATTATGCCACACCTTGTATGACGCGGGCCGGTGCGTATCCGTTTTGTGAACAGTTGGTATTGCCCTCCTATTCACTGGCTAAATCCATATTTGCTGGTTTATTAGTGATGAGTTTAGAACAGAGCTACGGTGATATTTTGTCTATCCCGGTGACACAGTGGATTGCACAGTGCCGCACGGCAGCCAATATCGACAAATGGCAGGGAGTTACCGTTGGCCATTTGCTGGATATGAGTACCGGGAATTATCAGTCACGCCAACACGGTGTCGATGAAGGTGGCAGTGATAGCTCTGGGTTTTTTAGCGTTGCCAGCCATGAACAAAAGTTACAATATGCCTGCAATCAATTTCCTCGCCAATCCACGCCAGGCACTGAGTTTGTCTACCACACCAGCGATACCTATTTGTTAGGCGCTGTACTACAGGCCTGGTGGCAGGATAAAAGCGCTAATGCAGACAATGCAGACGCAGATGTGTTTCGCGATGTGCTGGTAAAGCGCATTTTTGCTTCGGCGCAGCTGAGTGAGTTGGCCCGAAAAAGCCGACGCACTCAGGGAAGTACTGAGCAACCTTTTGCCGGATATGGCTTATTCCTTCTGCCCGGCGATTTTCACAAACTGGCGGGTTTTATACAGCAACAGTGGCAAAACCCCGGTACTTCCGCAGCGCTGCTGCATTCAGACATGCTAGCCGACACATTTCAGCCCCACGTTCACAACAGCCTGGCCACTGAGTTTGCCAATATCCGTTATAACAACAGTTTTTGGGCTTACAACCTGAAACCCATTTTGGGCTGTGAGCAAGATAATTATGTGCCCTACATGATGGGCTATGGTGGATTGGCGCTGGTGTTTCTGCGCCCGGATTTGCAGTTTTATTATGTCAGTGATGGGCATCAATACAATTGGCGTGACGCCGCCATCGAACTCAACAAGTTAGCGGATATTTGCCGCATTAACATATAACAATAACAGGAGAGACAAGGGTGGAGCAGACATTGACAGAAAATCAGAATCCCGACAAACCCTGGTATGTGGCAGCCAATGGCATTGCCGCCAGTGTATTTTTGGCCTTTCTCACCACTGCCGGTATTTTTTATATCAATATCATGCCTGCCGTTGTTAGTGGTCTGGTGGATGGACTAGGTTTTACCAGTCAGCAGGCGGGCTATGTCAGTTCGGCGAATCTCTATGGTGCATCAGTAGGCGCATTGGCGGCGGTGTTTGCTATTAAGCACATTCGCTGGCGGTTGTGGTCATTCGGGCTGATGTTGGCGATTTTGTTAATTGATTTTAGCTCCACTTTTATTGCTCAACCGCTGGCTATGATTGCCCTGCGGGGCTTACATGGCTTGTTGGGCGGTTTATTGGTGGGGATCGGGTTTGGCATTATTTCCCGCACTACTGATCCGGATAAAACCTTTGGATATCTGCTGTTTATTCAGTGGGGGTTGGGCGGCCTGGGGCTGATGTATTTGCCCGGTCTGGTGCCTGAATACGGCACCAGCGTATTGTTTTATGCACTTATGATGTTTACTGCGGTCAGTCTGGTGATGTTGATTTTTCTGCCGGATTATCCGGTTAACAGCCAAATTAAATCCGAACATAAGGAACCCAAGTTAGCCCTGATTAAGCTGCCCAACTTGTCATTGTTAGTATTGGTATTGACCGCAATCTTTTTATTTCAGGCCGCCAATATGGGCTTATTTGCCTACATGATCGCCATTGGCAGAGAAGAAGGCTTGGCCATTGAATTTATGAGCCCTTCACTAGGAGCTGCCAGTTGGGTGGCGCTGGTGGGCGCGTTTCTGGTTATGATTTTAGGCTCCCGATACGGACGAATGCTGCCCCTTACCGTTGGTATTCTGGTGACGGCTGCGTGTACCTGGGCATTGCATTTTAGCGAGATCGCTTCGGTGTATTTGTATGGCAACATCATTATCGGGGTGGGCTGGGCGTTTGTCTTGCCTTACTTGTTTGGCATTTGCTCGGAACTGGACAAGGCCGGACAATATGCGGCGATGGGCGGTTTTGCTTCCAAAATGGGCCTCGCCTCAGGACCTTTGGTGGGGGCTTTATTGTTACACAATGAAGTCTATGGCCCGCTCATCAATGCCGCCACTGTAGGGCTGCTGCTTTGTCTGGTGTTTGCCTTTAGACCCGCCATTTCATTGGATAGGAAGTAATCTACCAACTTCGATCATTCCGCCCTGTGAAAACCAGGGCACCTTTCTGGTCCAATCGAAACGCTTAATCTGGCTCTATTTGATTTCGTCTTTGTGATTAATATTTGTTCAGGCATAAAATGAACAAAGGTAAGAAAATGAAAGCAACGATAAAATACCTTGTGCTGGCTTCGGCATTCGTGTCACTGTCAGCGACCGCTGAACAAGTGTTTCTGGAAGACTTTCAGGATGGCAATGCCAACGGCTGGACAATGTCTGGCAATGGCGGCAATCTGGTGACAGTCTATGCAGGTAACTATTCCTTGCGCCTAACCCGAGCCCGTACCGCCACTCAAAGTGTTTCCACAGCAGGCTACAGCAACGTCAATGTCAGTATCGAAATGGCTGCCAGTTCGTTGGAAGGCAGCGACAAATGCATTGGTGAAGTCAGCAGTAATGGCGGTACTAGTTGGCAAACAGTAGTACAGGTGGTGGACGGTCAGGATAATGGCGTGACCTTATACTCCGGCAGTTACAGCAATGTGGCACTGGATGATAATAGTGCGTTACAGGTGAGAGTGCGGGCCGCCGGTAACTGGACCAACGATTATTGCTGGGCTGACAACATCAGTATTACCGGTGAGCAACAAACCAGCCTCTACGACAGCCTGAATGGCACTGGCAATGTCAGTCGCAGCGCCATGACCTATAGTACTTTATTTTCTGGTTACACCAGCTTAACTGACTTCTCTGCCTTTGCCGTTCCGGCGCAAGCTAAAAATCCTACTCATCAGTTTTCCGGTGAGCTGGAATTGTTGAACGAAAGTACCACTGGCAATTTGGTAGAGCAGGGAACAAGTCTGGCGGGCTCCTATACAGATCCGGAGCATTTACCTGAATTCAGTTTTGAGTTTGTTCAGCACGGAACTCACATAATTCCGGTAGAGCGAGGTTTGATTGCCACTAATCATCCGGCCTGGTCTTATATTATTGAGCCTGGTCGCGTTTGGCAGGAAAACAGTGACAATAATTATTCACGGGTCGCCTTGCCATTTGCATTACAGGAAAACGGCGCAAACTGTACCCACAACGGGGTCATGACCTTTCTGTTTAAAGACGATGGCTCGGTATCTAATGTAGCCTATCAAATTGCTTCAGAAACCTGTGCTTATTTTAAATTTAATAGTTGGGGGATTTTAGGTGCGCAGTATTCGCCATACGCAGTTACCGGCGCACAGCAACTGCAGGTGGATTACGAAGCTGAAGTCGCCAGTCGTATGCCGGTTAAGCCTGTATCCGAGCTGGACAACGATTATCCTACTGCAAACCTGCAGGTATCTGTGATTGGTAGTGAACAATCAGCCACCCATAGCAGCGCCTTTGGTGTTGTGGTGGATGGTACGCATTACACCGGCGGATGTGAAACCCGTTACGGCAGTTATCCCTATTGCGACGTTATGGCACTGCCGTCTTATTCCACCGCGAAATCGGTAGTGGGTGGTATTGGGCTTATGCGCCTGGAACACAAATACGCCGGAAGTCAGAAAGATGTCTCGGTGGCTAACTGGGTGTCTTCCTGTGGCGGCTCTCAGTGGAGTGATGTTACCCTGGAGGATACATTGGATATGGCTACCGGTAATTACGATTCAGATGCATTTCAGGCAGATGAAGCCTCTACCGCTATGTTGAATGGATTCTTTTTAACCTATACCGACAATCAGAAATCCAGTTTCTCCTGCAGTTACAGCCGCAAAGCCACGCCCGGCACTAAATGGGTGTATCACACTACAGACACCTACATATTGGGCAAGGGGATCAATGCGCTTTATCAGGCCTGGGAGGGCAGTGGTGCGGAATTTTATGCGGACATGCTGGTGGAAGAATTGTGGAAACCATTGGATTTGAGTCCGGTTACCTATACCACGTTACGCACTTTTGATACTGCGGCACAGGCCTACACTGGCTATGGCTTAACCTATCATCGCGATGATGTCGTAAAGCTGGCTGAGTTCCTGAACAAGGACGATGGCAAAATTAACAGCGTCACTATGTTGGATCCCACATTGCTGGCTGATGCGATGCAGCAAACCACAAACCGAGGACTGGATGCTGGCAGCAGTATAGATAAGTATCAGAATGGATTTTGGGGCTGGAATGCGAAGCAGGCTCTGGGTTGCAGCAATGATACATGGATCCCATACATGTCCGGTTATGGTGGTATTGGTATTGTGATGTTGCCCGGTGATATCAGCTATTATTTCTTCAGCGATAATCATGAGCATACTTTTGTGAACACGGTGATTGAATTAAATAAGATTTATAACTTCTGTAGTTAATCAACATCAGCTTCATGTTGTAAGTTATGGCGGCCTGCGGGTCGCCTTTTGTTTGTGGTTTCAGATAACCTATTTTGGTTGATGGCAAATTAAAAGAATGTTGTTTGCAGAAAGTGCTAACTTCAACTTCTTTTGTTGTAATGTCGGAGCGCCGACAGCGCCTCAAGGGATGTTGTCTGCGACACCCCTTAAGAACCCCCCCGCAGCCCTTGACGCGCAAAAGCATAACCCCAGCTTTCAGAACAACAGTGACCATCAATGACACTGGCATTGATTGAGATATCTTCCCTGATATCTCTCACTGTTGTTGCTTCTGAAAGCGGAAGTTATAGCGCGTAAAAGGGAACCCCGGAAAGGCACTTCGATCATAGAATTGTAGTGATTTTTAGAACGAACTAATTGCAAGTTGATTTAATTTCAACTTGATTCAAGGAAAACCTCTCACCTCCTTGATTTATGGGGCGACTGGCTTCAAAATCAAACTAAGCATATTCAGTTTTAAGATGTTAAAACATTGAAACGTTCTTCGGTTATTCCTAAACCCATCACAGAGTACGATTTACGGCTGCTGCGTATCTTTAAAACCGTGGTTGAAAGCGGTGGTTTTGCTGCGGCAGAGTCCAGTCTGAATGTCACGCGTTCCACCATCAGTGTTCATATGTCGAATCTGGAAACCCGAATGGGTCTGACCTTGTGTCGTCGTGGGCGAGGGGGCTTTGCGCTGACTGAAGAAGGACAGCAGGTGTATCACGCGGCATTGACGCTGTTTGACTCCATGACGGATTTTTCGTTTCTCGTGAGTAATCTGGGCAAAGCCATGAGTGGCGAGCTGGTGATACTCTGTTCGGATCAGCTGTCCGGTGAATACCAGAAAAAGCTCGCCAGAGTCATCGCTAAAATTAATCAACAAGCTGGTAATTTGCATCTGGTGCTGGACATCGAATCATTGGCTAACATTGAACAAGCCTTGTTGGCTGATAAAGCCCATGTTGGCCTGATCCCGCCGTATCACAATATCGACGGACTGGAGTATGCGCCGCTGGTATCTGAGCCCATTTTCCTGTGTTGCGGCAAAGATCATCCACTGTTTTCAGTGTTGGATTCGGATATTACTGAATCGGCATTGGAGCAACAACAGGCTATTCATCCTGGGATTGAAATTGATCACATGGGGCAAGAGCAGTTGCGACATCTCAATTTGTCTGCGAGGGCTTATCAGTTTGAGACCCGAAAGGTGATGGTGATGTCAGGTTGTTATCTGGGTTATTTACCACAAAGCCAAATCCAACAGGAGCTAAATCGCGGTGAAATTCGACTGATAAAACCAGATAAGCTCAACTATGACTTTAACCTGTCACTGGTAACGAAAAAATCTGCCAGGGAAAAGAAAAAAGTGCAGTTTGCTAAAGAGAGCTTTGCAGCTGAGTTTTAAGTAAATTAAGTCCTGTTAACCTGATTTGGCGAACCAGTTTTGAATAAATTCAATAAATTTAGACAGCGCTGGCGGCAAGTGTTTTCTGTTGGGGTAAAGGGCGTAAAGGGTGAGCTTAGGTTTAGGTTGTTCTTTTAACACTTCCTGCAAGCGACCACTGTCTAATCCCGGTTTGGCCACAAAGCCGGGCAAAAAGGCCAGACCTATCCCGGCTTCCACGGCGTCGCGAATCATAAGCGTGTTATTGGCCTTTAGGTTGCCCTTGATTTTGATGCCTTGTGCCACTGGCCATACCTTACCACCTTTGAAATAACTGTATTCAAAGCAGTTGTGCTGAGTGAGATCCTGGACAGTTTTAATCGGGGCGTGGGTTTTTAAATATTGCGGTGCAGCACAAATATGATAATCAAACGCCTTTAAAGGTTTGCCAACATATCCCGAATCCAGTAACTGACTACTGGCGCGAAAACCAAGATCAAAACCGCCTTCCAATAAATCCACACTTTCGTCTCCCAAATGAATGTCCAGCTCAACATCGGGGTAAGTGCGCATATAGTCGGCGATGACCAGGCTCAGGTCCGTCAGACCTAATACCATGGGCATATTGATGCGTAATTTTCCGCGCATACTATTTTGACTTTGCTGCACATAGGCATCAGCTTCATTAACCTGAGCTAAAATCTGTCGGCAACGCTCCAGATAACCTTCTCCCACAGGCGTTAACTGAATCTTTCGGGTAGAGCGATGCAGCAGGCGGGCACCAATGTCCTGCTCCAGTTTCTGAATTTCTTTGCTCACCATTGAAGCGGTGGAGTCAATTTCTTCTGCCACTGCAACAAAGCTGCCCAGTTCGGCCAGACGACTAAACAGAAACATGCCTCGTAATTTATTCATTAGCCTTGTGCGATAGATTTTATTAATTCCATTTTGGCACTAATGCAATTCCATTTGTAGTGTTTTTGTTGTTGGATTTACAGCGCAAACTGTCCTTACAGCGATTAAGCTGATTAACCTGGAGAGTAATGCAATGTATACCCTTTACTATGTGCCTGATTCCTGTTCATTGGCGACCCATACCATTCTGAAATTACTGGGGCAAACACCCAGACTCAAGTCTGCAAAATCACTATCAGATTATGAAACCGTTAATCCCACGAAAATGGTGCCAGCTTTGGCAACAGGCGAGCGACTTTACACCGAGGGTGCGGCCATTATCTTGCATTTGCTGGATAATCATCCAAACCCATTGATGCCAGTGAGTGGTGAAGCGAGACAGACGGCAATTGAGCACATGATGTTGGCAAACGCCAGTATGCATCCGGCTTACAGCCGATTATTTTTTGCGGCAAATCACATTCAGGATGAACAGGTACGCCTTGAATTTTTCAATGCTGCCGCCCAGGCCATCAATCAATTGTGGCAAGTAGTGGAAGCTAAGCTGGGTGAAGGGCCTTATTTGCGGGGAACTGAATTATCTCCGGCAGATGTGCTACTGGCAGTGTATTCCCGCTGGGGGCAGTTCTTCCCGGTGGATATTCGCATCGGTGAAAAAGCGCAGCGCATGATTCAAAAGGTAATACCAGTTCCACTATATATTTACCCATCTCAGTGGGTGATGAAAAGCATTTAGACAAGGCGGATGTTTGCCGGTCTAGTGGGCCTAAATCAAAAACATCCAACACAGTATAAATGCTTTTCAGCCCCATCGTAGACGCGCCTCAGGAACATTATTTCTTTGTTGTGCGAAGTTCACAAGACCACCAGTATTCTTTCATTCGCACGCCTCGAACTAATGTCCCTGAGGCTGCGCTGAGAGGGTAAATATATAATGGAACTGGTATAGATCATGAAGCATTCCAGACGGCGTTGGCAGAGCAAAATAAGGATGCTGAAAGTGTTGGCTGAACAATCTGAAGCTTTATCAATGCCTGAAGCTGAAAGCCAGATCCGAGAGATTGTTCAGCACTATTTCGAAGGACTGCATTTTGCCAATACCGGGTTGCTACGCACTCTGTTTAGTGAAGACTGTGTGCTCAAGGCACCGGGCATTCGCCGGGACCTCAATCAGTGGTTGGCGCGGGTGGAAGATCGTCCGGTTCCGGCTGAAACAGGTGCGGCCTTTGATTATCAAATACTGACGCTGGAAATTATTGGTGAACAGGCAATGGTTAAGGTGTTATGTCCTTTGCTGGATGATGTGTTTATCGATTTTCTGGGGTTACTAAGGGAAGACGGACAGTGGCGTATCGTCAATAAAATGTACGCAGATAAACCTTAAAGGAGGTAAAAAATGCCATACGTAAATATTCAAATTACCAAAGAAGGTGGAGAAAATGGGCAAGGGATCAGCGCGGTGCAAAAAGCGAATCTGATCAAAGGCGTCACCGAGTTGTTACAGCGGGAGATTCAAAAAGATCCGGCTACTACCCATGTGGTGATCAGCGAAGTGGAGCTGGCCAATTGGGGTGTTGGTGGATTGCCGGTAGAGGCTTATCGACAAGCAATGAAAGGGTGATTCTCATAATAAAAAAGGTGCGGCTCTTTCGAGCAGCACCTTTTTAATTTTAAGTAGAATATCTGTGGGGGTAGCCTGTGCAGGCATTCCGTCAGGTATGGTAACCGCGCAGCAGGTTGTCCACGGCTTCCAGTGTCTCCTTGTCCAGTTTCAGGCGTTGCAATGCGTCCATCGCTTTATCGGCGATAGCATGCTTATCATCTTCAACCGGTTTGGCCGATGCTGAGGCTTTGGCGGCTTCTGAGTCATCAGTCAACTGATACAGAGTGGAGAATACCAGGTGATTCAATTGCGGAGCCAGGATACCCAACTGTCTGATGATGGTGCCCGTCATGGTGTTAACCTCTGCTGGGCGATTGATCAGCGCGCTATTAACCAGTTTTCCGGCCTGTTCAGTGGTTAACACATTAACACTTTGATATTGCGTTGTTGCGGCAATCATCTTAGTGCGTACCAGCGGCATGTGAACATTGGTAAACTGAATGTTGTCAGAGGCATATTCAAAGGCCGCAGTATTGGACCAGGCATCCAACGCGCTTTTTGATGCAGTATAAGATGAGAATCTCGGGCTACCGGAACTCATGGCGGCAATGGTTGAAATATTGACGACGTGACCCGTTTTGCGCTCAACCATGGAAGGTAGCAGGTTCATAGTCAGACGAATAGCAGAGAAATAGTTGATTTGCATCACCCGTTCGAAGTCGTGGAAGCGCTCGTAGGTGAGTCTTAATGAGCGACGAATAGAACGGCCAGCGTTGTTGATTAAGATATCCACATGACCATGATCTTTCAGTACTTTCTCTGTTAGATCATCCAGGGCGTTGAGATCCGACAGGTCGCAGGAGTAACTCACTGCATCACCACCCGCTGCCCTGATTTCTTCTACTGCGGCATCCAGTTTTTCCTGAGTTCTGGCCACCAGAATCACTTTGGCTCCAGCCTTGGCACAGTTGTCTGCCACTTCGCGCCCAATACCTTCAGAACCGCCGGTAATTAATATGTGTTTTCCTTTAACCACGTCAGGCAGGTAGTGGGGTTTCAGGTACTCAGGGTTGAGGTGCTGTTCCCAATAATTCCACAAGCGGCGGGCATAGGTTTTAAGTTGAGGACAGCGGATGTCACTGTCTTCGAGGGCGGCGAGGGTATTACTACAGTCGTATTCGGTAGTGAGGTATTCCGTTAGCATCACCTCTTTGGGAATTTTCAGGTTTTCCAATACCTGCATTTTCACGCCCTGAACAATGGCCTTGTTTTTCAGGAACATTCTGGGACCCGCAGGCAGAAAATCCAGTAGTCGCTCGGCTGGAATATCCAGCTTCATCGTTGGGCCTTTAGCAGCTTTCAGGAAGTTGTTGATTACCTTGCCGAAAGTCATGGGTTCTGGATTGGTTAAATGAAAGCACTTACTGTCCAGACCTGGCTTGTGGCTGATGTGGTCCAGAGCGTCAGCGACGAAATCAACCGGCACTATATTGGTGGGATTGCCGCGATAAACTGGCAAAGGCACCCAACGTGGCAGCATTTCAGCGATGGTATTAATCAGGTTAAAGAAGTAGTAAGGGCCATCAATCTTGTTAATCCAACCGGTCTTCGAGTTACCTACCACAATACCGGGGCGATAAATACGCCATGGCACGTTACACTCGGTACGCACCAGAGCTTCTGATTCATGTTTAGTTTGGAAGTAAGGGTTTTGCTCGACGCCCACGGCTTCTTCAAACATATTTTCTTTGAATACACCCGGATAGAAACCCGCGGCAACAATAGAGCTGATGTGGTGGAAGCATTTTACATTGAGCTTTTCGGCCAGGGCGATGGCCTCTTTGGTGCCTGTTACATTGGCTTCTTTTTGCTGTGCCTGGTCGGCAGTTAAATCGTAAACGGCACCCAGGTGATAAAAGTGCTCTACACTGTCAAGTTGTGCTGGGTCAACACCACACAACTTCTCGCCCAGGTCGCCGGTCACCGCAACTAACTTGTCTGCTGAGAGTCCATGCTCAAAGCGCATTTTCTCTATTTTTTTCACTGATCCGGGTCGCACGAGCGCGAATATTTTTCCTTCTCGCTTGCTTAATGACGCTAAAAATTGCTGTCCTACAAAACCGGTGATTCCGGTAACAAAATAGTTCATGCCGCCTCTCATCTGATTACTTAGTATTATCGTTGTGTGTACGAGCTTAGCCCACTGAATTTAGTGTAGTTGGGAAACCCTGCATGTCCATTTTTACATTGAGTTAACAATAATTGCCAGTTTCTTCTGTGGCGGTTAGTGTGTATCCTCTGAAACACTTCAATAATGATTCAAGGAATGACTGTATGAAATCCCTATTTTATACCGCTGTACTCTTGTCTGTTGTCAGCAGCAGTGCGTTTGGCAAAGACCTGATTGATATCAATACCTTTCCCGAATGGTTTCAAAACGATATGCAACGAGAGCTGACAATCAGCGACAGTTCAACCATTACCATTGACGCGCTGGAAGTGATTGGCAAAGTGCCTGGTAAGGCGACATTGGCGGAGTCGGGAGACGGCTATTGGTACTACTTAATTGATATCGGTACCGGCTCGCCATTGGAGTGTTACAGTTTTACCAGTTTTGATGGTCCGGCTAATTCATTGTATGCGGTGGTCGAAGTGGGATTGTCTGGTGTCGAGGAACTAAACAAAAAGACCTTGTCTGGTCAATACAACATGGCCATAGATACCGGCGTTATCAACAACACCCCTTTTTTATCACTGGATACCCTGTACATTCTTGATGGTGAAAATAAGGAACGGGTTACCGGATTAATTAAGGGCTTATCCGCTGAGACGGAGCAAAGCCTGCAAGTGTGTATGCATAATGAGTTGGGGTACAGAGACAGTTTTTACCGGGTTTTTGAGTCCTTTGTGAAACTTTTCCAGAAATCGCACCCAGGCAGTACCTTTTTTGAACCGGTATTCAGGTTGAGCTTTAACGGAATCCCCATCGGGTTTGGTTACGAAAGCCACTCAGTTGACCAGGACGGCGACATTAAAACCCACACCAAAACAGCACTGCTGACCCCTGTAGACGCTTCGAATGTTTCGCGCACTGACGGTGTCGATATCTCCTGGAGTACGGCGGAAGGTGCACTGATCAATGCCTCTACCCACACCATAGAAAACAGCACTCTGAACTCTCAGTTTGACCTCAGCCAATCCGAGGGTAAATGGCAAGTGGCAGGGGAAATGCAGGGCAAACCTGTCTCGGCGGTGTTATCCCATGAAGGCGCTTTGTTGTCAGACTATGGCAGTTACCTGGTATCACTGGATTTGCTGGACTCTGAACAGGGCCAGGTGTCACAGAGTATGTGGGTGGCAGAAGCGGACCCGGTAACAGTTACCGAAGTGAGCTTCAGTAAGATAACCGATAATGAAGAGGCGAATTTGAAAATGGATATGGGGCCATTTGCCTTACAATTCTTGTCCGACAACAAGGGGATATTGCGCAAAGGCTCAATGGCACAAGGACCGGTGACACTGGACATTGAATTAATTTCGGTTGTTGGTGAGCCCGTGTTGCCATGAAGCGGATTCTGTTGATACTCGTTAGTTTGCTTGTCGGTACTGTTCATGCGGACACGCCGCCATTGCACCAGGTTCCGCTGCAGTTGGCACAAGGGTTATCTTTGCCGCTGCACAATCAGATACAGTTTGAAATCGAAGTCAGTAACCTTGATAAAACGCTGTCCAGCTTCGATGGTTGGCAGCATGTGGTTGCCAGCAAAGGACAACACAATGTGCTGCAGATACGATTATCCAGCACACCACAGTACACCGGACCCGTTACCGACAGGTACTTACTGAACAGTTTTGTGGTGGATTTTGATGAACCTGAAGTCAACACGCTTGTGGCACAATTTAAAACGGAGCACAGCGAGGCCGGATGGCAATTGGTGGATATAACCCGATTTGTAAGCCGTTATATTGACAACCCAACCTATGTACACAACTTTAATATTGCGTCTAAAGTTGCCGCTTCCCGCAGTGGTGATTGCACTGAATTTGCGGTGCTGACCGCGGCCCTGGCTCGTGCGCTGGGTATTCCTGCCAGAGTGGTACTGGGCACCGTCGTTATGGAAGAAGACGATTCGGTGAACTCCTTTGGTCACGCCTGGGTGGAAGCTCATCATCAAAACACCTGGCATACACTGGATGCTGCATTGTACCCGTCTGCTTCACAAACCATATTTTATTTGCCCTCGGGGGTACTGGAAAACGAGGGGCCAGGCTTCACTATGTCTGTGATCAACAGCATTAGTCAGATGCCGGTGAAAATCGCAAATCTGGGCAACGTGAATGCCGGATAAACCCAATTATTTCCCTTCTCAGAAACGAAAAACCAGGGCTAAATAGCCCTGGTTTGTTATTTTCGAACCTGTTCAGGTTAGTACAACTCGGCCAGCATGGCTTCGTTATACTCGGTGAGTGCTTCACCGGTTTTTACCTTAGCAATATAATCCGGGTTGGCAATAAACGGGCGTCCAATGGCCAGCAAATCAAAGCGCTCTTCTTCAATTGCCTTGCTGCCCGTTTCGGCACTATAACCGCCAACGCCCATCAGGGTATTTTTGTAGTGTTTGCGCACAAAGTCGGTGGCTGAACCGCCCAGATATTCAAATTCCATACTGTCATCAAATAAGCCCAGGTGCAGATAGGCAAGGTTGCGCTTTTCCAGCTCGGTCAACAGGTATTCAAATACGCCCCGATCATCTGGGTGACCCTGCATATTAAAGTAGGCACCCGGCGACACCCGCAAGGCTGTGCGTTCATGACCGATTTTAGCTACGATAGCGTCGACGACCTGTAATGGGAAGCGCGCCATGTTTTCTGGCGAGCCGCCAAATTCGTCTTCGCGCTTGTTAGCGTCATGGTGTAAAAACTGATCCAGCAGATAACCGTTAGCACCGTGAATTTCTACCCCATCAAAGCCTGCTTCAATGGCGTTCTCAGCAGCTTTGGCAAAATCCGACACCAGTTGTGCGATTTCAACAGTAGAAGCGGGTTTAGGTACCTGATATTCCAGCTCTCTCATACGCGGTACGGTACCTTCAACTTTCTCGGCTGACGGGGCTAACACAACTTCGCCATCAAAGAAGTAAGGATGGGAAACCCGGCCACAATGCCAGAGTTGCAGGAATATCTTGCCGCCTTTGGCGTGAACCGCTTCAGTGACCTTTTTCCAGCCGGCAATTTGCGCATCAGTAAATATGCCTGGTGTATTGGGGTAGCCCTGACCATCGGCGCGGATAATCGTGGCTTCGGTAATGATCAAACCCGTTTCAGCACGGCGGGCATAATAATCTACTGATAATTGAGTGGGTACCAGATCATCATCAGCCATACAGCGGGTAAGTGGCGCCATGGCAATTCGGTTTTGAAGCGCAATGGTTTGGTTTAATGCAAAGGGGTGAAATAAGTTTTCAGTCATCTCGGTTCCGTCAGTTAATTTTGAATGCTCATTCAAGATACGCTTATATGAATGGGCATTCAAGTAATATTTTGAATGTCCATTCAAATAAGAATACAATGTCACCTGGAAGTAGGGTAAATTGGCCTGAAATGGGTGTTGTAGCGAGTTGATTTGGTATGAGAAGTGCGGAGTTTGATAAAGAGCAGGTGTTAAGGGCCGCCATTGTGGCGTTTGCTACCAAGGGCTACAGTCAAACCAGTATGCTGGATTTAAAGAAAGCTACCGGCCTGCACCCTGGTTCTATTTATTGTGCTTTTGAAAACAAACAGGGCCTGTTGCTTTGTGCTTTGCAACAATACAGTGATGATCGCAGTAAAGAGTTTGTGCAACTCTTTGAAAATGCACCTTCTGTCAAAGAAGGGTTGCGCCGGTATCTCAATAAAACCGTACAGGATCTAACGCAACAGGGCCATCAGTGTGTTTGTTTATCGCAAAAAGCGCTCAGTGAAATGGCGCAGGTGAATCCTGTGGTGGAAAAAGCGGTAGCGGAAAATATCGCCGGGTGGCACCAGGGGTTTGTGAACGTGTTGCAAACAGCAATACAGCATAATGAAATTGACAGCAGCCGCTCAGCAGAGCAACGTGGTCGTTATCTGGCGATGGGTATCACCGGCCTGAGAATTTATGCTCAATCAAACAATGATCCCGGGCATTTAGCTGAACTGGCGCAACAGTTGTTGGAAGATGTATATCGCTGAAACTTCCTCCGGCCAGGCTATTTGGTCAGGAGCATCCGGGCAGAAACGCTGGCGAAATAGCCTAATGATGAGCAAGCTGTTAAGTTTGGCATACCGAATGGCGCAGCTTTAGTTTCTTCAGTCAGCTACAATGAAAAATCAAAAATTTATCACAAACATCATGAGAGTCGTCGCTGCCATGGTGACATTTGTGAGTATCTACCTATTTGCCCCCTGGGAGTATGCCTGGTATTACCTTCAGCCGCTTCCGGCTACAGTGCAGCAGGAGCTGAACAACGCAGTTGAGCAAGGGATTGATGGTGTGCTTGTGTACGTTGATAAAAAGGGATCTGAGCCCGCTTATTTTGTCAGTGGAGTCGATAACCGTGTCAGTCAACAGCCGGTTCGCCCTGATGCCTTATTTAAAATCGGCAGTATAGCCAAGCTCTATGACGCTGCGGCCATCACGAAACTTGCGGCAGCGGGACAGTTGGTGTTGGACAAGCATTTAGCCGACTATCTGCCTTTTACCCGAGGACGTATTGAACATGCTGAGCAAATTACTGTTCGGATGATGGTGCAACATCGCAGTGGCATCCCCAATTTTA
Organism: Planctobacterium sp. R6; assembly: GCF_055755215.1. NCBI lineage: Bacteria > Pseudomonadati > Pseudomonadota > Gammaproteobacteria > Alteromonadales > Alteromonadaceae > Planctobacterium > Planctobacterium sp. R6. The sequence goes on from NZ_JBVTQY010000035.1 coordinate 44,491, forward strand.
CCGATCACAAACGATTTCATTGGGGGGAATTGGATTTTGATATCCAGGAGCTGATCCTGGATCAGCCCGCTGATTTTGCTCCGGATACTGACTACGCCTATTCCAACAGCAATTACCTGTTGCTGCAGTTGATTATCGCCGCAATAACGGGCGCTCCCCATGGTGAATATATTGAACGCACTTTGTTAGCACCATTGGGGTTAACCCGCACGTTTTTCTCTGTAGGGGAGGTCAATAAAACTGAATTAATGAGTGGTTATCACCTGGGCTATGACGATGATCTGCGGCACCTGGACCAGGGGTATGTAGCTACTGCTAAAGAGGTGGCAATCTTTTTGCGCGCTTTGAACGAAGGCGCTTTCTTTACTGAACAGGAGCGGCAGCTGTATGCCTCTCTCTATGGCTACAATCACAATGGTTGGGTACTGGGTTATCAAAGTATTGCCAGATACCATCCGCAGGAAGATATGGTGGTGATTCAGTTTGTCAGTACCACGGGCAACGATTTGGTGATGTTAACCGGTATTCTCTATGACCGGGTGCTCAGGATTTTGCGAAAGGCACCATCACAGCATTAGCGCCAGGCTTTGTTTTTTTGTGCCGATAACCACATTGGAGGTAAATTTCGCTACGTTTTCATTGTCCATAAATAATCCTTGTGACAATTGTTCAAAGTGCGCCATATCCTGACAAACCATAATGATCATAAAGTCAGCCTGGCCTGCAATATAAAAAACCTGTTGTACGGCATCAGTGTTATTTAGTTTTTCTGAAAAGCGATTAATAGCGGCGGTTCCGCCTTTGTGTAAAACCACTTCTACTATCACGGTGACCAGCCCTTTAAAACTGTCCGGATTCAGAACGGCAATTTCTGATTTGATGGCGCCAGTTTCTTTGAGTTTTTTTATTCTTCGTTGTACAGATGAGGCCGACAGGCCTATTTCTGCCCCAATCTCAAGACTGTTTTGGCTGCAGTCAGTTTGCAGGCGTTTGAGAATAGCGATGTCAAAATCATCCATGGGGATTATCTGCATAGAAGTGGGTAATATGACTAATAATAGTCAATATGCTGCCGGTTTTGAACCACAAACTGCACTGCAGCACTCTATAATAGTGGTGTCAGTTAAGGAGTTGAAAATGAAAAGAGTTTTGTATTCAGGTAATCGCAATGCCTCTAGCTGGGCATTTCGGGCCTGGCTAGCATTGAAAGAACAGGCAATAGATTTTGATGAGGTGATGGTAGATATCCGTCGTCCTCAACGATGGGACAACCTGGCCAGAATTGGGGAATTCTCACCACCCGCTGCTGTGCCGGTACTGGATGATGACGGATTTATTATTTTTGATTCGATGGCGATAATGGAATACGCCAATGAGATAGGGAATGGCAGTTTATTACCATCAGATGCCAAACAACGTGCTAAGGCCAGAAGTTTTGCCGCCTGGCAGCATTCTACGTTTGGTCGGGTGTGTTCGTGTTTGTTTTTTGAGAGCGCCTTCTATAAAGAAAAGCGGGCATTAACTCAGGACGAAATTGCCACACTCAATCAGGTATACGATACCTGGCAGCACACCATCGCCTCATTTTCAGGAGACTATCTGATTGGTGACTTTTCGCTGGCGGATATTATGCTGTTGCCTTCTGTTATCCGCTTTAATGCCCATTATCCGCCTGACGGACGCTGGCCACTGGTACAAAAGTGGTTCGAACAATTACAGAGTCGGCCCTTTGTAGTGGAATGGATGGATGAAGCTCATTCTCTTGAACCCATTTATTTACCGGGGTATCACAATGATCCGTAAAGGATAAGCGAAAACCAGGGCTATTTAGCCCTGGAAAAGAAACTATCAAATTCTCATGGGAAGTGTTTTTTCATTGTCTCGGTTCGCTGTGTTGTGGCCCGACCCAATATGTTGTTGAGTTGACCGGCTGTTTCTTCCAACCAACCGGTCGTTGTGTGTACTTCGGAATCAGCCAATGTTTTGGCGAAACCTGCAGTAAGTCTGATATCGATTAAAAAGCTAACTCGCTGTTCTTCACTCTGGGTTATGGGAATAGCGGCCTGTTGCCAGGTACCATAAAGCCGGGAATTGATGCCATTACTCAGCAAAATGCCTTTAAAGGCGGGCTGTAATCGCATCGCAGTGAAACCGCAATACCGGTTATTAAAATTATTTGTCGTCACCATCATTATAATTCGTTGTTCAACGCCGCCATTTCCATCTACTTTTCGCGCAATTTCCTGCATTTATTCAACCGCCGACTCAGGCTTAATTGCAGGGCTTTTGTGAACAACCAACAACGTATTTTTGAAGACAATGACACGAGAAAAACCTGACGTAGAAATCGTTCGAGACGCATATGACTACTGTATGGACGCCATGCAGGATACCGATGCCAGCGACAAAGAAATTTTACGCGCCATTAATGACGAAATGAGCTCCGAAGGTTATGCGCCATTTCCCAGCCTCAAGGCGGTTAAATCTTACATCAAAGCAGCACGCAAAGATTAGTTTGCTGACTTCGGAAGTTTAATGAAAATTTGTTTTTTAATGTATCCGTGGGAAAAGATCTCCCACGATTCTGATTCTACTTTGCGTCTGATTCATGAGGCGGTGTCTCGTGGTCATACTGTTGCAGTAACCACCCCCAATAATTTAACGATGCGGGACAGTATCGCCAGCGCATTTTGCCGTGTGCTAAAAAAAGGTGTGGTGTCCAATAATATCGCAGCCTTTTACAAAAATGCTCAATTCCGCAAAGTGCAATTGCCGCTGGCCGGGTTTGATGTGATTTTTATGCGCGCCAACCCACCTCTGGATACCATGGCACTTAACTTCCTGGACTCAGTGCGCTCTGATACCTTTATCATGAATGATATCGACGGTTTGCGTCTGGCGAATAACAAGCTGTATACCGCGTCGTTGCACGATCCGCACAATGAGTTTATCCCGGTCACTCACGTTTCTAAAAATATCGATTACCTGTTGCGGGTACTGAAAGAAAACCCCAATGAGCGCATGATCATGAAACCCCTGAACGGTTACGGTGGCAGTGGCGTCATTATGGTGGAAAAGTCAGCTCACAGTTCGGTGAAGTCATTGCTGGAATTCTATGTCGCTGATGATAAGAACTACGTGATCCTACAGGATTATGTGGAGGGGGCTGAAAAAGGAGATGTGCGCATCTTGATGCTCAATGGTGAACCCATTGGCGCGATGCGTCGTGTGCCGTCTGAGAATGACATGCGCTCTAATATTCACGCCGGTGGTCAGGAAGTCAAACACGCGCTCACTAAACAGGAAAAACGCCTGTGTAAGCACATTGGACCGAAACTGGTGCGTGATGGTTTGTACTTTGTGGGGCTGGATGTCATTAACGGCAAACTCATTGAAGTCAATGTCCTGAGCCCAGGTGGTATCACCCGTATCAACCGTTTAAACCGCGTCAAACTGCAAAAGCAAATCATAGACTTTGCGGAAAGTGTCGTGAGTGCCAAAGAGTTGGTGATCAGTCGTAAAAGTGAATTTCGCAAGGTAATCGAAGATGCAGACGCTATCTGAACAGCAGGTTATCAACAAAATCAATCATGGTGAGAGTTTCGTTGCGCAGTTGCTTGACGGCAGCCTGACTATACACATCAGTGATTATCAGCCATTTATTGCTACGGCCATTCACAACGGTTCGCGTATGGCGGAATCGCTATTGGCAAAATGCGCCTTAAGCAATGCTGAGCGGTATTACGAAGAAGATCCACTGACCGGTGAATTTATCTCTTCGTTGCCCATAGTATTGCAGGCCGAAGATTCTCGTTATGAGTACGATCTGAATCGCGTACCGGAACATTGCATTTACTCTGTTGCCTGGGGCAAAAATGTCTGGAATGAGCCGTTGGCTAAATCCGAAATTGCCACCATTACGGCAAAGCACGACACCTACTATCGCATTTTACGGGCATTACTTAAAAAGTTGGAAGCCCTGCACGGTTTTGCCGTGCTGTACGATATCCATTCCTACAATTATCAACGCCGTGATCAACCCACACCGGTATTTAACATTGGCACTGAGCAAATCAACATGCGCAAATGGCGCAATGACATTGGTCGATTAGTGGGGCTTTTGGAAGGCGTTTCTCTGCCTAATGTGGAAAATCTGGTGGCAGTGAATGACGTTTTTTCTGGTTTAGGTTATCAGGCCAGCTTTGTAAAACAGTTTTTCCCCAATTGCCTGTGTATTCCGTTGGAACTGAAAAAGGTTTATATGGATGAACTGACCGGTGAACATTTTCCACTGGTGATTGAGCAGTTAAAAACCGAGCTAAAACGGGTGATTACCCAGCATATTTCTGTGATGATCGAAAAGCGTAAACGTCGTTCCCGTGTTAAAGCCGCAACGGTCTTGTCTTCCGCGCTACCCAAAGAAGTTCAGGTACTGGATAACGAGCTGTATAAATTAGCCAGAAACATGGACACCCTGGACTATATCAACCCGTTAAATCTGAAGCAGGAAAAGGCCGCATTTATGCGCCGTCCTCATCAGTATCGTCCGGCGTTTCGCTATCGCCAGTTGGACCTGGACCCATTTTTGTTCAAAGAGGCGTTATATCGGTTGCCGGTGGATGAAGTCCGCGATGCCAGTATTCAGCTGATGTATCGTCGGGTTATCGACCAGCTGGCAAAGCGCATTGATTTGCTGACCAGTATCGGCACCGAAGAGTTTTTATATAATTCCCTGCGGTATTATGGCCAACCCAGTGACGATGATATCAATAACGCGCAGTTTATATTGCACGCCAGAGTACACGACGAAGAACCAATGCTCAGCTACGAGCCGGAGCAAATTGTGCAGCGTTTTACCGATGCTGCACAGAGCTACGGCATTGATTGCAAAATCATTGTCACCGATAAAATCGTGGCTGGTGCGCTGGTCAGCGGTAAAACCCTGAAAATCAATCCAACCCGACGATTTGGTGAAAAAGAGCTCCAGGCACTTATTGATCACGAATTAGGTGTGCATATTGTAACCAGTGCCAATGCTGATATTCAGCCGTTAAAAGTACTGAAGATCGGTTTACCAGGCAATACTTACACGCAGGAAGGCCTGGCAATTTTGTCTGAGCATCTGGGGGGCAATATTTTGGTTTCCCGTCTGCACACCCTGGCATTGCGGGTAATAGCGGTGAATCGCATGATCCACGGAGACAACTTCAATGATGTTTATCACGAGTTGACCGAGCGCTATGAAATAAATCCGGACAGGGCGTTTACCATTACCGCACGGGTATTTCGCGGTGGCGGTTTTACCAAAGACTATTTGTATCTGAGCGGTTTAAGTCAGGCGATACGATTACATCAGCAGCGTAATCTTGACCCATTACTAATCGGAAAAACCTCATTTGAATTTATCGATATTCTGGATGAACTGATTTCCCGGGAAATCTTCCTGCCACCAAAATACCGACCGGCGCCATTTTGCCAAAGTGGTCCCCGTGACCAGGTGGTAGATTATTTGTTGTCGAGTATCCGATGAGTGCGATTGCCGAATTACGACATTTTGATGCTGAAGATGACGCACTCTTGTTTGAGCAGATCGCACAGGACATTCAGGAAAAAGGCTTCAGTATCAATCCCTGCGCGTTACCTGCAGCGCTGACAGAAAACCTGTATCAGCAAGTGGTGCATATGCATCATGCAGAGTTTGAAGTTGCCGGGATTGGCAGGGCCAACGAGCACAATTTGAATGAATTTGTGCGCCGGGATGAAATATGCTGGATAAACGGTGATTCAGCAGCAGGCCAGCAATGGTTGCAATGGACATCTGCCATGCAGACCTATTTAAATCGCCGATTGTTTTTGGGGTTATTTTCATTTGAAAGCCACTTTGCCATTTACGGCAAACAGGACTTTTATAAACGTCATCGGGACGCCTTTGCGGGCGAATCTAACCGGGTGTTATCGGTGGTGGCTTACCTGAATCACCAGTGGACCCATCAGGATGGCGGTGAACTGGTGTTATATAAAGATGACCATGACATGGAGGGGATCAGAGTGCTACCAACCTTTGGCACGGTTGCAGTGTTTCTCAGTGAGGAATTTCCCCACGAAGTTTTACCGGCTAATCGCGAGCGAATATCTATTGCCGGATGGTTCAGGGTCAACGGCTCACATCACGAACGGGTGGATCCGCCGCGTTAGGCCATTGCACAATAATAAACTGAAAACCAGGGCAAATTTACCCTGGTTTTTTATTTGTTTGCCAGGGCAGCATTGAAGCGATCCATAATGCCCCTGGCATCTGTGACGCTGTTGTGGATAACAAAGTAAATCGGGATTTCTGAAATCTTTTTATTGTTGAGTTGCACATCCGGCATATTCTTTTGCAGATAATCCATCAGCGCCCAGTAGCCCAATACATAATCAGCTTCGCCGTTGAGAAGAAGTTCAATCGCTTCAGGTTTAGTGTTTGCTACTACAAAATGTTGTTGTTGCTCTGTGGTCAGCGCTTCTTCGAGAAAACCCCCATAATTATATCCACGAGTCAGAATAACTTTTTGATTGGCCAGTTGTGAAACCCCTGAAATATCCGGTCGATCGTCCAACCAGAACACACGCAAATCAAATCGCGCAAACGGCAAGTCACTATATATCACGTTGTCCATACCGGGTACGCCTTTGGGTAACGCGCTCAACTGCACTTTTCCGGTGGCGATAGAGGAGTAGAATCTGGCCATTGGGGTATTAATGGCTTTGAATTCAATCTCTGCAATCTGCAATACCGGCTTGAGTTGCTTGATCCAAAGTCCGTCCAGTTTCCCGTCAATATCAAAGTAAGTATAAGGTGGGAAAAACGGCGCAGCCAGGCGCATTTTGTCTTCGGCTAATGTACCCGTTGAGCACATTATTAACGTCACTATAAACAGATAACGGCGTAGCGGCATATTGTTAGTTCCGGTGGTTTTTTATACTATCAAGAACAGCTTAGCTTAAAATTTATCCATATGACAACCGTCATGACTTGCTTTTGATTTTCAAACTTATCCGGGACCGGAAGGGGACTACACCGCCTTGCGGCAGGCGCTGTCAGCTGCTGGAGCTGTCTTACAGGGTATTCAGGAGTGACTTACTGGACGGTATACAATGTTGGTTTGTTTGGCAGCTCATGCTCGAGTTTTAGTTTCCACTGCTGGTAGTAATCATCGGAATAGCCGTATTCAGCAAACAGAAATTGCACATCCTGGGACAGATAAAGCTTCGCCAGTCCCTGATTAATACGCTCTAAAGTACCGGCAGCATGGGTTCCTTGTTTTGCCATAACCCGGCTGTAGTTAACCGAAAGAGGATCACCAACCTGTTGCAGGCATGGTGCCTTGTATTCACAATAGTGGACGGTGACACCGTGGCTTTGCAATATATAGTTGATCCGGCCCGACTGCAGCAGCCTGACGAGGTGTTGTCTTTCCCGCGCCGAATAGATGTGTTCAAAGCCAAACTCATGAGCCAGATCCTCCTGGACCGAATTGGAGATGACACCTACCCCCTGTGTCAGGATAGTTGTCGCCTCAGTTTTTCGTATTGTTAGACAGGGGGTGGATGACAGGTTTGAGTGAAA
>NZ_JBVTQY010000036.1:0-49100 GCF_055755215.1 Planctobacterium sp. R6
AATCTGAGCGCAAACTAATCTGACGAGACACCTAACCAAAAACTGGTATTCGTCAGATCAGATGCCGACTTCTACAACTAATCCGTGGTTTATTACAGATTTTAGGTTTCCATTCATTCCAACAGGCTTGCGAATAACCACCTCGCCCTTTTTGTGATTCCCAGCGAAACGGGTAAACGTCACTTCGACCTTTAAAACAAGAAATGAATAAATCGACTTTAGCTTCAGGTGAAACGTGTTGGTTAAAGTGTTTGGCTAGCTCGACTTCTTGTTGTGCAAGAATACTATTACGTTCATTTAACAATGATTCTTTTTCTTCAGCGAGTCGCTGAAGCCGATTATCAATTTCTAAGAGCCTGTCTGATAAAGAACTTTTGCTCATTTTAATTTAACCTGACAACCGTTAAAGGTTGAGCAGAGCGTCCTGCCTACCTAGCACTCGCATTATTTCAATGCTATTTCCATAAATGCGATAATAGATGCTATCGACACCACAAACTGCTCGACGATAGCCTTGCCTGATCTCATCAACGGCAGGAGCAATATAAGGTTGTTCTGCCAACTGTTCGAAACGGTCAAAAAACTTGAAATAATAGGCGTCAGCTTGTCTTTCACCAAAATCATCAAGGCCGCGTAGCCAAATACGCTTTAAATCTGATTCTGCTGCTGCACTGAGTTTATAACTTGCCATTATTGCGCGCTTCTTCCTTGAAACTAGCTAATATTTCTCTCGGTGATTTTTCAACTAAACCGCTTTGCTCAGCTTCGATTAGTTTGATACGTATCGCTTCAATCTCTGCTGTTCGCATTTGCTCTTTTCTGATCAAATCTCGCAATAACTCGCTATCACTAGCATAATTACCAGTTGCTAGTTGAGCTTTCATCCATTGCTCTTGTTGATCAGTAACTGTAATACTTTTCTTGACCATTGCCATAATCTACCTCCAATGAAAGAAACTCTGCGGAGATTTAATCCTACTTTATACTACCATATTAAAGTTTAATGAAGAACTGCTAAGAAACAACTTGAGTTGCATCAATTAGTTCAATGGTGGTAACCATATCTGCAAATTGCTGGTCGTGACCATTGGAAAGCTCTCAATATTACAGGGGCATCCCGCTTGCCAATGAAGTTTAATAATCGTTAGGTCCCTGGTTCGATTCCAGGTGGGGCCACCATTTTTCAGCATGCCCCGCTTAGTTAAGGCTTTACGCCAAAATTAACACTACCAATGCCCCCTCACAAACAGCACAAAGTGCCACATTTGTGCCACAAGCACTTGTGATGTCCGTTCTGTGCCTCAACAAATTGCCAATAAACTGTTCTGGTTTACGACTAAAACCAATTCAGAAATTTTACTTTTTCCTCAGGTTTTTAATTGCCTGCTCACTTTGTATCTGACGTTTAACTTCAGAAGGCTTGAGATTGGGCGTAGTATCGACGCCTTGCGGGGGGCTTATGTGTCCTTTTACGCCCCTCAAGGTTTTGCTGTGGTGCTTAAGTTCCGACTGATGCCCCCTGGCATTGCTGACAAAAGCACTGGTCAACAGATTACGTGCCGCCTGGTTGGCTTTACGATCATTGACAGCGAGATCAAAAAGTTGCTGATTTTGTTGGGTCGCAAATTTATGTCTTTTAGCCTGATTGTCATTGTGGCTTTCAATTGGCAACATTGGTTCATTTTGTCGCTGCTGCAAAATGGAGGCATCAATACGTTGGTTTCTGGATTTATCCGTCGCGATATCTTTACCCGTATTGCCATAAACAACGCCTTTAGAAAACAGACCGTAAGGGGTAGGATCGGCCACCTTTAACGCGGAAAAAGTGGAAGCATTTTTTAGCCGATTAGACTCAGTCTCAAACAATGGCGCGGCTTCTTTGTTAAACTGTTCTTTTTGGGTGGAAAGTCTACTTGCCCGATTTTTGGAATGGTATGCATCCCGGATATTACTAATAAGACCTACACCCGGAATTAAAGTAACGGCAGTTTTCACTTTATCGAGGTCTTTGAATGCCTGTTTACCGGAATTAGCGGCCCGTCCAAAAAAGCCTTTATGATCGCCAGAACGATCGATTTGATAGTCCAGCCTGGCGTCTCGCATCATTAAGCCAATGTTGCGTTTTTCATTGGCCTCTCCCATCACCGGGCTGCGGTTACTGCCAATTTCGGCATGTACTTTTTGCATCGTTGTATTACGCATTTGCTGCGCCACACCAGGCATTTTCATTTTCGGCAACTCAATCATTTCCATCTCATGAGGCGCATTTTTGCGCGCATTCTGACCGATAGAATTGGGTTTCATTGCACCATTGTTGTTACGAATACCTTGCTTTTGATCTGCGGGTTTTTGATAGATGGTGTTGCTTCGGTTCCGGATTTGCGCCCCAATATCCTGAAGCTCAATATCATTAGGACGAGGATTATTGCCGTGCTTGTTCATAACAATCAGGTTGAAAGTGAAAAACTTAATCCAAGACTAACCCAAGTATTTTATTTGCACAATTACAACCTAATCTCCTGCACATTTCACTCAGTTCAAACCCCGCATATTTGAAGCCAGTCCGTGAAAAGCTGGTTTTTGTGAATTAGCATGACACCCACTTTAAAGTTGCCAACTTTAGTTTGTATCATTTCCTAGCGTGTTTGTGATTAAAGTCCAGACAACCTGGACTTTTTTTGGGCCATACCACCTTCCGGTAAAGACTGTGTACTATACACTGATGATGTGTTTATGAATGATAGGCTTTGTTTGATGTCAGCCTGGCAAGACCTTTAACGATTCGATAAATCGACCATATCCACACTGCCATCAAAATAAAATGACCGATAATGATAACCATTAATAAAAACCCCACAATGGAAATACCAAGTCCCCACCAGAAGGTTTTTATAATGTTGGCATAATGGTCTTCAAACAATGAACCTTGTGCTTCTTCCTTTTTAACCATTGCCCACACAGCACCAACTATCCAGAAGATCCCGGTGAACAATCCAACCACCATAAGGCCGTAAGCTACCAGAGCGCTTGTTTTTGCAGCATCGTCTTTTAACGACAATGACTGAGTTTCTGACGATGATTCTTGATTATCTGACATTATTTTCTCCTTCTTGCAGTCAGTTTGACTTATGGCGTTTAACCTGGACGTCAGGTAAGTTTTAGCCAAATTTTGAGTAGATTTTGCCCTGCCCCAATTAATAACAAAATTTTCCTGACAAAGCCATCTCACATGTTTGAGAATGGCGTATTTCGTTTCACTCATAAAATTCGCCATGAATATCAGGTACTTCGTGCGTAATTAGCGGGCTGTTACAATAGAGAAACAATAGAACCATCATTAATTTTTTAAATTTCAGATTGTGTGTTACAGTTTTGAACTATGGGAAAATAATAACTCCAAATAGCGCTAAGCGAAAACGAAGAATAAGATGCAGAATTCAACAATTCAAAGAACAAATTCCGAGTCCGAAGTAGAGAAATCTACTGATCCCAAGATGATTGCAAAGGCCGAACTACTTCGTGCATTGCGCAAAGACAATGGGTTAACGCAGCAAGAACTAGCTAAAAGATTGGGACTTTCCAGAGAAACGGTTGTTGGTATTGAAAACAACCACAGGCAACAGATAGAGAATATTCTGGCCTCAACAGAAAAGAAATGGTGGGAAGTGTGTAGAAGTCAGGCAAAACCAGAGACTCGTGAATCCTTTAGAGACTTTGTTCTAAGCTGGTTTAAATTCTAATCCTCGATGCTACTTGCTTTCGCAGAAAGAGCCATTACAGGCGTTGTTTTTTCTGTATTACTGGTTGGTGGTGCAGCCTATCTTGGCAACTCTACATTTTTTGATTTACTGGCGTTGATAGGCTTTGTCTCTATCGCACTGGTATTTCGAAGAAACAGAGATCTTCTCACTCTCTCCGGTATCTTCATCCTTGAACGTGCTGCAGAAGAGCTAGCATGGAGAACAATGGACAACTCAGTCCTGTTCAAAATTCCGCTATACATTTTGTTCATAGGGCTTGCCGGCTCACTAGCAGATGGTAAGTTAAGAGCTTTTTTAATTTTTGTACTTTCGTCGAGCATTCTCGCTGAAATTTACTGGCACTTAACAGACTACAACGCCCCATACATTCTCTGGATGAATTACATGATGGCAGCCACGTTGCTGGTAAGGCATGCCATTGTAAGACGCTCTTTCTGGCTCATTGATTTAACCGGCAAAAGTGGTAGCTCACTGGATCTGGAAGTTAAATTATTGGGTGCTAATTCAGCATTCTTCTTTCTGTATTCTTTGGCTATCGTTGAATATTTCTTAAGACATCTTTTTGGGCTGAAAGAAATTCTAATAATTCACTATTCTTTCCCATACCTCAGCCAATCAATCACACTATTTATTCTCTACATGCTTGTAGTAGAAAGTATCCGATATCTTAAAACTCAAGAATTAAAAGCATAAAAACTATAAAGTGCCCATTTATTAATCTATCTTGATACTTGCTCAATTGAGGTGACTCTTTCATTATAACACCATGTGTGGGACACCTCCCACACGTCATAAATCAAAACTTTGGAGAATTAATATGAAATTTAGAAACATCGCTTTAGCACTGGTTTGTTCATTGGCTTCTGGAAGCGTACTGGCTGGCGGTAGCAAAATTCCCGATCCATACACATTGAACACCTGGCTTGACTCTCTAATGAGCTTTTTCATGTAAAAGTGTTTGGTGACATATTTCATTATAGCCTGATTGAAATATGTCACACTTTCCCAACCTGTTAAGGTTAAAATTAATTTTTATCTACTCGATAAATAAATCCCCAAATTGTTATTAGAACCGTAACCAAACCCCATTGCAGCCAGTTGAATTACTCAAGCCCAGCTCACAATACCAATAACACCAACAAGCAGTTGGGTGCTCAATAATCACCCTGTCGCCATAGTGCACCACTTCACCCAGCAATGGATCGGTTGAACTTTCACATCAATCCGTCCCAGCAAAATATCATCCTGGTGGAATCCTTAAGCGCCGAAACTGACATCATCAAAATGCGATGGTGAACCTGGAATAATAATCCGACACATCCCCTTGACTTAAAGTTAACTTGAAGTTTTATCCTCTGAATTCCCCTAATTCAAAAGGATACAATTTATGAAACACAACAGCCTTGAGCCTAAATTAGAAAACAGCCTTGAGCCTAAAAAAGTAAGCAGCCTTGAACAGTTTATCCATCAGGCGGAAAACAACTGGAGCGGATTAAACAGCGACAATGTCAATCGCTTAAAGTCAGCCTTGACGGCGTTAACCCAAAGTCCCCCCAAAGAACCATGGCTTGCCGCACTATTTAACGAAAAACCTGCTGCAAAAACGCTGTATGAAAGTGAGCAACACAGATTTATGCTGCTGGCCCATCACGAACCGGCTGATTTTTACCGTCAGCCACATGATCATGGCAATGGCTGGGTGCTATATGCAGTACTATCGGGAACTATAGCCATGAACACCTATAAGATTCTCACTGACAACAACGGAAACGAACAATTAGTAAATCGAGGCAAAGAAGTGCTGGCTGCGGGAGACTGCCGGGTGTTTTTACCTGGTGATATTCACGATACTCACTGCCTCAGTGACAACTTTATGCAATTCAGATTCACCAGTTGTGACTTTACACAGGAAATAACATCAGGGCGCATGAAGCGATTTTAGATAGCACCATTACTTTCTTTTTCTGGCGGCATCTTTTGCCGCTACGGATAACAAGCGTTGAAACTTGGGGCATTCCGAGTGCCGTTCAGCAGTGCATTTTGCGGCGTGCTCCAGACACCGTTGAATCGCTTTCAGTTGTTTAACTTCACGGGCTATGTCTTCTGCTCGTTGTGAAAGCATGTCACGGTTCACTTCAAAGCCACCTTTTGTCACCAACATAGACTGAATGTCTTGCAGTGAAAACCCGGCACGTTGTCCCAAAGCGATAAACTGCAACTGCTCCAACACGTATTCATCATAAACCCGTTTCAGGCCATTGCGGCCAATAGAGCGGATCATGTTTTTCTCTTCATAGTAGCGCAATGTCGATGCCGGAATGCCTGACTTTTTTGCTAATTGAGCAATATCTATGGTCCTCATCTTTCGCCTCTTGACTTAAAGTTAACTTGAAGTTGCATACTATTTCCCAGTCCCAAATTTTGCAACTGCTGATACTTATGACCACTAACAACCGGGCGGTGTTTTTCTCTTTGGCGTTCCTACTGCTCTTGCCTGCAATGGCGATTAGCATGATAAATGTTGCTCTTCCTCAGATTGCTGTTGAGTTTAACGCACCAGTGAATCAACTTAATTGGGTACAACTGGCTTACCTGACTGCCACCACGTCGTTGGTGCTTATTGCCGGTTGTATTGGCGATAACTATGGTAGCAACAAATCCTTGATGTTGGGTTGTTTTGGCATCTTCCTGTCTTCAATTGGGTGCGCATTATCCCCTTCGATATTCGCTTTAGTCCTGTTTAGAATACTGCAGGGCATTTCTGCTGCTGTCATGCTGGCTTTGGTTTGGTCTGCTGCGAAACAATACTCACAACAAAGTCATAACGGAAAAACAATGGGGTTAATGGCCTCAGCAACAGCCACAGGCACGGCAATCGGGCCGGTTATCGCAGGTGCCTTATTGTACTTTAGCAACTGGCGCGCAGTATTTTGGCTGCTCGCACTTATAGCTTTAGTTGGCCTGTTTATCTGCCACTTTATGCTACCGTCCTCCCACAGATCACAACACAGCCCAAAGCAGTTGTTTGACTGGACCGGCTCCACTTTCCTGATTATTGCCTGCACAAGCTTTGTTTTGCTTACCACTCATAACCTGAACCATGAATATCTGGCACTGTTCATATTGAGCCTGTTGATGTTTATCAGAGCGCAGTACGCGGCTAAATCCCCATTACTCCCCTTAGCCTTATTTTGTAATAAACAGCGCAACCTGATTTTACTGGGCAGTTTTTTGATTGATGCGACGGCCATGTCCACACTTATCATTGGCAGCTATTATCTGACCAGGGGTTTAGCCCTTGCACCTGAGTGGGTGGGAGTTATGTTGGCCATCGGCCCCATAACTTCAGCAATCATAGGAGTTCCGGCTGGAAAACTGGTAGACAAAACAGGTACCCATCGGGCGTTATTCTCGGGGCTTTGTGTATTCTGTGTTGGCACTTTGGGCTATGCATTTATGCCACCGCTAATTGCCATGACAGGTTATGCTATATCTTTGGTAGTCATGGCGTGTGGCAGGCAACTCTATCTCGCAGCGTGTTACAGCCAGATCATGCTCGCCGCAGAGCAAGGCCAAACAGGGAAAATTGCTGGACTCATTAATCTTATTAAGCAACTTGGTCTTCTTTCAGGCACGGCATTGTCTGGTGCAATATTTTCAAATCAATTGCCAGCCCCGGGCTTGCCTCACGCATCATCTAAGCAACTAGACATCGCATTTACCAATACCTTTATCATTGCATTGCTGCCGTTATTGCTTGTCACCACGCTTCTGTTTTTCAGCCACGTTAAAATCCAGCGCAACACCTGACTACCTTAATTCTGAGCAGGTATGCTGTTTTGTCTATTAATGGTTGGCAAAGATAACATTCACAATTAAGGAAAAATCTGCGTAAAATAGTTTTAGATATGGCTGTTATTAGAGCGTGTTGATCATTGCTGTACAATTTTGCAGCAAAGATCAACAGGTTCTGTTTGTACCGCTCTTAAATTGTCGTACTACAGGCCGATACAACAGATACTCTTATAACAATTCAAACCCAACAAGTATTGCATTGAAGCTCTATGGCACTGATCAGAATCGAATCAACCCAAACCCCAATTTATCTTAAAAGTTATCATCGCTTTGGGCGACTTACCGGCGCCGTGGACACCTTGTTACACAGCCCGGCTATCAGTAAAGTTCATGCCGTAATCGAGTGGGAAAACCAGCAGTGGCAATTGCGGGATCAGAGTAAAAACGGGGTGTGGCTAAACGAGCACAAACTCGTTAAAGGTGAAAGTTACCCATTAAAGCCGGGAGATACTATTCAACTTTGCAATACCCGTGAGCATTTGTACAAAGTGCTGGACATTGATGCACCACAAAACTTGTTACTGCCCGCAACATCCGATGCCCCCCTTGAACGCGCCATATTTTTGAGTAATTACAATCTGTTACCGGATGAAACTAACTTGCAGGTTGCTCTGTATTACAACGATCTGGAACAACAATGGTATTACGAGGATTTACGCACGCAACTAGCACCCAGGAAGGTGTTTAATGGTGAACAAATTTTGGTTGATGCTGAAAACTGGCGTCTGCAGTTATTCAGTCGCATCGACGAAACACAGTTGCTGGAACACCACGAAATTGCGCAGTTGGCGTTTCGGTTTGACCTTAGCCTGGATGAAGAAAGCACCCACCTGCAATTAAAAACCCCCGAAAGTCAGGTGGATTTTAAAGTGCGTAGCCATCATTATTTAACCCTGCATCTGGCCAGAGAAAAAGCCCGCCATGCAAATCAGGGCATTGATGCAGAAAGTCAGGGTTGGGTAGATATGGAAATGCTGTCCCGCGATCTGGGAATGGACACCAATCACCTGAATATTCTTATTCATCGGGCGCGCAAACAATTTACTGATCAGGTACGCCAGATCGACAATGCCGACCGCCTGTTCGAACGTCAAAATGGTAAGATCCGCTTCGGTGGTGAACATTTTTCGATTTACAAAGGCGCAAGTCTGGAATGCCAATTCCCACAAGCACTTGAATGTGTTTAGAAAAACATTTTGAATTTTAGTCCCGCTACGTCTGGCATTTTATCCAGAAAAGCCATTATTATAGTTAAAAGCCGGCCCGGCTATGGCATGTTTTCTTAGCAAATAACCAGTGGCAATAGCATTGAACGATAGTACACCGCACTCAGATTCAACTAGTTTTCCTCAGCTTCAAGGCTATAACACGGTTAAACCCCTGGGTCAGGGCGGCATGGGGAGCGTTTATCTCGCTGAGGATCAAGCACTCGCCCGTAAAGTCGCCATTAAAGTGCTGCACAGCCACATAACAGATGCCAAATATACTGAAGCCGTTCTGCAAGAAGCCCGTACCTTAGCAAAAATAAATCACAGCAATGTAGTTCAGGTTCACTCGGTTATCGAACAACCCACGCCAGCGATAGTAATGGAGTACGTGCCCGGAATCACGCTGAAAAAATATCAGCTGGAAACCAGCCTGACTTTGCGCCAGAAACTGCGACTCCTGTATCAAATTGCTCAGGGGCTGGAAGCCATTCACAAGCACGACATAATCCACAGTGATATCAAGGCCGATAATATTTTGCTGGATACGCGAGACAGTGAAAACGTAATTGCCAAACTCTCTGATTTTGGTATCGCAAAGCCAGTAGATAAAAACAGTAAAACCTCGGAAAAAATCAGAGGTAGTCTGCCCTGGATGTCGCCGGAGCAGTTGCAAAATCAGGCAGTGACCACCGCGTCAGATCTGTTTTCCTTTGGTTTACTGGCCTTTCAATTGTTGGCCGACAAGCACGCTTTTGCCGGACACTCAGGTTTAAACCTGCAGGATACCCCAACAGAAAGCACCGCTTCAGACATTGCTCAGGAGATAGTCAATGGCAAAGCCATGGATGCCGGTCACATTACCCCTGCTCTGCCTGCAGAATTGGTAATATTGCTTAATCGGCTATTGCATAAAACCGCATCACAACGTCCAACGGCAAAACAAACCTGTGATCAGTTACAGCAGGTAATACGCATGTTAGAGCGGCAAGATGTGCTGAGTATGGAAACCCAAACGGTTGAAACTCTGCCTGTACCGAAACGCAAAAAAGCCTTTGTAATACCTGCTCTCGCCTTGGCTTTGGTGGCACTGTTAGGTATTGGCTTATATTGGTTCAACAACCAGCCTCCGGAAACCCGTTATGTAGCGGTACTGAAGCCTAAAATCACCGAAACCGAGCCGTTATCCAGCCTGCAAAAAAACCTGGTACTCACCAGTATCGAAGATGCGCTGCAACAGTTAATCATCAGCACTCCTCATTTAATGCTAATCCCGCAAGCCGAACTGGACGATACCCAGGGGGATATCGCCCTCATAGGTAAAAGTACCGGTGCTGATGACATAGTGTCACCGGAACTGATATGTAACGCACAACACTGCGAACTGGTGTTGTCTCTCTATAATCAAACACCTGACAATAACGGCGAAGAAGCCAAATGGCACACCACCAACCGCCTGCAAAATCCCATCTATTTGGAAAGCTATCAGCCCATTTATCAGTTTGCGCAAACTCAGCTAACTAATCTTTATAGCAATATCACCGAACTTAATGCTAAATCTCTGGTGATTTCCGAAGAGGATTATGCTGAGTATTTGGAAATTTATTATCAGGTGTATACCGAAGGACAATACACCCAGGCATCGCTGGGAAGACTGGAAGCATTGATTAAAAACAATGCTTATTTTTATCCGGTTTATAGTTTGTATTTTGAATTGGTCTTAGAAGCTTATGTAAACAACAATAACGATCAATTGATATCTAAAGCATTGACAGTATATAGGTCAGTACCCAGCGAGATACAACGTTCGGAACTTTATTTGGTTGATGGATTTGCGCTAGCATTAGAACAAGAGCAATATGATGTAGCTAATAATATTTTGAGCGAACTTCATACAAGCCAACTGCCCAAAGGAAAGCTGCACCTACTCAGAGCTAATTACTTTCAGAAGACCAAGAGTTTTGAAGATGCAGTTTTTGAGTATCAAAAGGCGATTAAAATACGCCCAACAGCTATTGCTTATTACCATTTAGCCGTCAATTACTGGTGGATGGGAAATCAGAAACTTGTTTTAGAAAGTTTGGAAAGTGCAAGAGCTCTCAATCGAAATCTTAACAGTGTAAATACATTGTTGGCTGGCATCTACTTGCAGCAAGGATCACTGGACAATGCAATTACAATTTATGAATCAATGACCAAAATGTCGCCGAGTGGTGCCAGTTATTCTAACTTGTCGGTGGTTAGTTTACTCAATGAGGATTATGAGAACGCCACCAAATACGCAAAGTTATCACTAAAATATGATCAAGAGCACCCAGGATACCTACTGAACTATGCTGATGCATTATTGTTATCAGGAGAGTATGACCAAGCGATTAACATTTACGAAAAAATACGAAGTGTCACTGAAAAAAGTGTAGATATAGCTAATCTTATTATTAAAGCTCAAGCTCTAATGCATCTGGGTAAATTGGATGATGCCCTGAAAACAATAAATTCAGCAAAACAACTATCGCCCAACCATCCTAACATGTTGTTTGCATTCGCAATGATATCAACTAAATTAAACGAGCCTAATTCTGCATTATTATATATAGAGGAAGCAGTAAACCAAGGGATAGGCAAAATTTGGTTTAGTTTCCCTTGGTTTGATTCTCTATGTCAGTTTAATGAGTTTGAAAAGCTGATTGCAATTGAGAACAATCAAAAGGTAGCACGTTGTAATACATGAATTATTACTGTGGTGGTCTTATTATTATTATAGCTGGGTCAAACAAGTGACTCTTACCGCCATTATTATTCTTCAGGTCAAAGTTAAAACTAAAACTCCCTTCCTCACTTTGAACCATTGACAGGCCGACATCGCAGGTGGTTTGGGTCTGCAATGTTGCAGTAACATTAAAATCACCAGTTTTACTATCGGGCTTAATGCCATGATCGTTTTTGTGAAATGTATATCCCGATGTCTTGATATTGAACAACAGATTTCCGGTTTGGTAGCTGTCTGGATCATATTTACCAATGAAGGTCAATTCAACAAAGGGCTTATCTCCAGTTAACGGAAATTTTTTACCTGCAAATTCGGCAACTAAAAACTCTTCTTCAGTGCCGGGGTTTTCAACATATAAGTTAAAATGAGTATTGGCCGTAGTCCATGGTTCTATAACCAGGTTAACATCCGCATTTGACATTATCATTCTCCTGAATTTAATTGACTTTAAAACATTAAATTTAACTAAAGATTAAAAAACCTTTTCCATTGATTCAATTACACGTGATTACAAGCAAATGAACCATTAATTAGGTGGTCTAATAATTTCAATATCCGGGTCACACATGAAACGCTGTCCGGTTTTGGTGTCGTAAACCCACACTTCAAAATAGGTACTTTCGGCTATTTCACCATCATCTAAGGCCAGATTTATTTTGCTGGGAGTCTTTTTGGTGAGTGTGACATCTTCAGGGTGTTGCGCGGTTATCCAGCGAAATTGATAGCGATTTTGGGTATCATCATGAAAGCGGAATTTAACGATGCGATTGGTGTCATCCATTGAAAAGTTCAGGCTTTCCGGAGTGTAGAGGTAATGATAGCTATCCCCTACTTCCGCCAGCTTGGCTTCTGCTGGCGGTATTTCATCAGGTGCCCACAGATTCAGAGTAAAGGTTTGTACATGCTTATGTTGCCCTCGATGCTGATGTTCTTCACCTGACTGAGCGTTATTGAGAAGACTCTCGGCAGTTACAGTTCCCGCCATTACCTGTGGTGCACTTAAGGCTGCCAGCAAGAGCACACTTAACATTCGTTTCTTCATCCTGATTTATCCCTGATCTGAATTTTTCTGAAATTTATTCATTACTTGCGCAACTGATTATCCGTTGCTTTTCTGCACAGTGCAACCGCATAAATTAATTAAATAATGTGCTCATAATTTAACCTGTAAGTTTTACCATTCAAGTATGAAAAGCAAGGCGAGAACATGAATGCTCATCTAATGACCATAGTGTCCAGAAACAAAAGAACTCATTTAAAGACAAAGCAAAACAGATTCGCCTTCAGGCTCGATTAAACCAATATTTGTTCGAAGTGCTAATCCGAAACTCCCTTTACGCGCAATAAACTAAGACATCAGTTAAAACAACGATGAGAGCTATCAGGGATGATAGCTCAATCAATGCCCGGCACAAGGATGCTGTCGTTGATGGTCGTCGTTGTTCTGATGGCGATGTTTATGTTGTTGCGCGTCAGGGGCTGCGGGGGATTCTTAAGGGGGATCACTTCACAGCCCGGTCTCCTTAAGGCGCAGTCGGCGCCCCGACAATGACTTCAAACAAAGGCCAGTAGATTAATTAGGCTGCAGCGCCGAAAAAAGTCAAACAAACCAGCTGAATATTAGTCTCACTTAGGACAGGCTATGCCTGAATATCGCTGAAAAACCGTTGGGCCACTAACAATAGAAATTAAAGTGACTTTGGTTTGCTGTCGCTGTACAACAGCAAAACCCAAAGTCATGTTTGTTCGCCCATCAGGCAACCGTTTGCGCAAAAGTGGATGTTGGTTGCTGTCCATTGCCCCACTCAGTGATATTCACATCGTGGCTGGCAGCACCATCCAGGGTGACGCTTTTAAAACGCAAAATCTGGTTAGTATCGCTACCCTCGATATCAGCCGTTTCCAGCACAGCGACAACTTTGTGATTTCCTGCCGACAAATTCTGAGGTTCAATCACCAGTTGTGAAAATGCTGTCGCTTCGTTGTTGCCATAAGCATAGTTAGCCATCAGAGCAAAACTATTTACGTTAGAACCTTCGTTATGCCAGGTCCAGGGATTCGCATCACATGGGCCGTACCAGTATTCTCCGGTATTAGGGTCAACCAGATTTCCTACTACCAATCCGGATACGCCTTCCTGATAGTCGCCACCACCTTGCATTACCAATTTAATTTCAATTGAAGTTGCCGCCATGAGTCTTTCCTCTTAACAAGTTTAATTAGTGAGTCGCCCTGTTGTTTAACCGCATTTACCGCAAGGCTTAGTAAAAGACTATGAAGTATTCGGGGTGATGGGTATTACAATCCATTACAGGTTAATTGAGCCTGGCGGGTCGATATTATTCGGGAGGGCGGCGTTTACGGGGCAGAGTAAAAATAACATAGATCGTGGTTAGCGTTAGTGCCGCCGGATTTGCTGCTACTCTGCCCTTCTGAATAAAAACCGTTACTTTTCAGCTAACGTCAGTTGGCCGTCGATATTGGATATATCTGCCAGTTGCGCAGCGTCTTTGGCAGTGTAGCGAACCGGCACAGAGCGCACCCAGCTTCCATCGATTTTTTTACATAGCGCCTGAATGGTAACGTGAATGCCAATACTGGTTAATTGATAACTACCGGCAGGTACGAAAACACCGAACTGATTGGTCGGGTTTGGCCTGCTTCCGTTGCCGCCTCCCACAACCAGGTTACCGTTTTCATTAATAATGTCGCCAATATGACGGGCTTCGGTGGCCGGGTATGTCACGGCAGCATTGGGGTTATGTGAGCCGTCAACACGGGTGCTGATGGCATTGATAGACACCTCCACATCTTTAGCCGTTAGAAGATAGCTACCATGTGGCAGGTATTGGTTTGATTCTGACATGTACTTGTCCTTACATTGGAAATAATTAAGAAGTCAGAGATTTTTCATAATCACGGCAACTTCGACGCAGGCAGCATATTTTAGGAGTAAAAAAATTGACATTACACAAAATTACAGGTGGTCGAGCGCTCACAACCTGATGCCAAAACGGCAGCGTTTCAAACACGGTTTTTGTCCGGAACCGGTATCCGGCAATAGGCTCATTCAGACACCAGAGCAGCCATTGCTTCTCGTCGTTTCTGTAATTTAACCAGCAATTTGGCAATGCGCTTTTGCACATCCAGCAGTGCATTGGCGTCGCGTAATTGCTTTTCGTGGATCTGTTTATTTTGCAGTGCCTGAAACACCTTATCGTTTACATCGCTGCTTTTGGTTTCTAATTCTTTGAGGGCAATTTTGAGCGCTGAAACCGGCATTCCGGCTACCAACTGCAGCGGCACTGACTGAAACGTTAATGTCAGCTCGTTCAACGTCTCGGTTAGCACTGAATTGCCGAGGGAATCCCTTAAGTGGTGCAGGTCTTCCACCAAAACCGTTAAGTTGGATAGGGTCTGACTATTCTTGATTGCCAGATTAAACCCTTCCACCAGATTATTATCCATAGGTTGTTTGAGTACTTTAACAACAAAACCATCCAATTTACCGAGCAAGGCGCGCAATTGAGCGCCATTTTGTCGGGTTTCTTCGGTGGAATAGGTGGCAAATTGCTCGCTTAACCGTTTTACCAAATGCTCAAATTCTTTTATCACTGAGCGAGCGGCGATGGCTGGCACTTCTGTGGAGGTGGCATCCACATATTGCAGTTTCAGGGCGCGATCCTGCTCAACAAACCTTGTTGTCAGAAACGCAGTGATTCTGGGTTCGATAAATATCATTATCAGCACCCCAACAAAGTTAAACAGTGTATGGTATACAGCTAACCAGAAAGCGGCATTGCCGCCCATTAACTTGCGCTCGTAGCCAATGGTGAATATCTCTGACACCAGTGGCAACATGCCAAATGCCGCAACGGCGGCCACCAGATTAAAAATCACATGCGCCCAGGCCACGCGTTTTGCGTTTGCTGTAGCCCCAATGGTGGCTAACAGTGCGGTTGAGGTGGTACCAATATTGGCGCCTATCACCGCCGCTGCGCCCAATACCAGCGGAACACTACCGGTATTAACCAGAGTCAAGATCACAGCCATAGCAGCGCTGGAAGACTGCATCAGCGTGGTCATAATGCAGCCAATGAGTGTAAACAGGATGATTTGGTAAAGTTCCGACTGGCGAGACAATAAAAAACTAAAATCCCCCTGATAGCCCTGCATTGCTCCTTGCAATGTATTCAGGCCGATAAACAACAATCCAAAGCCGGAAACAGCCAAACCCAGTGCTTTGAGGCGAGACCCACGGGATAAAATATGCAGGAAGGCGCCCATGCCCACCAGAGGTAAAGCAAACAACTCTACTTTAATTTTAAAGCCCACCAGCGCCACTATCCAACTGGTCATAGTGGTGCCGACATTGCTACCAAACACAACCCAGGCAGATTGGCCGATAGTCAGCAATCCGGCATTGGCAAACCCAATCGTGGCAACGGTCACCACGCTGGAAGATTGCACCAGTGCGGTCAGCGTAAAACCGGAAGCGAAGCCTCTGACTTTTGAACGGGTACCGGCGTGTAAATATTGTTCCAGTTGTTGTCCGGCAGATTGTTTCAGCCCATCGGTTAACAGCATCATGCCCAACAGAAATAACCCAATGCCACCTATCAACGTGCCCAATAACGCCATCACTTGCCCATTGCTAAACCTCGTTACTATTAGCATAGTCAAAAAACAAAAAAGGCCGTACCTGAGTACGACCCCTCTGTGTTTAGGCTAATAACAAGCCAGGGCGGATACTACACCGCCTCGGTTTAATGCAATTTTAAGGTAGGCCGTAACCGCTTATTGATGCGATTAACCAGCATAAAAAACAGGGTTTTCAATTTGCCGTACACCACCATCTGATGCATGCGATACAAACTGATGTACACCATTCGCGCTAATTTGCCTTCGATAAACACACTGCCTTTGGACAGGCTTCCCATCAGGCTGCCAATGGTTGAATAGGACGACAACGACACCAATGAACCATAATCTACGTATTGATACGCTTTAGCCTGCTGCCCGGTGTGCAGGCGTTTGATATTATCAAATAGGCAACTGGCCATCTGATGTGCAGACTGCGCTCGCGGCGGTACTTTTGTATCATCCGGCATGATGCAATGGGCACAATCTCCGATCGCAAAGATGTTGGCATCGTTACTGGTTTGCAAAGTGCGATCCACCACCAGCTGATTGATGCGATTGGTTTCCAAACCATCCAGCGCAGATAAGAATTCCGGCGCCTTAATACCAGCGGCCCAAACCGACATATCAGCCGGTATAAAGTCACCTTGTTTGGTCTGTAGTCCGTTTTTACTGGCTTCTGATACCGCGGTATTCAGCATCAAAGAAACCCCCAGCTTACGCAGTTCATGGGCCACCTTTTGCGCTATGCGCTCTGGTAACGCCGGTAACAGGCGCGGACCGGCTTCGATTACGGTGACATTCAGTTTTGCCGAGGACACATTTTGATAACCATAGGCTTTTAATAATTCAGCGGTTTTATAGAGTTCTGCGGCCAACTCTACGCCCGTTGCACCGGCACCGACGATGGCAATGTCCAGTTTGCTTTTACTGCTATCCGATTGCAGTTTTAAAAACTCGTTCAGCAGTTGCACATGAAAACGTTGCGCGCTGCCAGCCGAATCCAAAAAGATGCAGTGCTCTTTAACTCCTGGGGTGCCAAAGTCATTGGTCACTGATCCCAGTGCAAATACCAGCTTGCCATACACTATCTCTCGTGCGGGTAAGATGGTCTCACCGCTGTCGCTGACCATTGCCGCCAGCTTCAAGGTCTTAGTGGCACGTTCAAGTCCTGTGACTTCTCCTAACTGAAATTGAAAACCGTTTTTCTGGCTCAGTGCCAGATAGTCCAGACAATCAATGTCCGCATCCAGAGAGCCTGCTGCCACTTCATGCAGCAAGGGCTTCCAGATATGTGTTCGATTTTTATCTACCAACAGAACGTTGGTATCAGATTTTTTGAAATAGCGTCCCAGTTTTACGGCCAGCTCTAAGCCTCCGGCACCACCACCGACGATGACAATATCACCCATAAGTTTTTACCTGTTTAAATTTAAAAACGGGTCGTGGGGAAAGCCGTTACAGCGACGACTTTCGACGGGTGCTGAATGTGACATTATTACCGGGCAAAAAAGCACATGGCCGGAGAGGTAATTGGGTGTTTAAGTCAGCACACCTAAAAGCATAAAAGTGAAACCTGGTTTATTTATTGCTCGGCTCATGCGCCGTTTTGTCGTCAAAACTGGCGATTTCCAATACCGGTGCAGCATCCAGATTCTCGGCATCCATCATACTGGCCAGTCGCTGGATAGTTGCAATCATCAAACTTTGCTCCCAGTCTTCAAGACTGGCAAAACGATTGAGGAAATGTTCCTGAAACGGCATCGGAGCTTCGTTAAGTAACTCCTGACCTTTTTCGGTCAGAAACACCCCTACCCGCCGTTTGTCCTCAGTACTGCGGATGCGTTGCACCAACTCCCGCGCTTCCAGACGATCTAATATACTGGTGACGGTTGCTGCACTCAAATTAATATTGTCAGCTATCTGACGAACCATGATCCCCGGCACTTTGCCGATGTTTTGCATCACTAACAATTGTGGACCGGTTAAACCAACTTCCCGATTGAGCTGCCTGGAGCGCAGATCAATAGCCCGAATCACCTTTCTCAGGGCTACCAATAATTCTTCGTCTTTTTCCATATCTCAATCCGGTCACGGGTTTTTAAGCATTAACGCATCAAATGCAAAAAATGCTGATGTTTATGGTACTGGTCGATGATGTCGTTGATAACCGCCGTTGTGGACCATCCCATAATATCGTAATCCTGCCCACCTTCTCTTAAGTGAACTTCGGCGCGATAGTAAGACTGTTCATGATCATTGTCCAGGCTTTCGGCCTCATTTGCGGCATAATCTGGCTGCTCGTGTTTACGCCGGTACACACCGTAAACAAATTCGATTTCTTCGCCGTGTTTTACGATCATTTCTATCGCTTTGGTTTTGCGAACTATCTCCACCTCGAGTTGATATTGCAGCAACTCTGTACGCACCGATTCAAACGCCTCATTAACGACATTGTCGAGAAACTGTTCCACGGTTTTTTTGTTGGGATAAGTAACAATGCTCTCCAGTCGCTCACGCCAGCCCTCTTTGTTGGTGCAGGTCACTAACGGCCCGGAACTAAAGGCCAGACTTTCTCTTTTATGACGCTCGATACGCAGTGATTTTATCAGACCGGCAATAGCCAGCAGCAAGACAATGGAAAATGGCAAGGCGGTGGCAATCGTCATGGTTTGTAATGCTGACAGGCCACCGGCGAACAACAATACAATTGCTACCACACCAACCGCCAACGCCCAGTAAATGCGCTGCCAAACAGGCGTGTTGTTATTACCATCGGAACACAGCATGTCTACTACCATTGCACCGGAGTCACAGGAGGTCACAAAAAACACCACCACCATCAGTAACGCCAGCACCACCAGAACGTCAGAAAACGGGAAGCTCTCAAGAAAAACAAATAGGGCGACGGAGGTATCTTCATTCACCAGTGCCCCTAAATTCGAATCGAAATTCTGCACTAAATCAATGGCGGTATTGCCAAACACGGTCATCCAAAACAAGGTAAAGGCGGTGGGAATAAACATCACACCAAGAATAAATTCCCGTATCGTGCGGCCCTTAGATATGCGGGCGATAAAAATCCCCACAAACGGTGCCCAGGCCAGCCACCATCCCCAGTAAAAGATGGTCCAGCCGCCTATCCAGTCTTTTTTCTGATAGGCAAATAAATTGAAGGTATTGCGCACAAGGTCAGATAAATAATCCCCGGTGTTTTGCAAATAGGCCTGCAGCAAAAACACCGTTGGACCAAGAATAAGTATAAACAGCAGCAAGGCCACGGCCATCATCATATTGGTTTGAGACAGGATCTTAATCCCCTTGTCCAGCCCTGACACTACAGACACGGTAGCCACAGCAATAACCGCAATCATCAACAAAATTTGATTGCTGGTATTTACCTCAATACCGGTTAAATAGGCCAGCCCGGCGTTAATTTGCGCAGCACCGAAGCCCAATGACGTGGCAACGCCAAAAATGGTACTGACCACCGCAAATATGTCTACCCAGTGGCCTGCCCAGCCGCGCACCCTGTCCCCAATAATTGGGTACAGCGCAGAGCGCAAGGTTAATGGTAAGTTATTGCGAAAACTAAAGTAAGCCAGGATTAACGCCACAATGGCATAAATGGCCCAGGCGTGTAAGCCCCAGTGAAAAAAGGTCATTTTCATGGCCTCTTTTACCGCTTCGATGCCACCAGGCTCTGCGGTAGGCGGAGCCATAAAATGCATAAGCGGCTCTGCCACGCCAAAAAACATCAGGCCAATGCCCATTCCGGCCGCAAATAACATAGATAACCAGGTGGCCAGATTGTAATCCGGCTGAGCGTGATCTGGCCCAAGTTTTACTTCACCGTATTGCGACAACCCCAGATACAGTGTCGTCACTAAGATAACGGCTACGGTTAAGACGTAAAACCAACTGCCGCTACTGACAATTTCGCTTTGCAACGTATCAAAAAATGACTCAGCGAATTGCGGTGCCAGCAAAGTAAACAACACCAGCGCCGTAATGCTGATAGTTGCAACGATAAAAACATTTAAATTCAGATGTCGAAATGTGCTGGCGGAAATCACGCGTGAGGGCCTTCCTTGAGTAATCGGATTAGCTGAAACTCAGCATTTAAAATCGTATTCTAATTATAATGACATATTCTATAAAGGCCATTTTAAGTATCGAATACATTAATATGGCTTAATAATTTCATTTTTGAGGGAAACACAGCCTCTATTCACCTCAACTCTATTCATTAGAACTATACTTATTTTGCAGTTTTCAGGAAATACATTTAAGCTTTAAATAGAAATACTTATAAGTTCCCAGGGAACATTAATACTCACCGCAATCACAACAACACACACATAGGTCACACAATGCATAAATCCAGAATTTGTTGTGCAGTCATTGCCGCGCTGGCAACAGCGGGCGTCAACGCCCAGGAATCCACGGGCAAGGCCGCACTTGAAACCATTGAAGTTACCGCCACCAAGAGAACCGAATCAGTTCAGGAAATACCGGTATCCGTTACCGCAATCAATGGCAGCGCACTTGAAAACTTAGGCATAGACAACTTCCAGGACTATGTCGAATTTCTGCCCAACGTAGTATTTCAGGGCACAGGCCCGGGGCAAAACGAAATCTATATTCGCGGCGCGGCCACCACCCAAACAAACATTGCCGTGTCGTCTGTTCAGGCCCTGCAACCTTCCGTTGCCTTCTATCAGGATGAACAACCGGTTTCCATGCAAGGCAGAAACATGGACATCTTCGCCACTGACGTTCAACGGGTTGAGGTACTGCCAGGTCCACAGGGTACCCTGTTTGGCGCCAGTTCACAGGCAGGTACGGTGCGTATTATCACCAACAAACCAGATTTAAGCGGATTTACCGCCGGAATTGATCTGGACCTGTCCACAACCGATGGCGGTGAAGCCAGCAATACATTCGAAGCCTACGTAAACGCGCCGGTATCGGAAAATTTTGGTATTCGTATCGCCGCCTACAACGATAAACAGGGGGGCTGGATTGACAATATTCCCAATCAACCTGGACAAGGTGGTTATATCGGTAGTGCCGTGGTTATCGACAGAATTTCAGGTGGTCCGCTGAGCGATCCGGAAAACACACCGGTAGTCTCACCCACCAACAATTCCCTGGTAGAAGATGATTTTAACGATGCCCAGTACACAGGGGCGAGATTTAGTGCGTTATACGATAATCAGGACTGGTCTTTCTTAATCCAACATACTGAACAGGTATTGGAAACTGAAGGCGTATTTGCCTACGATCCTAATCTCGAAGGTGAAAGCTCAACCAACCGCTTTCAGCCTGATGACAACAAAGACGAGTTTGGCTTAACCACCTGGACGATTGAAGGACGACTGGATCAATTAGAGCTGGTATACACAGGTGGTTACCTGAATCGGGAAATCGAGTCCAATGTAGATTACACCGGCTACACTAATGGTGGCTTATTTGCCGCCTATTATGTGTGTAATCATTATCAGGCGGAAACTCCGGAAGATGAGCGCTGTTTAGATCCGAGTAAATTCTATAAAGAAGACACCCAAACGACCCGAACAACGCACGAGTTTCGCTTCAATACTGATGCTTCTAATCGCTGGCGTTTAACAGCCGGGATATTTTTAGATGAACAATCCCTGGACACCATAGGCCGATTTAAGCTGGGCAATACTGACCTGGCCTTCTTCTCTGATATGCAGCGCACCACCGTTGGTACAGAAGGCATCAATAGTGATGGTGGCCCATTCGAGCCGGATGTCAGCTTTGTAAATGATGTCAGCCACGACATCAATCAAATTGCCGTATTTGGTAATCTGGAATACGACATCACAGACTCCGTTACCGCCACAATCGGTGCCCGTTGGTACGAAATTGAAGACGAATACAAAGGCTCAACCACAACGGTTGATGTGTCCCGCCGGTTACGGGCTTTTGGTACTTTGGACCCTGATGAATTAATGGCTGTAGGCGAAGATCCTGAATTGATTCAGGCGGCCATTGAATCCGGGCAACTGCAAGTAGACCTGTTAGATGATGACGGAGTGCTCACGGTTGATGATACCATTTTAAAGTTCTCTGTTGACTGGAAAGTTAACCGGGACTTATTGCTGTTTGCGACCTACTCGGAAGGTTTCAGACCACCGGTAACCAATCGCGTGGGTGGCGGGCTTGCCACAAATCAAAATGGCGCCTTTGACGGTTTCCGCATACCGGTTTACTCATTAACCGATACCCTGGATAACTACGAACTGGGCATGAAAGGTGACTTCCTGGATGGCACTCTGCGGGTGAATGCCACTGCCTATTACTCGGATATCACAGACTTGCAAACGTCTCGGTTTGACCCCACCAATATCAGCTTCCTGGTCTTTACCGATAATGTCGGTGATGCGGAAATTCGAGGTATTGACGGAGATATTACCTGGGTGGCCACCGAGAACCTGATCATTAATGGTGCTTTCAGTGTACTGGACACTGAGCTGACTGCCATTAATCCTGAACTGGAAGGAATCGCACCACCCATCGGCAGTGAACTCCCCTACTCGTCTGATTTTTCCGGTAATTTACGCGCCCGGTATTATTTTGACCTGGAAGGTGATCTCAGCGGTTACATAAACGGTTCATTGGTTTACACCGGTGACCGTCTGGCCAGCATGAAAATGGATGCCTATGTACTGGAAGATACCACGCAGTTAGTTTACGGCACGGGCTCCGGACTCACAATCCAGGATGAAGCCGCTGAATACGAAGGTGTCACCTATACCGACTCTAATGGCGAGGTATTTCGCGGTGGACGTTATGTTCAGGACAGTTACCTGTTAGCCAACCTGGCGGTGGGTGTTACCAACGACGAATGGAAAATTGAGCTATACGTTGACAATATCACCAATGAGAGCGCGATATTGCACATCGATAATCAGCAATTTACTCCCAAAGTGGTCACAAACCGTCCACGTACTGTTGGGGTGCGTTTTTCTTATGATATGTTCTGAGGCAACATAATTTCGATATCACCAGGCAGGCTTTTCAGCCTGCCTTTTTTATGAGACCGTAACGCGTAAAATTGACCAGGCGTATTGATGATTGCAGAGATTAAAAAGGCATTAGCCCAGGGGCAGTTTGCCGAATCCATAAAGCTGGCCCAAAACGGCATAAAGACTGAACAAGATGTCGCCAGTCAAAAGGAATTGCACTACCTGCTGGCCGTTGCTTTCCGGCTAAGTGGTACTCCTGACAAGGCTATTAGCAGCAATCAACAACTTATTCAGCAGTATCCCGAACACGCCAGGTGTTGGCAAGAATTGGGGCATTGTTATGTTGCGCTTAACCAACCCCATGACGCCGCAAAACACTTTTATAAAGCAACCCAACTGAATCCGGCATTACTGGCCAGTTGGCGCTATTTAGAAAGTTATTATCAGCAATCACAAAATAGTCAGGCTCTGGCACTGGCCCGCAAACAGACCCAGCGACTTTCGGCGCTGCCAAAGCCCATCTTAGGTGCCAGAGACCTCATGTATGAGGGACAATTAGACACAGCCGATAAGTTATGCCGCCAGTTCTTAAGTCAGAACAAACACCATGCAGAAGCCCTGACATTACTGGGCGAAATCGGTTTGCAACTCAAAGCCTATGCCGAAGCAGAGTTTGTGCTGGAAAGCTGTGTTGCCTTGTATCCCGATCACTATTATGCCGGGCTGGAATACATAAAATTACTCAATCAAATTGGCAAATTTCGGCAATCTCTTCAAACCTGTGACACACTTTTACAACACTACCCGCAGGAAAAATCGTTTTTACTGGCCAAAGCCGGAGCGCTTCTGGGTATTGGCGATATTCAGGGCTCTGTGACACTGTATCAGGCACTGCTGGCTCAGGATGAACAACAGCCTTACATCAACCTGTTATTGGGCCATGCCCTGAAAGCCGATGGTCAATTGCAGGCAGCCATTGCGGCCTACCGCACCGCCTGGCAAATCAAACCAGATTTTGGTGATGCCTACTGGAGTCTGGCGAATACCAAAACCTATCAGTTTCAGGATGTAGAACTGCAAGCCATGACATCCCTGACCAGGACAGACGACACCAGCACCGATGAC
The DNA here is from genome assembly GCF_055755215.1 of Planctobacterium sp. R6. Lineage (NCBI taxonomy): Bacteria > Pseudomonadati > Pseudomonadota > Gammaproteobacteria > Alteromonadales > Alteromonadaceae > Planctobacterium > Planctobacterium sp. R6. The sequence goes on from NZ_JBVTQY010000036.1 coordinate 24,356, forward strand.
CGAATTCATCTTCATTTTGCATTGGGCAAAGCCTATGAAGACAAAAAACAATACCCATTGGCATTTGAACATTTTCAAAAGGGTAACCAGTTAAAGCAAGCGCAACTCAATTACGATATTGCCAGTGTTGAGCGACAGGTTGAGCGCCAAATAGCCCACTGCAATCGTGCCCTGTTTACCAATTTACCGGATGTGGGTTGTGATGATGCCGCACCGATATTTATCGTAGGGTTACCAAGAGCGGGCTCAACTCTACTTGAACAAATTCTGGCGTCACACTCGCAGGTTGAGGGAACGATGGAATTGCATAACATTTTAAGTCTGGTTACTCGCCTGCGGGGCAACAAAAATGCCTACCCGGACAACCTGACACAAATCGATTCTGGCTATTACGTCCGATTTGGTGAGCAATATATTCAGGACACCCAGGTGTATCGCAGCAACAAACCTTACTTCATCGATAAGATGCCCAACAATTTTTTGCACCTTGGTCTGATCAAGCTGATCTTACCCAACGCCAAAGTCATTGATGCCCGCAGAGCACCAATGGATTGTTGTTTCAGTGGCTACAAACAACTATTTGGTGAAGGACAGGAGTTTTCCTACAGTCTCGACACTCTTGCTCGCTATTATCTGGCTTACGAGAAACTGATGGCCCATTGGGATGAAGTATTGCCCGGTTTCGTATTGCGGGTGCAACATGAAGATGTCCTGGATGATCTTGAAAGCCAGGTCAGGCGAATTCTGGCATTTTGCAATCTGCCCTTCGAAGAAAGCTGCCTGCGCTTTTACGAAACCGAGAGAGCCATAAAAACCCCCAGCTCTGAGCAGGTTAAACAGCCGATTAACCGCAAAGGACAAGGGATATGGCGTCACTATGACAGCCAGCTGACCGCCCTAAAGGCTCACTTCCCCCAGGATAATACCCTGCAGGAGCCATAATATCTCTGCTCCAGGGATGGGCTTTAGCACCAGATCTTTACGGAATATTCGGTGTGTAGTGCTGGCTATCGCCTTTGATTTTATTTACCGACTTTGAGCTAACAACTCCATCTGATTGGCCAAATCAAAATCTTTTTGGGTAATGCCATTGGCATCATGAGTGACCAGTGTCACATCGACTTTATTGTAGACGTTGAACCATTCCGGGTGATGATCCATTTTCTCAGCGACAATAGCCACTTTACTCATCCAACCGAAGGCTTCAATAAAATTGCTGAACTTAAAACGCTTTTGCAACGACCCATCCACCAACTTCCATTCATTTTTACAACTAAGGTTTAATTGACCTAGCGCTTTTTGTATATCATTGTTATTAAATGCCATCATAGTTATTCACTCCCGAGTAAGATGAAGGCTACAGATAAGCCTTCGCCAAATGTTAGGTTATTCAGGTGACTTTGGACGTCCCGGAGTTCAATGCAATCCCTGATAACTATAATGATAAAAGTAAATTGGGTAAATTTCTGTTGTATTTATTTTTGAGTAAGTTTTTCTGGATTACCCTTGTAACATACTTATTCTGCAGCTTTTCTCTGCAGGGCAAGGAAAAGCTCATGCCGGCGGTTGAACGCCCGGTAATTCGCCTGATCGCCAATCATCTTCCGCCCTATATGATCATCAGTAAAACTGAAAAAGGAAGCAGTTATGCCGGTTTCGAACATGATCTGACACAAATTTTAGCTAAGACACTGGGGGTTACATACGACTATTACGAGTGCGACTGGTCGGCCTGTATGCGCGTATTGCGCGATGGAAATGTGGATATGGCGCACTCCTTACTTTATTCCAGCACCAGGGCCGCTTTTCTGGAATTTGTCCCACCGGCTTACCTGAAAGATGTGCATTCAACCGTGTTTTACCAACGCTACGACGACAAACGTGTCATCGATGAGTTCAAGGATTTACAACAGGACAACTTCGTTATTGGTTACGTTGGCAGCACCGTGTATTTTGAAAAGTTTGAGCAAGCAGATAACTTACTTAAAATGGATGTTAAAAATCGTGAAACCGGTATCGAGTTGTTAATTGCCGGACGCATTGATGTACTGGCAGGCTTTGACACCCTGTTTGATGGCGTCGAATTTAAAAGCCCCCACCTGAAACGCATTATGAAAAAGTCCATTTATCAGCCATCAACGGTACTGGAGTCGTTTACCGTGATCAGCAAGGCCAGCCCTTTGTTTGAACACCGGGAAGATATCAGCAGTGCATTACAGGAGTTATCGGACAACGGCGTACTGACCAAAATCAGTGAAAAGTGGATCCCTAAATCAAATATCATTCAGTGATTAGGGTGGCAGGCCAGTGCTTGCAGCATGGCCTGCGGTTATGTGTCAGGCATTGGGCACAGCAATCGTCACCGTTTGACCATCCTGAATACGCTCTGCGCCTCGTGTCGCCACTTTATCGCCCGCCTGAATCGCTTCACTTTGAATACTCACCCGTTCCTTCATGCCCTGTCCCACTTCCACCAGATGTCGGTGGGCTTTATTTTCATCATCGATAACCACTACAAAGGTGCCTTCTTTTCGGAGAATTAACGCATCCCGGTGCACGGTCAGCGTTTCCTGCGGTGCCCGTACCGGAATAGTGGCGGTTATCAGTTCACCGCTGGTCCAGCTTTCATTGGCACCGGCCGGCAAGCTAACCCGCAATTCAAACGACTGAGATTGTCTGTCGGCAGCCGGTATAATGGCCTTAATTTGCGCATTAATTTGATTATTCGCAGATTTGATCGATACATCTTTACTGGTGCGTATAAAAGGCAGGTATTTTACAGGTACGAAAATACGGCCTTCGAGGTTTTCAGTATCCAGCATCGTCACCAGTACATCACTGCGATTCACATCGCCACCGGCCTCTCTGACGCGTTCAGTCACAACACCATCAAACGGCGCTTTGACAATCGCCCGACTCAACTGATCGTTGATCTGACGCAACCGAAGTTGCGCTATCTCCAGGTCGGCGCGAGCCAGGTCGTACTGCGATTGGGTTTGATCCAGTTGAAATGCCGAAGCGCTGTTGCTTTCCCGCAGATTCTGTAAACGCTCAACTTCCCGGGCGAGGTATTTGATATTGATTTGCTCGCGCCTGATTTCTGCTTGTTGCTCAGCCTGTTGTAGTTGCAATGGTAATTGATCAATTCTGGCGACTTCTTCGCCCTGCAAAAGATAAGTACCAGGCTCGGCCACAAACTCCAGGCGTCCGCCAACACCGGCGGTGAGTTGCACGTTATTGCGGCTGTAGATACTACCCACAATATCCACCGTTGGAACAAAAACGGATTTTTCCACTGTGCCAACCTTGACGGGTTTGGCAGGTACCAGCTGGGCTGACACGTTAACGGCAAACAATAAACAGGCAAGTCCTGTTGATAGTTTCATGTGAATTTTCATTAGACTGACCCCCGTCCCGCAAAGTCTGATGTTGAAGAAGTATAGTGGCTTTCCTGTTGTTGCTCTCCGATACGCAGCAGGGCTGGCAACAAAATCAAAGTAAACATGGCGCTGATCGCCATGCCACCTACAATAACCGTGGCAAGCCCACGATAAATTTCCGACCCTACGCCAGGTAAGATCATCAAGGGCAACATGCCAAATAAACTGGTTAAGGTACTCATGTACACCGGACGTGCCCGAATACGCACCGCCTGGCTCACGGCCTCCCGACGACTTAATCCATCCCGTTCAGAGCTACGGGTTTGATCCACCAGTAAAATGGCATTGTTTACCACCAAGCCCAACAGGATGATAAATCCAATCATAGTTAGCAGATCCAACGACTGGAAAGTAAACAGGTTCAGAACCCATAATCCCAACACCCCGCCGGCCAACGCCATCGGCATTACGGTGAGCACTAAAAAGCTGTCTTTGGCGGATTTAAACAACGCCGTCATCAGCAGGAACAAAATTACCAGAGCTAACACAAAGTTCTGCAACATATCCCAAATCGCCTGTTGCATTCGGTTGGCATTGCCATTGATCAGTAAATTAGCGTCTGCCGGAAGTTCTGCTTTGATAGCCGGGATCACATGTTCTTCCAACTGTGCCATCGCTTCTTCCAGGGACAAGGTTTCCGGTGGCCGTATTATCAGGGTAACAGTGCGTTTACCATCCACTCTGCGCAACTGGCTGGGTCCGACAGTACGGGTCACCGTAGCTAACTCGCCCAGGGTCTGAATACCGGAAAGGGGGGTATAAACCGGCAATGAGGCAAACTCATCAGGATCAGTCCATTGTGAGCCGCGTAAAATCACATTCATGCGATCATTGCCGTCAAAGTACTCTGCAACAAACAGTCCGTCGGTAAAAGCCCGCACAGCGTTGGCCACATCACTGCGGTTTAGTCCCGCCTGCGTGATGCGCCTATCATCAGGTATCAAGCGCAACTCAGGTTCGGCCATCGACAAAGCCGGTACGGGTTGCGCGCTGGTGCCAAGTAAATGCGCCTGAATGGTCTGAATACCTATCTGGGCTGCAGCCATCAGAGGCTCCATATCCGGCCCTTGTAGATCAATATTAACCGAGCGACCATTGCCGCCACCGGTCACGTTTATCATAGAGCCACGGAACAAGAATACCTGGGTGTCAGGCAAACCGGCCAGTACCTCGTTTTGCACTACCTGCATTAATTCTTCCACCCGGGTAGGATCATCGGCATAAATAAATCCGCCAGTAGAATCAGGGCCGTAGCTGTAGAAGTTATAGCTTTTAACTTTGGGTTGTAGTTCACCGTCGAGATAGGGCTGAATTCTATCCCGGAAGCGATTTGCCATTTCTTCGTCCAGAAACTCGATATTGCCGCCCGGCGGCAAATTCAGGGAAAAGAAGAAACCATCAATCGGGGCTCTTGGCATAAAATCCGTGCGCGGCATTAAGCTGGTGGTTACCAGCACCGACCCCAGCATTAAACCAACAATCCAGCCTAATCGCCTTTGAGCGGTATTGGTTAACGCCATGATAAGACTGGTCAGTCTTTGCCAATAGCCTTCATGCGGATCTTGCTGTTGCGCATCTGACAACAGATACCGACTGGCAATGGGCAACACGGTCACCGCCGTTACCAGCGAAGCAATAACCGCAACGGAGAGGGTCAGGGCCAGATCTGAAAATAGCTGCCCTTCTATACCTTTCATAAACAAGATAGGTAAGAAAATCGCGACACTGGTGGCGGTGGATGCAAACAAAGCACCGGCAACCTGAGTCGCGCCTTTAACCACGGCCTTTTTGTTTTCCATGCCTTCACCGCGCAAACGCACGATGTTTTCCTGTACGATAATGGCGGCGTCCAAAACCAGTCCCACAGCAAACGCCACGCCTGCCAGAGAGATGACATTCAGACTGCGCTCCAACATACTGAGCACCAGAAATGCCACCATGACAGATAACGGAATGGTGGTAGCAATGATCAAGGTGGCCTTCCAACCGCGCAAAAACAACCACAAGATGCCCAAAGCCAGAAAGACGCCCAGTCCCAGATTACTCTTTACCAGTAACAACGCATTGCGAATATGCACCGATGAATCAAAACTCAAATCGATCATCAGGCCAACCTCTGCCAGCGGACCTTCATTAAGCTCTTTTATGGCCAGGTTAATGTCATCTAATAAGGCGACGGTATTGGCTTCATTGCCACGACTGACCGTGATGTAATAGGCGGGCGCACCATTTCGCAGTGTAAACCCAAAGCGGTCAACCAGGGTGTTTTCCACCTTGGCCACGTCTTTCAAAAATACCGGTCGATCGCCACTATAAGAAATGATCATGTCAGACAGAGACTGTAAATCGTATTGCCCGGCAAATCGGACTGTGTACTGGCGACGCCCGACATCCGCAAAGCCACCCGACACATCTGACGCTCTGGAAACCGTATTGGCCACCTGGCCGATTGAGATACCAAGAGCCGCCAATTTATAAGGATCGAAGGTAATACGCAGTTCACGGGGGCGCTGACTATTCAGATTGACCTGTCCGACACCAGAGATACGGGCTAAGCGGGGCTCAATCACATCTTCAATTAAGGCCTGATGATTCGCCATGTCAGCCAAATCATTGCCGGGAACGGGACGCACCAGTAAAGAAGCAGCGTTGGGTCCGCCCCGGCCTCCTCCGGTAGCGACTACAGGTTCAAATACGTCCAGAGGCAGTGGCGGTGCCTGATTGAGATTATTGATCACATCCAGCATGGCCTGCTGCATGTTGGTGCCAACATCAAACGTCAGAGTAATATTGCCAAATCCTTGCTGGATGTTCGTTGCCACATCCACCACGCCACGGGTGTTTTTCACCACATTTTCCTGTGGCTCAATAATCACGGATTCCACTTCTTCCGGTGCAGCCGCTCGCCACCCGGTGGATATGGTTATCTGAGGTTGTTCAATATCCGGTGTTAATTGTATGGGCAATTTCAACATGGCAATAACGCCAAAGATGAACACCAGGGCCACAATAACCAACACGGCAGCCGGGTTTTTAACTGATGAGCGAGTGAGGTTCATGTTTGTTCCAGTAAATCCTACGCGGGCATAACAGCGGAATTACAGTGTTAAAGCGCAAGATTTTCCAGTGCTTTTAGATGAACGACACAGTAAACAAGACAGGTGGAAAGACGCACCACTTCAATGACAGAAATGGTGCGTGATTTTAACAATTAATAGGGATTGACCGGATTATAAAAGTTGCTGTACCGGCCATCGATATCGAGCCGCGTAGGACTCACACTGGATGCGCCGGTTAACACATTAAACGTGTCTCCGGGCTGCAAACGATAATTTAGCAGATCATCCAGAATGAGTGCCTGACCACAACTGGCCTGCGTAAAACTGGTTTGTCCGTCAGTTTTTAAAATATAGACATTGCCGGTGCCATCAACAATCCCATTGCCATCTTCGGTAACAAACAAGGCGCTGTCTTCATCTACGCCGATGGCGGTGTTACCAGAACCAATATTAGCCAGGAAGTTAGCCATCCGCCCCATGCGGTCACGCTCTGCGAAATGCGTATCAGTTATGATATTTGCCATCACCGGGGTATTCAGGAAGTTAGTCGAGATATTCACGGTTTCATGACATAAATCGGTTACCACTTCTTCACTGATAGCACCTAACACCCCGTCGGGGTCGTACACATACTCACCCTGTACCGCATTGCCCGCCGATGTACCGCCAATGATACCGTTGTTGCTATAGACGTGTTGCAGTGCTGTCTGCACCTTAGTGCCCTGCCATTGATTTAGATAATCAGATTGGTCACCACCGGCGATAAACACAAATTCAGCAGATTTAATCGCCCATTCCACATAATCGGAATTAGCACGGGAAACAGTATCTACGATAATTGTTTCAACCGAATTTGCGCCGGTTAACGGCAGCAGGTAACTGTTGTAAGCATCAGTGCCAGAAGTTCGCAACACGACAACATCACCACCATCAATATGCGGATTGACCCGCTGGCTAAACGACGCATCCACATCAGGACCGCCGCCCATTAACAACACAGCCCCTTGTGCCGGTTCAGCGATACAAACATCCTGAGCGTTGCCACTGATAAACGCCTGTAATCCACCGGGTTTGCTCGGGCGAGCGCCGTATTGAGTACAACCGCCACCACCACCTGAACCACTGTCAGGGTAGTTAATAGTCAGATCATACCACCCCGTACCGCTATAGCGGCTCACTTTCAAAAAGTACTCACCGGCACCACCAGAGTATGATCCGGTTTCAGGTACAGCGATGGTGGCCCCGGAGGCAATAGCGCTGCCGGTAGAGCGATAGAGATCCCAGTCGAAATCGTCATTGCCATTGTGATCCAGCAAGATACTGATAGTACCGCTGCTGGCGGCATCGAATCGATACCAGTCCCTGTCATTGCGGGAGCTGATACTTCCCTCAATCAGTACACCGCTACAGATGCCGTCATTAGCATTGGATTCAGCGTTATTCGACTCGCTTTCCTGCGTGAGGCAGGCATTGGCCACAGACGAAGCCAAAAGTGTCATGGTAGACACCAGTTTCATTGATGTTTTCATAGATTTTTCCAACAGTTGTTGTTAACAGTTTTTGATTGTTTTTATTGTTTTTTGCTTGCAGGAATACGCCCGCTATTTGCAAGCGGAAATATCGGGCAGTTTCAGATAGAGACTATTCGTCAAACCACTCAGACAGATGGTAATCTGTTGAGCATTCTGGATAGGTAATGGTATGGGATAGCAAAGCGCAATGAGTGGCTGGCATAGCAACATCAACACACTGTGACTGCCTTGAAGGCGCGCAGTTGTCAGATGCTGTTGCAAGAAAGGTATTCACCACAAGCTCACTTTTGCTTTATTTTTGAACTACTCAAGGTATATCACAAGCTTTTCAGTTAAATCAACTTAAGGGATTTAGGGATAGGTGAAACAAGACGAACAAATTAGGATAGGCATCACAGTACGATAGATTAAAATGCAAAAAAACCCATAATTATTCAGCTCAACGCTACCCTGACAGACCCAACATCAGGGATACTTTTACTAAACCTAAACCCATTAAACACAATTGCCTTAGCAGAGCCAGTACCAAGCAAATAAGCCTCCTGCACCCACCTTTGCCATTACCCATTTTTATGCAATGAAATTTTTTTTAATTTTTTTGATTTTTATTGGATTGGCCACAAAAAATGCACAGTCACACCCCGTTCAGCGACGCAACCCGGATATCAACGGCACATTCAGCAGTCATGGGCTTTAATGCGGTAACTAGCGAAATTGTTCGGGTTTTAAGTGATGCTTGTCCAGCAATTTGTAAAACTCGGTACGGTTGCGTCCTGCTATTTTTGCCGCCTGGGTAACATTCCCCAGCGTCGCATTTAACAGTTCCGCCAGATAAGCCCGTTCAAAATCATTTTTTGCTGAAGACAGTGATGGGGTATCAGGGGATTTCATGCGTAATGCCCGCTGCACCAGTTCACCGGAGATCAATGGCCCCTGACTCAATGCTACCGTTTGTTCCACAACATTCTGAAGTTGCCTGACGTTGCCCGGCCAGGGGGCTGCTATCAGCAGTGCCATTGCTTCATCGGTATAACCTGTCAGCGGCTTTTGGATACGTTGCAAAATCTGCTGGAAAAAGTAATTTACCAGCAAGGGGATATCGTCTCGTCGCTCCGCCAGAGAAGGCAAGCGCAATTCCACAACATTCAGGCGGTAAAACAGGTCTTCGCGGAACTCTTTGTCTTCCACAGCCTGTTCCAGGTCTTTATGCGTCGCGCTAATAACCCTGACATCAATGCTGACCGATTGTGTGTCACCAACCCGACGCACTTCTTTTTCCTGTAATACCCGTAGTAGTTTTACCTGAAAACTCAGCGGCATATCACCGATTTCATCCAAAAACAAAGTGCCACCATCCGCGGCCTGAAACAGACCCAGATGATCTTTGTTTGCGCCGGTAAATGAGCCTTTGACGTGACCAAACAGCTCAGATTCCAGAAGGGTTTCAGGAATGGCAGCACAGTTTACTGCGATAAACGGCGCGTTACGTCTGTCACTGGCGTGATGGATCGCTTTTGCGAGCAGCTCCTTCCCCGTGCCCGACTGACTGTTAATAAACACACTGACATCCGTTTGAGCCACCTGACTGGCCAGCAGAAGCACTTCTTTCATGATGTTACTGCGGTATATGATCTCATGATCCATCGGCAGCTGTTGCGCATCTTGTGGATCACAATCGGTAGTGGGATTAAGGCGCAGTGCCTGAGCGACATTTTCCAGCAATTCCTGACTGTTAAATGGCTTGGTCAGATAAGAAAATACCCCTTGTTTAGTGGCATTTATGGCATCCGGAATCGTGCCATGGGCGGTTAATATGATCACTGGCAATGCCGGATATTTAGCCCGCACGGCTTTAAACAACGCCATACCATCCATGCCGTCCATGCGCATATCGGTGATCAATAACTGCGGCCGACTGGCCTCTATCATGCCTAAAGCTGACTCACTGCTTAAAGTGCTGTCCACCTGATAACCGGCGCCGCGTAACCGCATTGCTATTAGGGTCAACAAATCCTCATCATCGTCTACCACCAGAATACGTTGCATGGGATTATTTGCCGTTGGTTCGGTTATCTCTGTCATTGATATGTTGCTCGATAGATTTTAGCTGCTCAATCTGTTGCTGTAGTTGCACTTTGCCTTGTTCCAGCTGCTGCAACAGGCTTTGATGAGTTTCGGTATTTTTTTGCAAACGCTCCGACAATCGCGTGGTTTCGGTCAGGGTATCCATTAATAGTTGCCATTGACCTGTCGCTTCTTCCGGATAATCTGACAGCCAACGGCGCAGCAGTGTTCTGCCCATGTGGCTGTTTTTAACCGGCGAATGTGGTGTGAGATAAATAAAAACCTGCCTTATGGCAGATTCTTTTGTAACCGGTGCCGCCTGCAATTGCAGCAACGACTGTTCAAGTTCGTCCACTGTCATGGCTTTGTATTCAAGGTACAGCGCACTCCAGTTAATTTCCGGTAAATCCTGTTGTGTCGGGCGCACTGATTTTATTTCAATTGCGCTGTTTTTTTGTTTTGATGCTGTAAGAGACTGGCACCCCGCCATAAAAAACAACACAGAAACCCATAGCAAAACACGCATTAATTTGTCTCCGTATTAACTGGCAACTGAACAATGGCCTGACATCCAGGCTGTGCTGCACGATTGCTCATACAAACCTTTGCACCATACTTATTGAGAATTTCCCGCGTTAGGGTTAAGCCCATCCCACTTCCTTTTACTTTGCTGTCTGGTTGATTATTGGCCTGATAAAACAATTCAAATACCTGCTCAGTATCATCCACCGGAATACCTGGCCCCTGATCTTCCACGACGATCTGAGTCTGCTCACCCTTGTTATCCACCGACAGCGTAATCGTGCCCTGCTCAGGAGAAAACTTGATGGCATTGGACAACAGATTATCCATTACGATCCGGCAATGGTCTTCATACATCGGCAATGGTGATTTTGTTCTATTGCTGAATGCAATGGTTAATGATTTAGCCCTGATTTCCAGGCTGCGATCATTCAGTATCCCCGAGACCACCTGTTCAATATCACAATACTGGGTTTGTTCCGGTAGTTTAGCAGCAATAATGATATTCAAATCAAGCAGGGCTTCAATCAGCTTTTGCAAACGACCGGTGCTGCTGCGCAATATCCCGGCAATATGGTGTTGTGCTTCGTTCAACTGTCCTGACGTGCCGTCATACAAAAGTTCGGTGCCTTCTCTTATGGCAGCCAGCGGAGTTTTAAGTTCATGAGACAAATGCTGCAAGGTTAAGGTTTTTTGTTCTTCCAGGCGTAAAAGTTGTGCCCGCATACTCTCAATGGTCACGGCAATGTCCCTGATATCCTTGGCCCCGGTTACTTTTACCGGATGACTTAAATCACCAATTTCCAGTTGCTTAAGTTGAGGCATCAATTGCTTCAGAGGTCGGTTGATAATTCGCACAAAACAAATAGCCAGTAACAAGGTAAAAGGGAAAATCAGCGTTGAACGCAAAAGTTTATCGGACACCTCAGATGCACTTTGCTCAATGGCGTTTATTTCGGCAGAAATAATATCGTTATTCATTCTAAACAGTGTCTGAGCATAGCCGTGCAATTCACCAAAGCCGCTCTGCAACGCAGCCAGTGTAAAGGTTTCATCTCCTACAACCCGGACATATACCTTTTGTTCTGCCGCGCTCAACTGATTGAGTACCTCATCCAGGTGTAATGAGTGCGCCCCACCGTAGGCATTTTCAACGGTAGATAAAAACTCTGTGCGGTAGGCCAGATATTGTTGCTTAAGGGACGCATCTGACAATACCTGAAACTGACTGGCAGTGCGCTCCATATTATTCAATAAGGCAGAGAGTTGTTGACTGGTAAACACCACATCAGCCACTTGCTTTACGGCACTAACCCCTTTAGAAGACACATCTCCTACACTCATCATCGATGAGGCCAACACCAATGCCAGCGGCAGTGTAACAGCGCTAAAGCTCCATAAAATAAGCGTGCGCAATGACATTGAAGATATTGAAATATCAGGCATTGTTTATTTTTTAAATCCCTGCAATTACCTGTTAACTGGGGCCATACTTTAAGCTAATAGCGCTGCGCTGTTAAGCTGTCGCTTTTTTGAGACAGTATAGAAAAGCATCCCACAGGTTAATGTTTTTTGTTATTTTTCAATACCTTACAAAATAACCAAGGCATACAAATTAGTTTCCGGCTGAACCTTGTCTGAAAACTGTTGCCTCTGCCCAACAAAAATTCCTGATTAAAACCCCACCAAAAATAACATTTTCTATAAATATCAAAGACTTAAAAAGTTGGCACAGAATTCGCCATAGTCTTATCGAAGCTTTGATAGTGTTAATCAACCTGTCGAAGCCAAATTAAGAAAATAAACAATTAAATTCACGGAGACATTCCTATGAAGAAATTAACAGTATTTGTTACTTTGGCTTACCTTATCACTGCAGCGATGTTCACCAGCGCCTCAGCCAACACCCTTGAAACCCTGCAGCCGGTAGTTGTCAGCAGCGTGGAAGATTGCAAAAACGACGACGGCACCACCAAGCCTGAGTGCGAGAAAAAAGACGAAGAGCAGAAGCCAAAATGTGATGAAAAAGACGGCGAGCAAAAGCCGGAGTGTGAAGATCACAACGCCTGATAGCGTCTAACCTCGTTTTTAACTGCCCCGGAATTTGAGAGCCAAGGATGATCTCAGACGCTAACTCCGGGGTGGTTTTTGCCCGCTAATGTGATTTTTTCTTCAATGACTTGCCCGGTTTTTCCAACAAAGGCTGCTCTGGCCAACGATGTTTAGGATATCGACCACGCATTTCTTTCGCCACTTCATGATAAGACCCTAGCCAAAATCCGTTTAGATCACTGGTGGTTTGTATGGGCCGCCTTGCCGGTGACAACAATTCAAAACGCAGTGGTACTTTATTGTTCCCCAATAACGGGGTCGCCGTTAACCCAAACAAAGACTGCAATTGCAACGACACGATTGGTCCCTGGGCAGCATCATAGGTGATGGAGAATCTGTCGCCGGTTGGCGCGACAAACTGTTCAGGAGCATACTGTTCTAATAATCCTTGCTGCTCCCAGTTAAGGGTCGCAGTGAGCAGTGGCAAGAGGTTTACCTTGCGCAATCCGGGTAATGTTGTCGTTGTGCCTATGTAGGGTAACAACCAGTCTTCTAAGCTGTTTAATAACGCGCGTTCATTAATGCCGGGAAACGTTTCATCCACCGAAGCAAGCCAAGCTGCGCGCTGTAACCACCGGTGACAGTCTTGTGTCCAGTTTAATTCGGACAACCCCTTATCCTTCACCTGTCGCAGCATAAACTGCTGTTTTTGGTGTAGGCTCAGGTCAGCGCTGATCTGGCTTTGATAGACGATCGCGCCCAATTTTCGGCTAATTTTAATTCGGGCCGCTCCGGCTTTGTCATCCCAATACACACTCTCTTCGTTGCTGGCCTGTATCGCCGCAAACTCACTGACATTCTGCTCACTGATGGCCATCGCCAACCAGATACGTCCGCTTTGAGTTTGAGCGTTGATATCCAGCACCAGCAACCAGGGGGCCGTAAGCAAAGGGTCAGACATATCTAATTCAGCCCCCCTGCCATTCGCCAGTAAATAGGTATTGCCCTGCGTCTGACGTTGTTTTGCCAGTAAATCGGGATACCCTGCCAGTAGCAGCCGGGCAGCCAGGTCAAAGCTTTGCTCTGTTGCCAGCAATATCAGGTGTTTAAGCCCCATCCGCTTTTTTAGTTTTGATGCTGTGGCTTTTACCTGTTTTAAGACCTGATAGCGAATGCAGTTTTTGTAGTCAGCTTCCTGCCACAGTGCCTGCAGACGGTGAGAAAAGGCGACGCTGTGAAAGTTTCGAAGCACGTCCTGCTCGCTTAACAGCGCACAGATATCAGCCGCGATCATTTGCTCCTGCTCACCCTTTGCTGCCAGTAACACAGCTGCCAGACGCGGCGACAAGGGGAGCTGGCAGGCCTGTTTGCCTTTATCGCTGGGCTTACCTGACTGCTCAAGAAAGCCCATCATGGTTAACAGTTGAACACTGCGCTCAAAATGCGCTTTTGGCGGTGGGGTTAACCAGTCAATGTGTTGAAAATCATGCTGCCCCCATACCGCCAGTTCCAGCACAGTGTCCATTAAATCGGTGCGCAATATTTCTTCCTGACGAAAGTCTGCCAGCTGTTGCTGCTGGCTTTCAGACCACAGCCGAATAGCCAGACCTTCAGCGGTTCGACCTGCACGGCCACTGCGCTGAGTGGCCGAAGATTTAGCGATATAGCCGGTTTCCAGCCGAGACATTCCGGTTTTGGCATCGTAAATCATTTGCCGCTCCAAACCGGAATCGATCACCAGACCAATACCGTCAATGGTTAAGCTGGTTTCAGCAATATTAGTGGCAAAAATGATTTTTTGCCGTCCCTGTGGGTCCGGCTCCAGTGCGGCTTGTTGCTGTGACAGTGGTAAAGCCGCATACAATTGCAACAAGCTGCAATTATCGGTTTGCAGCTTTTCCTGAAAGTATTCAATGCAGCGATTTATCTCCCCTTGCCCGGGCAAAAATACCAGAATGTCCCGGTTTGTTGTCGCATTTTTTCCGGTACATACCACCTCCTGTGCTGCCTGCCACACCGATTCCTGCAATCGTTTGTTGTGCCTCGCCTGATAACGCACACTTACCGGAAAGGTGCGTCCTTCGCAGTGCAGCACCGGTGCGGAATCGAGATAGTTACTAATCGCGTCACTATCTATGGTGGCCGACATCACTAAACAGTGCAGATCTTCCCGCAATGCTGACATTACCTCTTTCACCAGCATCAGTCCCAAATCGGCATTTACACTGCGTTCGTGAAATTCGTCAAAGATCACCAGAGCAACATCGCTCAGTTCGGGATCACCCTGCAACTGACGGGTTAAAATGCCCTCAGTCACCACCTCTAATCGGGTAAACTGAGAGACTTTTTCCTCATTTTTCACCCGATATCCAACGCGTTGACCCACGGCCTCTCCTAATTGCGACGCCAGGAAATGAGCGATGGCTTTAGCCGCTACCCGTCTGGGTTCCAACATCAGGATTTTCTTACCCTCTAACCAGTCCTGCTGGAGTAAGTACAAAGGCACGGCGGTTGATTTGCCCGCACCGGGTTCTGCAGTCAGCACCAGGCGTTTATGACTTGCCAGTTGTGCTGCTATCGCAGAAAGATGCTGACTGATTGGAAGTGATTGTATGAACTGCAAAATTTACCTGAAATATTGGTGTGACAATGCACAAAGGCGCTATAGTAAAATGAAGCCCTGACAGCTTCAACCGGGTTAATCATGGCAAATAATCTGTCGTAATGGCCTGTCAGGTTGGCTATGATGCCGATGACCCCAACATAATTATTCGGAGCACCCGTGTTTTGGCGTAAGTTAGGCTTTCGCAAGCCCTTGAATAGCGTATCTGACTATGCTGCATCCAAACAATGGCAGGCTAAGAAGCTCAACTTTGATCAGGTGGCTGAGAAAGTACCCGACGGGAGCCGGATATTCATTGGTAGTACTGCTGCTACAGCGCACTGTACATTGAATGCCATCGTCACCGGCGCCCACAACCTGGTAGATATCAACATATTGCAATTTATTCCCGGCGGCGAGCTGCCCCACCTGGAACAAAACGTCAGCCGAATCCGCACCACGGCTTTTTATGCTTTTGATCGCGCCGCCAAAAATATCCGTGAGGGCATCACCGACTATATGCCGGTGTCCAGTGCCAGGTTACACCGTCTGATCAGGGAAAAGCGCATCCCCATTGAAGTCGCCATTATTAAAGTAACACCGCCGGACAATAACGGCTATTGTAGTCTGGGCACCGGGGTGGATTTCAGTCAGGAAGCAGTAGAGTCGGCGCAAATCGTGATTGCCGAAATCTGTGAAAATATGCCCTGGACTGCGGGCAATTCACTGATCAAAGCTGAAAACATTCACTGGTGGACAGAGAATCACAGCCCTTTGCCCGATAAAGACGAATTATTTCCCTGGTTAGGTGATTTTAAAATAGAAAAGACCGTTTTAGATAAAATCGCCGCCAATATCCTGTTCGAAATTCCCGATGGCGCCACGTTGAAATTTAACCTGACAGCCATGACAGATGATCTCATTCCCTATTTGCGCAAACGCAAAAACCTTGGACTGCATACGGATCTGCTCACCGACAAACTGTTAAAACTGATCCAGGAAGGCGTGATCAACAACAGCCAAAAGAATGTGCATCAAGGCAAAACAATTGTCTGTCACGCCTATGGCAATAGTGAACTGTACAAGGCTATCCACAAAAACCCGGCCATTGAGTTTCACCCCTCTTATTATGTTAATCGACTGGACCGGATTGCCGTAAACAACAACCTGATCTCCATTATCACCGGATTGAAGGTGGATTTAACCGGACAGGTGGCGGTTGATTCGGTAGGTAATCGGTTTTACGCCGGGGTTGGCAGCTCAGATGATTCCATCAGAGCGGCGGGTTATTCACTTAATGGTAAGCCCATAGTGGCGCTGCCCTCGCTGAGCATTAAAGGCAACTCAAATATTTTGATGTCACTGCCGGAAGGTTCTGGCGTCACGATTACCCGGGTTGACGTGCACTATGTCATCACCGAATACGGTACCGCCTTCCTGTTTGGTAAAAGTATCAGAGAGCGCTGTCTGGCGCTGATTGATATCGCACACCCCAAATACCGGGCTAAGCTGCTGGAACAGGCCAAACAGTCTTATCTGGTACATTCTGCCCAGCCAGGACACTCATTTAAGTCTATATACCCTAAAAACTGGGAATGTGTGCATACCACCAGACATCAGAAAAAAGTGCTGATCCGCCCCATCAAAGCCGTGGATGAAGACCTGTTACGAGACTTTTTTCATAAACTATCGGATCAAAACGTTTATATGCGCTATTTTTCCAAGCTGCGCTCCTTGCCACAAAAGATCCTGAAACAGTATTCAGACATCGATTACAGCAAGGATATGGCGTTAGTCGCCCTGTCGCCCCCGGAAACCGCAAAACACGAAATTGTCGCCATTGGGCAATGGATTTTAGATGACAGTGATGGCATCCCCGAGATTGCCTTTCAGGTGCGGGACGACTGGCAGGGTCAGGGACTGGGTAGCTTCTTTATCAAGCGTCTTTTTCAACTGGGCAAGGAATATAAAATAAAGCACTTTAAAGCGGATGTACTGGTGGATAACGATGCCATGAACTGGGCCTTTGAAAACGCCAACGTCGACTTCGAACGAAGCAGCGAATTTGGCGTATATCATTACCGGTTCACGCTATAACATCAATCTCATGTCAATGTTGTTCAATCCATTGTAATCGGTATAAAACTCACCTAACTCCTGAAAACCATGGCGTTTGTAAAAGTTTCGCGCCAGTGTATTTGGCTCCTGAGTACCACCCATAAGCACCAGGCTTCGCAACTTGCTGTCCTGTAAAGTGCTTATCAGCGCTTTGATTGCCTTGCCGGCTATTCCCTGGTTTTGATAAGTATCAGCGATACACGGAGCAAATACCGGATCGACCCGAAAATCCAGGTCAATCTGATACGCATTGTATCTGGCTCTCTCATGCGGATACTCATTAAAATCAACGATAAAATACCCGACAACTTTTTCTTTCGAAGCAATAATATACCTGGAAACGCCATCTTTTCCTAAGTTGGGGATCAGTGCTTCATTGCAGTATTTGCTGGTAAGCGGGTGAGGCCCAAATTTAGATAAGGTTTCAGGAGATAACCCTTCAAAAAATTCAACCAACATGGCCTTGTCACTGGTGGTTATTGGGCGAAACTCAAAAACTTCATTGTGTTTAGTATTTATCTTCATATCTTCTACTTATGCTACCAACTCACTGACGGCATCTACCTGTTTAACCTGTTGGAGCCAAACAAAATAATGGGTTTGTGTGGCAATGATATTAATCTCAGGAGCAATGTTTACGCTTTGACGAAATGTTCAAAGTGGCTTTGTATTTCCTGGGCGCTTTAACTGCTGCTGCATTTTGCTCAACTGACTTTGCAACATATCGATTTGCTCACTTAACAGCATAATTTCATCGTGGGTGAATTCCTTCATTTCTTCCTTGTCTTCTTTTCTGGAATCTACCTGCGCCATTTGCATGGCATCCACAATAATACCGATGAACAAATTCAGCACCGCGAAACTGGTGACAATTATAAAAGGAATAAAGAACACGCCGGACCAGGGGAAAATATCCATAGTGGGCCGGACTATGCCCATCGACCAGCTTTCCAACGTCATCACCTGAAACAAGGTATAGGCAGATGCACTGATGGAGCCGAACCATTCCTGCATATTAGGGTCCGGGTGCTGCCCGAACAGCTTTGTCGCCAGAACGGCGCACACATAAAAGATCAACAGCAACACCCCAATCACGGACGACATCCCCGGAATTGAATGCCCCAACGCCGAAATAACCCGTCGCATTTGCGGCACCACGGACAGCAAACGCAATGCCCGCAGAATACGAAAGGCGCGTAACACCGATAATGGCCCACTGGCAGGAATCCAGGCAATAGTGACAATGACAAAGTCAAAGACATTCCAGCCGGATTTAAAGAAATGCCCGCGATAGGCATAAAATTTAATGGCCAGTTCAAGGGTAAACACACTCAGTAAAAACTTATCAGCCCATTGCAATACAGTGCCGTAGCGGGCATAGATGTCTCTATCGGTTTCCAGTCCAAGGGTAATTGCGTTAAGTAAAATCAAAGTAATGATGATGCGCGTAACCCAGGGACTTTCTATAAACTGCGCAGCTCTGCGCCGGGTAGCGGATAAGGATTCTAATGTGACGGGATACATGTATTTCAAACTTTATAAGATTGTTATAAGCCCCGATATGTGTGCCCTGACTGAAGATTCAAGTCGTTGTGCAAAATTATAGGAGAGACAAAAAAGGTGACACTAAGGTCACCTTTTCGAAAACAAAAAAGACAAGTTATCAGGCTTTTTTAGACGCGATCCAGCTGTCTACCACTCTTTCTAAAACGGACAATGGTACAGCACCACCTCCCAGAATTACGTCGTGGAACTCGCGATAGTCAAACTGCTCACCCAGCTCGGATTTTGCTTTAGCTAACAACTCCTGAATCTTCAACATACCAATTTTATAACTGGTAGCCTGACCGGGTAAAACCATATAGCGACGCACTTCTGAACGCGCCTGCTCTTCAGTTATGGCTGAATTTTCCTTGAAGTAATCAACCGCCTGCTGTTCAGTCCAGCCTTTTGCATGGAGACCGGTATCCAATACCAGACGAATCGCACGCCACATCTCAGAACCTAACCGACCAAACTCAGATAGCGGGTCCTGATAAGTTCCTGGCATTTGTTTCGCCAACCATTCTGTGTACAAAGCCCAGCCCTCAATATACGCGGTAAAGCCAGCCTGAGTGCGGAAAGTGGGTACACCTTCTAACTCCTGGGCGATCGCGATTTGCATATGGTGACCTGGCAAACCTTCGTGATAGGCAATAACTTCCAGCTCACGCTTTGGCATAGCTGTCATATCAGACAGGTGAGCATAGTAAATGCCCGGACGTGAGCCATCAGGAGTTGACGGGTAATAGTGCTGCGCTGCCCCGTCTTGCTCGCGGAAAGGCTCCACGCGTTTTACCACCATGTCAGCTTTTGGCAGGATTCCAAAATAGTCAGGTAATAAGGTTTTGATGTTATTGATCGCGGCTGTCGCATCATCAATATAGCCCTGACGACCTTCGTCAGTGTTTGGATAATACAAGCGCTCATCATCTTTGGTGTCCCGCAGAAACACAAAGTATTCCGCCAACGAACCCTCAAAGCCAAAAGCTTCTTTTGAGGCAATCATCTCTTCACGCAGACGCGCCACTTCACTCAGGCCAATCTCATGGATTTCATCAGCGGTTAATGATGTAGTTGTTTGATTGGCTAATCGCTCATTGTAATAAGCGACACCATTGGGCAGAGCGCTAACGCCCTGAGCTTCTTTACTGGCATTGGGTTGATCCAGTTTTTGCCAGGCAATCAGCCTTTCGTAAGCAGGTTGAAAATGGTTCATCAGATTATCTTTAACCTGACTGGTCAGCTGCTCTGCGGTTTGTTCATCGATTTCTTCTTTTTCCACCAGGGCGGCAATTTTACCTTTTGCCGCACTCCAGATAGAGCTGTCTTCGCCATCATCAAAAGGCGCGCCGGTAATAATTGCCTGTGATGATTTAATGACTTCTTCAAACGCAAAGTACGGCGGTCTGACGCCTTTTTCTGCTACCTTTTTAGAGCCTTCGACCAATTGATCCAACGCACGCCCGGTTTCTTTCAGGCGGTTGATAAAGTTATCCATATCGGCTTTGGTTTCCACCGTGTGGAAAGAAATCAGCAGCGTCGGGAAAAAAGTGTGAATGGCGTTCATCTGCTCAAAGACATAGCCGTTGTATCGGAACTCGTCTGCGGCTATATCTGCTTCAGCTTCATGCACCCACACATCATAGGATATTTTGGCATCATCGGTTAACTTGTTGTAATCAAAGGAAGATTTTAACTCTTCCAGGTTTTTGCGGGTAAATGCCAGATCTTCTTCTAAGGCCGCCTCAGACATCTGATCAATTTCGCCCTGTCGCTCTTTGCGTCCCAAAAATGCCAGTTGAATTGGGCTGCGCATGATACCTTCTTCATACTTCTCATCGAACCATTGGTTCAGACGTGCGGTTTCTGCCTCAACTTGCTCAGCTGTGGGTGCAGCAGTTTGTTCTGCAGCAGTTGGAGTTGTTTGATTTTGTTGTTGCGCAGTTTGATTATCACTGCAACCCATTAGCGCCAGTGCGATCACTGAACCAAGTAGAGAAAGTTTCATGTGTTATTATCCGTTTTATTAGTGAGGATGAGACGCTAGCCCTATAGCCGCGCATTTTCAATCAACAGCAATTTATTGTTACAAAAAAATCTCAAACCTGCCGCTTTTTTTTGCATGTCAGCACCAAAACTGTCCAGTTAAGAATACACACCACCATCTTGTTATGTTATAACAACAAACTTATTTCCCTTTTTGTACCCTGAACTCAATTATGCTTTTCAATTCATTTAAACGGTCATCATTGCGCTCCGTGACAGCCATCGTCATTTTTCTGCTTTTGAATATCGTGTTTTCCGTTAGCCAGGCCAACGGTGTCTACAAAGAAGTTGAATGGATAGAACTGATCCCACAGGATGATCTGGAGGCCTTACTAAATCCGCCAGATGTGTTATTCGACATCGCTGATGGCTCCCAACAAGATTCCGTCGATAATTTTACTGAAAAAAACTTTGAAGACGAAAAAGCACAGCGCTTTCAGCAGGCACTACGCTCAACCAGAGTGGTTGAAACGATGGCGGAGCAGAAGATTAAAATCCCGGGCTTTATCGTGCCGCTGGAAACCTCCGATGATGAAAAGATCACCGAATATTTTATTGTTCCCTATTTTGGAGCCTGTTTGCACATGCCACCGCCACCACCCAATCAAATTATCTTTGCCAAAAGCAGCGAAGGAATTACACTGACTCACCTCAGTCAGCCATTTTGGTTTGAAGGCACCCTCAAAATAGAAAAACAAGAAAACCCGATGGGTGTTTCAGCCTACCGACTGGCCATGAATCAGGTTACCCCCTACGAGGATTAATAATGCGACTATTGACGACAAAATGGTTTCAACATGCGACGTTCGTTTTAGGGGCGCTGCTCAGTGTTGTGGTAACCAGTACGCAGGCCTGTGACAGGCATGCCACCGCAGGATTTGGTCGTTTTCCGGTAATGCATGCCCAGTATCCGGCTCCCAACATTGAAGAACTGGTGGCACCGATTTCATTAAAACATGCCAAAAAAGTGCTTACTTCCAAGGGTAAAGACGCGTCGATTCCAATTTATTATCGTATTCCCAAAGGCTACCAGGACGTTGAGTTTAAATTTAATGGGTCTCCGGAAATCTCTTTTCAGGATGAAGCCGGCTTTTCACCGGAGCACAAAGCCGGGATCTACAGATTAAAATACCATGCCCTGGAACCTGGCAGGCATTCGGTCACAATTCTGATTAAAGGCAAAAAAAGTAACAAGCCCTACTCAAAAGTACAAACCATAGAAGTGGTGGCAGGGTAATCCGCTGCCATTTTTGCATCTGTGGCCGGTGCTCAAAGTTCTGCCTCCCCTCTTTCAGAATCAGCTATTGCGTTTTGATTAACCTTATTTTCAGTTTAAGTTCATCTGAAACATCGAGAATACCCGCATCCGGATAATTAATTTCTAATTATTTGGCGCAAATAGCTATAGGCATGAAAGCAATAAAAAATGGAGAAGGAACCGTGCACTACACACTAGGGCGTGTTGATCTTTGTTGTACATATTTTACTCAGCAGTACATGGGTAGCCACATCATCGAAAATGCCAGTGATACCATACTGGCATAATTCCTTGCTAACTTTTCATACCTTGTTGATATTGAACGATAATGCTTTATTCGAGCAAAGACGTTTTCAACTAGGTGGCGATATTTATAGAGGCACCAATCAACGCTGTCTTTGTCTATATCCTGACCATAGTTTCGTTTTGGTATGACTGAAGCGCCACCTTTAGCTTCAATATATTTCCTCAATGTATCACTATCGTACCCTTTGTCGCCGACGAAAATGTTAACTTCCCTTAGATGATTAACCAGACTTTGAGCGCGAGCGATATCATTTCTCTGACCTTCTGATAGTTCAAAATATATGGGGAGCCCGCCACTATCCACGGCTAGATGAATTTTTGTGGAGTTACCACCTCGGCTCTTTCCAATGCATTCATTATCAGTAGTAGCAGCTCCGGTACTATGCTGATGAGCTTTGATAATTGAACCGTCAGCAAAGACCCAATCGTAATCAGATAATTTGGCTAACTCATTGAACAACATATTCAATAAACCTTTTTTTGACCATAAATTGAATCGGCGATAAACGGCACTCCAACTGCCAAATTCTGCGGGTAAATCACGCCACGGAATGCCGGTTCTCAACCGGAATAATATCCCTTCAAACGTCATTCTATGTTCTGGTTTGTTGTAAATGCGGCCAGTACTCTTCATTACTTGAAGTAGCTTTTGCCATCGCTGATCAGTTAGCATTAGTCTCGGCATGGTAGTGAGTTGTTCTTTTACTTTTGGCGAAGCAAATTATAACTCTTTACCATGCCGCTCAAAAACCAATCACGAAAGATCAACACGCCCTAGCCACCCTAATATTAATCAGTCTGTTTGGCCTGACGGCCTGCAACCAGGCAAATGTGACGGACGACCGGGACAATGACGGCATTGCCAATATCATAGATGCATTTCCTGACGATGCGAATGAGTCTGAAGATACCGATCAGGACGGCATTGGCAATAACGCCGATCCCGATGATGACAACGATGGCGTCCCTGATGACGAAGACGCATTTCCCACAAAACGCAGTGAATGGTTAGATACTGATTCGGATGGCGTCGGCAATAACGCTGATTTAGACGATGATAATGATGGGTACGAAGATACTGTCGATGCATTTCCCGTTGACGTAACGGAATGGGCTGATTTTGATTTGGATGGGATCGGAAATAATGCCGATAGCGATGACGACAACGATGGCGTAACAGATCAAAACGATCAATTCCCGCTAAATGCCCAGGAGTATAGTGACTTCGACGATGATGGCTTTGGCGATAACATGGATAATGACGATGACAATGACGGCCAACAGGACAACGTTGACCTCATCGACTTGTTTGGAAACACAGCAAGCTACCAGCAAAGCCAATTTGTCAGTTTCCGGGTTCGCGGCTACTCCGCAGAAAAGCAAGCACTGCTGTCTGACAATGGCTGGAATCTTCAATATACGGTTTACAATGCACAAACCAATCAACCAATAACCAGTTTAAGCAGCAATGGCTATTTCAATGGGCAATGGGACAGCCAGCAGCAGTCCTGGCGAGTTTATTTTCCGGCCCCTGACTACCAGATTGAATACCAAACCAAGGTCACGATTTATTGCTCCCTGAGAAGTTATGACTGTGACGGAACAGAAAATAATGCCTACCAGATAGAAGAAGATTTCAATTTCACCGTATATTGTGAAACTGAAAATAGTTGTCAGGAAACCCATCAGCCACACAAAGCGACCCAGCTCACCAATAGCCCGGAGATTCATGATTTGCCCATTATCCAGATAAATCCTCAAGGTGAATTGCTGGTTGCGTATCGCGATTTCGCAAATCTCTCGGTAACGCCCATTGTCACCTCTGTCGACAATGGCGAAAATTGGCAAACCAGCCCGGATTTACCTGAGTCTCATTACAAAACATTTACGGTTTTTAGCGATGGTACGATGGCGGCTTTACAATATTGCAATGTGTCGATTTGTCTATATCAAAAGCATCCTGATGGCGAACAGCGCACAGTGTCGTTGCAAAACCTGATTGCAGATGCCGACATAGACTTATCACTGTTAACTGATAGCGAGGGTAATCATTACCCATTTTCGCATTTCACCCTTTATCAGACATCGGACGCCGGTTACATTATTGGATTCACGGTAACTCGCAGTCTCCCCCTGTGTCAGGATAGTTGTCGCCTCAGTTTTTCGTATTGTTAGACAGGGGGTGGATGACAGGTTTGAGTGAA
>NZ_JBVTQY010000037.1:0-47654 GCF_055755215.1 Planctobacterium sp. R6
TTGAAATCTCCAATTTCTATATGCCTATTAGATCAAAGGCCTGGATCTGCGTCCAGGCCTTTTTCAACAGTCTGAGCACTTCTCAAAGAAGTGCTTTTTCTTTTTTAAAACCAGCGTGTTATTGGCATTTCCTGACTATACTAAGCGTATATCTTTGCTGAAATTTTGTGCAGGTTCAAACGATGTTGCTGAGCGCCCTACAACACGGTTTGCGATTGCTGATCATTTTGATGTACCTGAGTCACCAGACCCAGGCTCAGGAATCTCCCTTTTTGAATTTGCAATTAGCCACTGAAGACTATGCCCCCATGAACTACTTTGAAGGCGGTCGCTTCAAAGGGATATCCATTGATTTACTGACCCTCATCTGGCAACGGGAAAGCATAAAAACAGCGCCGGAAATTGTGCTATACCCCTGGGCCCGGGCGTACTTTGAATTGCAAAATCGCCCCAATTTTATGCTGTTCGCAGTAGCCAGGATCCCGTCCCGGGAAAGCTTGTTCCAATGGGCCTGCCCCATTGTAGACACCCACTATATTCTTCTGGCAAAAAAATCCAGTCAGATCAAAATCTATTCTGCCGCGGATCTGGAACACTACACCATAGGCACAGTGCGCTCTGATGTCAGCGAACAGGCTCTGCTATCTATTCTGAATAAACCCTTCAATATACTCAGCAACACCAGCATGCGCCCCAATCTGGAGCTGATGGACAAAGGCCGGGTGCAACTGATTGCCTATGATGAATTAGGAGCCAATCAGATGCTAAGCAATGCCGAGCGCAATCCCGACGACTTTGAAAGTGTGTTTACCGTTGCAGATTCTCAAACCTGTTTCGCGTTTAACCCAAATGTTCCGGAACACACTGTTGCTCGCTTTCAGGCACATCTTCGCACCATCGTGGCATCAGGTGAGTATCAGGCAATACTGGACCGCTACTACAGCGCAAATAACTGATAGCAATCAGGATTGGGTAGCCAGCTTGATAATTCCGCCGGCTAACCCGGTGATCCCGGAGCCATACCCGGAGATGATATCCACGCCTAACAACACAACCAGCAAAATCTCCCCTGCGCCGTATGCAGAATCCAGTAAGGGTACACAGGGCGGAATAAATGAAAAGAAGCACGGAATGGTCGCAAAAAACGACCCCAATTGATCCAGCGCATCAGCTGACGTCATCCAGCCATCTTTGGTGATTACGCCATTGTATATGAGCGCTGCAATGGTCATTACCGCAACTAAACCCGTAAAAGCCGCTTCCGCAACATCCACAAACACAGTAACCAGCAGGGCTGGCATGGGCGCAATCAAGGCAAATATCGTTAATCCCAATCCGATAACTGTCGCAATGCCGGCGCAAATCGACATGGCATAAGGCAGTTTACTGGGCTTTTTGGGTGAATCCGACTTTGGCAACAATACCCCGGTAACGGCAATCAGGATTCCGGCTAACGTGATTAACTTTGAAGGAATTGATATGGCAAACCGGATAATCTTAAACAGATAGGCGATAATCTTGAAAACCGTGCCCGCTTTGCCGGTAATCTCTTTACTGTCCACGGCGTGCTTCAACGCCATTACATGGCCATAGGCAAAATCACTCACCGCGGTGAACAGGCCCAGTATCAATGACGGAACTTTCATTACGTCGATATAGGATTGAGCCGCATCTTTTAAGTCCTGTGAGATCTTGATATTTTGCTCTTTTTCAGCCGTGCAGGCCCGGCCGATAAAACTGAATAAATTTTTCCAGTTAGCCTTTTGTGCCCGCATGTCTTCAAGCTGGCGTTGCGTGAATGGCGCAGTTAGTTTGTGCAGTAACTTGTGCACCAGATTCATGGGAATTGCAATCGCCAGACTCACCAGATCCAGCAATGTCGTGCTGGTTCCCCGTGTCATCAGCACAAACTCTGACACCCCATTCAGGTACACTTCCGTGTTGAGCAGCGCCGCGATGAGCTGGAACATACGACCAACGCATTTCAGCGCCAGCGCCATTAATTCTTCACCGACATCAATAGCAAACAACAACAAAGGTTTCATGGTGCGGAAGGTGCGAAGCACACCTCCGGAGAAAAAGGCCGCCGGCGAATCGGGTTTAAAATCGGCGAAAATGGCCAGCACTTCATCATTCATGCGGTGTTTAAATCGGGTTTCAATATTTTGCGCAAATTCCAAAAATATTGCATCTTGCGGATCGCTGCCAGGCGCAAAGCTGCGATTAATCACCTCCCCCTTACGCTGCAGCTTATTACTTACCATACGTCCAGCGACCTTGTTGTTCTGCAGAGCACTGAGCATGGCAGAGGTTTGCCCGGTTCCATCGGCAGCAGCAAATTGTTGAGTCTGCATCGGATCCATCGCGCCAAGCACCGCTTCCACCTGATTGAATGCATCATCGATTGCGGATTTCAGGTGATCCGCTTTTTTGCGGCCCCAGTCCACCAGATCGCGCTCAAATGTCTGCTGAGCGCTTTCCAGCGCCTGATGGACATTCAGTTTGATTACCTCGTTAGTAATCAACACATCCTGCCAACCCAATAATGCCGTTACAAATTTAACCAGCTTCAGCGCAAGATTAGCGGTAGCCTCGCCGACCTTTTTAAAGAATCCGGCGATGGTATGAAATAACGCCTCTGCCGTTTTGGCGATGCCCTGCGCGGTATCCACCACAAATTTCACCACTTTATTGCCGACCGTTACCACAAGCTCAGCAAACTGCTTACCCACGGTAATCACAGCATTTTTAAATTCTTCCCAGGCATGTTTTAATAAGTTGATCACATCTCCTAATATTGGTATCCCCTGCGGACGTTCTTCAGGTTTATCCGCCAGGCTTTGCACCGTTACAGCAGATGCATCGGGTGGCGACACGTTAACCGTTTTTGAATGGTTACCTTGCTGGTCAATCTTCATGCGCAACGCCGCGCCGGAAGAATTGTTCTCTGGCGAAGCGCCTTCAGCTTTGCCCAGCTGTCGCACCATATCTGCCACCGCATTTGCCTGAGGCCCGGGCATGTTTTCAGGAATAAGCCCGGCAGCGCGCAAGCTGCGGGTTTCTATTTTCACTCTTGCATCTTTGCCCGCCAGCCGCTCACTGACTCTGGCGTTAGGATTAACCTGAAACTCCTTTCCTGTGGCTTTGACACGGAAAAACAAGGTTGGTGCGTGAATGCTCTCTGCGGGTATTACCAGGTTTAACTTGCCGGACGCATCGGTGCTGAGGGGCTTCCACTGCCGGGCATTCAATTTCATGCCGATATCGTTCGCAGACACATGACAGGCATAACTACTGCGGATCTCAAGTGCCGCAAGCGTTACCAGCTGACCATTGTCGTCACGTGACTCCACTTCGACTGCATGGCACGGCATAACTTCTGATTTAGCATGTTCAGATTCAGCTTCAGCAGCGGAAGTGCAGTTTACTTCCAGATTGCTCCACAAGGTCGTTTCGCGATCCTGACACATATGTTCCAGCGCACGATTTTCACTGTTCACCAAAAACAACTCAGCGCCATCTAACATGGCACGTGGACAGGCAATCGCATTGGCGCGATTTCCCAGACAAACCCAGTCACCAAAGTCGATATCGCCCTGCTCAGTAAAGCCCTGCTGACGCAAAACCCACAACCGGGAATCAACTGCCGACAAGGCAAATACCACGGCCCGATTTTGGTCATCCCGTCCCAGGCATACCTGTGCCACACTGGCAGGCTGGGTATCATTCACGCCTGTCAGCGCATAGCTAGTGAGATTATTTTGCCCGTAGCCAGCCACAAAATGCAGGGCCTTATCATCGGTCAGCAACAACAAATTTTGCGACCCGATAATGCTGGGAAAGGGCAACACATTGTCTGCTACCAGTTCACCAAATCCGGCATTACAGCGGGCGACATCTTTGCCCCATTCAAAATAGTATTCGTCTTCCTCGTCATCGTAGCCGAACTTAAAGTCTTTCAGCACCAGATCCTCACCCTCAATGCGCAAACAGGCATGACCACTGCCTCCGCTGGCGAGTAACCGGTAGGTCGCATCCGTATCGGGACGGCGTTCGTAAACCGCTTCCAGTCGTCCTTTGGGGTTTTGGAAAACGATAAAAAACTGTGGCGTCTCAAATGCCGTGCTTACCCCGTAAAAAAAATGCTGTCCCTGAGCCGTCCGGTACACTTCCGTTTGTGTAGTGCGATACAGACAATTGGCAACATTGCCCCTAATATCCAGCTCTTGCCAGCCTCGCTCTGGCGTAAAACTCATGGGCAATATTATATGGTGCTCGCCCTCTTCATAATGCAACAGCGCAATGATTTCGCCGTTTTGGTAATAGGCGTCAATTTTCACCACATCGCCCTGCAGCGTGCGGCGGTCGCCCCGCATAGCGGGCAAAGTGATAAGGCTGGCCTCCCAACCTGTCTGGCTATGAGCCGAGGGCCGGAGATGTAAAAGTTGATTATCGGGCGATACAGACAGCAACTCCACTTCGGTCTGCTCGGCACCGAGTAGATCGATATCTTTACCGGCCTGATCTACCGGACGCTGCACCACAGCAAAACGTCGCTCCACACCGGCAGCCAGTGGCGGTAACGCTGCTGAAAAAATCTGTTCAATGGTATCGGTAGAAAATTCCAGGCGAGTGGCGATGGCGGCATTCATGGGTGTTTCCTCCGGTGTTGTTGCCCTGTATTCCTGATTGTTCAGGGCTGGCGGTTCGGGTGGTAATAGCGACGTCCATTTCAATCGTATTGACTTATCGGCTGGCGTCTCTGGCGGCCTGCGTTACTGTACAATTACGCATTTGTACGTATGGATAAGTACTGATCGTCGGTACGGCCTCGCCGTCCATGGTATAGGTGCCGCTTTGTGCATAACCGCTGGCACCGGAACCACTGGCCCCGCCAATGTAATTTGACGGTAAAGTGATATCCATTCTGATTTTATGGTTGTGGGTGCGGATCTCTTTGGAATTAAGTGGTTCACCGCCAAAAGAGGTGCCGCTCAACGCTGTATCTCCTGCTGGTAACCCCACCAGGAAACGGCCATTGGAGTGAGGACTACGCCCCCATTTATTAGGGCAATCCTCTGCCGCGATAAAACTGAACAAATCTAAAGGTAAGCGGCTGGTTCTGGCACGCCCTGCCGTTTTCTGACATACCATCAGATTAATATAAGGTACCGCGTCCGGTGACGATGCTTCTGTACGGAAAAACTGATCTTTAAACGTAGCTTTTCCAAAACCCGTGTTTTGTTTGAAGAATAAAAAAGACTTAGCAAGAACCACGGAGTGATCAATCACCGGCAAATGCACCACATTGTCGCTTTTAGCATCCGACACATACACATGGTGATCATGCGTTATCTGGTTTCCCGGCCAATCCCCCACCTGCAGGTTGTATTCATCAGCTTTTGCATCAGCCGGAATAGGAACAATAAAACGATGGTGCAATTTGTCATATTTTTCCCAGTTATCCGGGCAACTTCGGTCATTAAAAAAGTTCACCATTTCCCTGGGAAAATAATCATGGAGTGGCTCTTTAATACGCTCACCATCTTGGTCCACTCCCACGTACTCGCATAACAGCATTTGCATGTAAGGCATGTTGCCATCAGAGCTTGAAGTGCGACCAGTAACTGTGCGTTTTATACCAGAATGAGTCAGGTTAGGATTGCCACCGCTATTGGCTACCACAGGTTCATAGTCCAGGGTGACGCCCAGAGTAATCTCATGATCGTGTTTTGGCGGGGTCTTATCCGGCATTGGTTGTCCATTGACTCGCCCCACCTCGTCACCGTTTGTTGTGCCCCGGAGCATCCGCCCTTTAGCCTCGCTTAGCTCTTGCCATCCTGTGGGACAGCCATCGCGGGCATCTTTCACATCAAAAAACGCCACCAGGCCAGCGTTAGCTGCGCCGTAAAATAGCGCACAGCAAAACAGGCAGACGCGTAATACAATCCCTTGTCGTTGTTTTTTCATCATTGATATTTACCGTGTTGTTGGAGCCTGTTGATGTTGCTTGACATGATTTAGCAACAATCAGCTGTCAGTGTAGATAATTACTCGCTGGAAAAAGCGTAGACTCTGCTTACAAAATCAGCAAGAAAATACTCTGATTAGTATATCTGATGCGCTAAGCACCGATTGAGAATTATACCCACCAGCAGTAACATAGTGCTGTTTACTATTCATTAGAGAGGAAAAATTGATGATTTCTGTAGGCGATACCTTACCCGGCCACACGTTTATGCTACGTGAACGCGGCGAAAGTTCACAACCCACAACAGAGGATTTGTTTGGCAATAAAAAAGTGGTGATGTTTGCCGTACCCGGTGCATTCACTCCTACCTGCTCACAGGCGCATCTGCCTGGTTTTGTGGTGAATGCCGATGATATTAAAGCAAAGGGTGTAGACAGTATTATCTGTATTTCGGTAAACGATGCGTTTGTCATGGAAGCCTGGGGCAATGCCAGCAATGCCGAAAACCTGACCATGCTGGCCGACGGAGACGGTGAGTTCAGCGACGCTATTGGTCTGGCAAAGCAAACCGGCAAATTTGGTGGTATTCGCAGTTTGCGTTACGCCATGATAGTCGACAACAAAGTGGTAACACACCTGGCGGTTGAAGAGGCCGGGCAGTTTGAAGTCAGCAGCGCCGAAGCCATATTGGCAGCACTGTAAGTGTTTACCGAATAACTGAAAGTTGGCACACGCCAACTTTCATCAAAGCACCAGTCTGCCGCTGTTAATCAGCCCCATCACCATGGCAATAAAGCCAATTCCGCCGCCCAGCATTAAACCAATCCAACCGGCAACAAAATGCGCTGTTTTACATTGTATAACCGCGTCTTTTATCAACCTCATTAACGAGCGTTGTTGCACCCATAACCCTATCATCAACACACTGTAAACAAGCACCGGGGCAACCCAGCCATCGTCAAGCACATACGCCAGCGCAAACAAGACGCTACATAGCATTACCCAGATTGCCTGACCACGAGCGTGTTTCTTGAGTAGCCGCTTTTGTTCGTCATCGGTTAAATTTCGTTGCGTTAAAAGCGCAGCAAAGAAAATTGCCGCCACCGCCACCAATCCACCGAGCAGCGCACCGCTTCCCAATACCAGTATTTTTGCGATACCGGAATATTGAGAAAAGCCGCCAGAGGCTATGCTTGCCGCAGCCGGTAAACTGGTGGTGATCGAAGACGTTACCAGGGTTGTAAACCCCACCGCAGGCAATGTGGAAAACAGGTACTCACCCAGCGTCTCCAGTAATTCAGATTTAACCTGCCCGCGTATCCGCTTGAGCTTTTGCCTGACGTTGGCCTCCGTCAAATCCAGCAACTCCGCCACCTGACGACTGTTTTGCTGCTCCCGATAATACAGGATCAGAATGTCCCGACTTTCGGCTGGTAATTCTGCCACCACATTCATCACGATTCGGTGAATTTGGGCAGTTTCCAGCTTGTTCAGATCACCCTGCTGAGCATCGCTATGCTCATTTTCTTCCGGCAGTTCTGCAATCGTTTCTTCCCGGCTAACCTTATTGTCCCGCAGGTAATTTTTTGCCTTGTTGCGGGTAATTTGCCTGATCCAGGGGAGAAAGCTGTCAGGCGATTTTAACTCCTGAATTTGTTGCCACACGGCCACAAAGGTATTTTGCGCCACATCTTCACTGGCCTGAACATCCTGCACAATCGACAAGGCTGTGCTGGTAACCAGATTCTGTGTTTTTGATACCAGTTGAGTAAACGCCTCAATATCGCCTTTTTGTGCCAGAAGCACCTGTTCAAATAATTGTTGCTGTACTAATTCAGTCATGATTAATCTCCGGTTGCATGAGCCTACCACTAAAGGTCACCAACCACCGGCAAAGTGTGACAAATTTTTTTTGAAGCCGCTATAATCGCCGCGTTCACAGCTGGGGAATTATCTTGATTAAAACAGATGTTATTGTCATCGGTGCCGGTGCCGCCGGGTTATTTTGTGCCGCCGAAGCAGGTAAGCGCGGTCGCTCGGTATTGTTGTTGGATCACGCCAAAAAACCCGGCAGAAAGATCCTGATCTCCGGTGGTGGACGCTGTAATTTCACCAATATGTTTGCCTCACCGGAAAACTTTTTGTCGGACAATCCGCATTTTTGTAAATCAGCCCTGAGCCGCTATACCCAATGGGATTTTGTTGCCCTGGTAGAAAAGTACAAAATCGCCTATCACGAAAAAACGCTGGGTCAGTGGTTTTGTGATGACTCAGCCAAAGATATTGTGGCCATGTTGATGGCAGAATGTGAGCAGGGCAATGTTAAACATCAGATGCAATGTGACATCCGCCACATCGAAAAAACCACAAGCGGTTTTATGCTGGATACCAGTCATGGCCCCTACCAGTGCGAAAGCCTGGTGATCGCCACTGGCGGCCTAAGTATGCCCAAATTAGGCGCAACCCCCTTTGGTTATCAGGTAGCTGAGCAGTTTGGTTTAACCATTCGCCCCACCCGCGCAGGTCTGGTGCCCTTTACCCTGCATGACAAAGACAAACAAGTATTGGCCGAACTTTCCGGTATTTCTGTTAATGCCAGCGCCAGTTGTAATAACACCTTTTTTAACGAGAATATTCTGTTTACCCACCGGGGTCTTAGTGGCCCGGCTGTACTGCAAATTTCCAGTTTCTGGGAACCCGGCCAGAAAGTAGAATTCAACCTGTATCCCAACGGCGATCTGCAGCAGATCCTGACAGAAAAACAACAATCCAATCCGGGTGCGCAACTGGCTACCGCACTGGCGCAAATCTATCCCAAGCGTTTTGTCCAGGCAGCAATCCCCTACTTCAGTTTAGCCAACAAACCATTAAAACAGTTTCAGGGTAAGCAACTGGAACAGGTTGCCCAGGCCTTTGAACAATGGCTGCTACAACCCAACGGCACCGAAGGCTACCGCACCGCTGAAGTCACCTTAGGCGGCCTCGACACCAAACACCTGTCCAGCAAAACCATGATGGCCAAGGACGTTGAAGGCTTATACTTTATCGGCGAAGTAGTAGACGTCACCGGCTGGCTGGGGGGTTACAACTTCCAGTGGGCCTGGAGCAGCGCCTGGGTAGCAGGGCAAGAAGTTTGAAGTTGTAATGCAATGAAATTAATTCACCGTGACCTCAGAATCGTAGTGTAATTGGTATAATGTCAGTCAGCAAAGAATACTAACTCAAAATTTTTTGCTCAATATTTTAGATATTCGGAAGAATTTAAATATGAAAGTATTTTACCATCATGGGCAGCCCGGAGAACGCCGCCCAAGATTATTAGATTCTGAGCCAAATCTGTTAGCATTAAGTGGAAACAATTGGGATGATTACGGCAACAAAACCACTCTAAATGCTAGTTTGTATTTTGATGGAGAACTTTTGAAGTTTGACTTTTACATAAAAGTGTTAATAGAGGGATGTGATTATACAGCGAAGAAACTTGATGATTTAAGAAATAATGGATGGACCGGATTTTTTCCTATCCCTCAAGTTAACTACATATCTTTACCATCAAACATTGAAATTTACTCAATACTTATATCAAAATTAGGGACAAATAAAACAAAAAAGTTGCTCTCTGAATTGAGAGATGCTGGCTTTCTAAAGCATATCAAGCAGAGAAAAAAGGCAAACATATTGCTTAACAGCAAAGAGTTTGAAGGTTCTCTATTGCGGGAAAGCGGCTCTATCAAGGCTTTTGAGGATGGCTGGCGAACTATCGAAAAAAGTTCAACTGAAATAAAAAGCTTCGAACTTAACCTTCTAACTCAAGATGGAAAAACTGAAACCATCCCGTACAAATTTGAATCTTCACTTTTACCTTATGACATAAATGTATTGATCGGTTCAAATGGGATCGGCAAGTCTTACAGCATT
The DNA here is from genome assembly GCF_055755215.1 of Planctobacterium sp. R6. Taxonomy (NCBI): domain Bacteria; kingdom Pseudomonadati; phylum Pseudomonadota; class Gammaproteobacteria; order Alteromonadales; family Alteromonadaceae; genus Planctobacterium; species Planctobacterium sp. R6. The sequence goes on from NZ_JBVTQY010000037.1 coordinate 9,890, forward strand.
AAATCTTTGGTTGAATACTGGCTTAAAACGGGTATTGGGAAGCCTGAACTACTTGAAAAGCAAAACCACACTCCTTTCAACTCCCCCCCCAACATTAGTAAATTAATTCTTGTTTCTTACAGTCCATTTGAAGAGTTTACATTAGACCTCGAAGGCAACGAGCTTCAAGATAAGCAAGCATATAAGTATTTCGGCTTTAGATATATGAATAATGATGGGAGCATTGGAATTAATCGTAATTTACCCAGTTATAATTCTGCCAATTCAATTCTTAGGGCGATCTATGACGATAATGAATATGACTTTATACACGGTAGAGTAGAAAAGCTACTTACAGTACAGCAAGCATTAAAAAACGCATTCCAATTTGATGCCATAGCACTTGAATTAAAGGATCTATCATTATTTTCAGACTATGGTGACAGCTTAATAAAAGTTAATGGAAAGCACTATCTTACTGTGGATAAGGAATTACCATCCGAAGTATCAGAAAGCGAACTTTCGGAAGCATGCAAACTGGAAACTGGTGTAGTTTTCATAAAAGACAAAAATCTATGCTCACTTAGTTCCGGTCAAAGATTATTCACTTACATAGTAATCAATGTTGTTGGTGAACTTAAAGATAATAGTTTAGTGGTTATCGATGAACCTGAGCTGTTTCTGCATCCCACGCTCGAAATTGAGTTCATAGCACTACTAAAAGCTGTTCTCAAACCATTCAAATCAAAGGCAATCTTAGCAACGCATTCTCTTGCTGTTGTTAGAGAAGTACCATCAAGATGCGTCCATATTTTTAGAGATGAAGGCTATGGATTGGATATAGTATCTCCCCCATTTGAAACATTTGGTGGAGACATGCAACGTATATCAAGTTATGTATTTGGAGATAAATCAGTTACCAAACCATTTGATGATTGGTTAGAAGAGAAAGTAAAAGAGTTTTCTTCTGATGAATTAATAAGTCTACTAGATGGTCAAATAAATGAAGAAATGACAATGAAGATTCTTCGACTGGGGCGGAGTAATGGTCACTAGAATTAATCCTCCCGATGAAGATTCTATCGATGTAATTGAAACTGTAATTTCTGAACGGAAAAAATTTTTGAGTTTTTATAAAGCTATCGCTGGTGACTTGAAAACCCAGTTCAATACTTACAAAGCTTGTAAGGGGAATCCAGAACATCTAAAACCTCTCAACTTACTCAAATATACTAAATCTGAACAGGAAGCCATAGACCGGAAGAAATCACTAATAAATCTATACACGCCTGCACAAAAAAAGTTCCCTTTCCGGATACTCGAAAAAATGCGGAAGAAGCATCGATTGATATATTGCCCGTCTTGCGGCGAAGATGGTACACCGGGCACTCTAGATCACTATTTACCGAAAGAAATTTTTCCAGAATTAGCTATATGCATTGATAATCTAACTCCTATGTGCACTACATGCCAAGGTCATAAATCGACGCACTATTTAACGGTTAAACATAAAAAAGCTTATTTTCATCCTTATTACGATCACGCCAAAAAGTGTTTATTTCATATTGATATTATTCCCCCATATCAAAGACCATCTGGTTTTAAAGTTTGCGTCGCAGATATTATTGACAAAGATTATAAGCGACTCATTGAAAGTCATATTGATGGTATAAGACTTAAGGAGCGTATAGAAGAATATTGTGAAAGCAAACATTTACATCTTTTGCGCTTAATCGCAGATGAGAGGGAGTATGAGGATCCCCTAACCGCGAGACAATTAATCCGTATATATTGCAAACAAGAAGAAGTAAAAACATTTAACTCATGGGGAGCAATTTATTACAGGTCCGTTTTAAATAATCCCAGTCTTCTTAAATATTTAGATTCGGGGGAACTACCAAAATTTTTATAAATTAAGTTATTTTACAAAAGTACTTTCCCAAGACCTGTTAAAAATTTTGTGGAAAATGACGTGCGTAGTATTTTAAAAATTAAGCCAACGTAATCAGACTTCATATTGCTCATGACGCGACAGAAATCTTAACCCGAAATATATGCCACTCAGTAAGAGCCTTCGCGCCGCTGAAGTTACTTTGGAAGGTGTTGATACCATGCACCTGTCCAGCAAAAGCATGATATCTAAATGCCTTGAAAGGTTATAACTTTATCGGCGAAGTAGTAGACGTCACTGGCTGGGACTCTACAACTTCCAGAGGGGCTGGAGTAGTGCCAGGGTGGTGGGCAAGAGGTTTAATTTCACCTCAATCTTTTTAGCAAACGTAACATGCCCGTGTACACGGCATCTTTAACGTCGGTAGGGAAGTCTTTTGGTAAGGATTTTTGCACATCCGACATGACCTGCTCGCTGGTTTGGGCAAATTCCGCCAGGATAGCTTGCATGCGGTTTTCACTAAACCCCACTTCTTTCGCGGTTGCCATGAAATGACGAGGGTAGATCATATCTATCTGGTTTTTTCGGCCTTTGCTGGCCTTCAGCGACATGGCCAGTTTCAAATCCCGATAATGCAGCCCCTTTTTTGTGACCGCCGGAAAAGCTGACACTATGTCGTAAAGTGGCGTCAGCTGGTAGGTATCTCCGGCATTGATAAACACCGAAAAGTTTTTTGCATGGCCATCTGTCGCGCCCAGAAGCCAGAACAATACCTGTGCTCGCATAAAGGTATCTCTGTCTTTAATGGCATTTTGAGAGCCTCTTAGATCCTCCATAATTTCCCGAATACCGGGACCGCCATCAGACTCGTATTTTCGGGCAGGTGACATCTTCCGGATTTGACAAAAATCCTCTTGAGGTAATCTCATCAGCCAGGTTTTATCTGGAAAAAATTTGCGATCGAAACGTTCAACAGCCAGCGCTTTAACACCCATTGGTGACACTATTTCACAATCCGGCACTGCAAAACCAAAGCCCCTGGCCAGCTTTAAGCAGAGATATTCATTTTCAACACTGTGTGTCATATCAATAGAGCGATCATGAGACTTAATCTCACCAATGGGCAGTTTTAAAATATGCGTTGTTGGTGTTGAGTGTAGAGGTAAACACCAGTTCTCCTGATGTTTCAGTAATGCCGTTTTTTCCTGTGCACCCGCCAGGGAAATACGAAAATCATCCTCGTCTCTCAGCATCCCTAATGGTACCTGGGTACGGTAACCCTGGAGGATTTCTGCCATGCGTTGCTCAGAGAGGGCTTTGTAAGCAATGCGCTGTACGTCTCCTGGCGGGCTTCCCGAAGGAAGAAGCTGAATAGCGCCGATGCAGTCCCTACCGATCTATACCAATTCCGATAAACATTTACCCGTCTCAGTGGGAGTTGAAAAGCATTTAGACAAGGCGGATGTTTGACGGTCTAGTGGGCCTAAATCAAAAACATCCAACACCGTATAAATGCTTTTCAGCCCCATCGAAGACGCGCCTCAGAAACATTATTTCTTTGTTGTGCGAAGTTCACAAGACCACCAGTATTCTTTCATTCGCACGCCTAGAACTAATGTCTCTGAGGCTGCGCTGAGTGTGCAAATGTTTATCGGAATTGGTATTTCTCAATATATCAAATGGTTCTGTGGAATCCGCCTGATAACGGGCGACGACCCGTTCTCTGACTTCTCTTGCATCAGGTAATAGATTGTCGAAAAAGTTATAAACTACTTTGCCTTTGTAAGGCGCTGTACTCAGCGGAATAGACAATGAAATACTGCGCTTTGCAGGCGAACGTAACCATTGTGGTGCATAGCGAAATTGATTATTTCCCGCTGAATCACGTGAGTATTCACCCACCAGAAACCCGTTCATGTAAACATCAAGTTGCTCCATAGCGCTGCCCTGCCTCATTCAACTACCAATAAATGTCATTTACATGTGAGTCAGCCCTGGCGGCTTTCCGGGAAGAAACATCCAGCTGCAATTCCAATGCAGCAAGAATTTTAAAAAATGTTTCCAGCTTTGATGATTCAGGCTTGTTTTCAAAATCAGACAGCGTGGCAACACGAATGCCAATAAGTTCAGCGACCTGTTTTTGAGATAACCCAGCCTGCTTGCGGTGCGCTTTAATACAATTAGCCAGTTGATCTGGACGGGTAATATTCATTACATCCACCTTTATGGATACGCTATAGCGTAATTATCAAGACTATACGCCAAAGCGTAAATATTGCAACATTTACGCTGTGGCGTAACAAAAATAAATTTACGCTATAGCGTATTTAATGCAGGCGGATTTAGCTATCAGAAGCAACATATAAAGTTCAGATACACATACTTTATCACTCACTTGCAAATGAGAACTATTTGCAATAGTATCTCACTGATTCAAGTCCGAGTAATTTATGTACCATGAATGCCAGCCGAATTTTAATTATCGAAGATGATTTGACCCTCAGTGCACAGGTTGCTGAACTGTTGCAAGGCAGGGGATTTAAGACCCAACAATGTCAGGATGGCGAACAAGGTTTGTTGGCCGCATTGCAACAACGTTTTGACTTAATCTTACTGGATGTGTTGCTGCCCGGCATGAACGGGTTTTCGATTCTCGAACAGTTGCGCAAAGTCAAACACACCCCGGTAATGATGGTGACCGCATGCGGTGCCGAGCAAGAACGCATTCAGGGCTACAGTAGTGGCGCTGATGACTACCTGCCTAAACCCTTTAACTTTACCGAGATGCTGGTTCGCATTGAAGCGCTGTTGCGCCGTTCATTTGGGTATCACAAAGCCTCTGTACCGGGTAATAGCCTCACCATAGATCAACTGCAGCTCAACCGCAGTACGCAGCAAACGGCGTTTAGCGGCAAAGATGTTAGCCTTACGCCGTTGCAGTTTAAATTGCTTTGGGTGTTGTTAGAAAATCGCGAACAGGTACTGAGCAAACCTCTGCTCTACCAGACCGTGCTTAACCGTCCATTTAGTCGCTACGATCGCAGCCTCGACATGCACATGAGCCGGGTGCGCAAAAAGCTGGAAGATGCAGGCATGGCGTCGCACAGGCTGGCTACAGTACATGGCAAAGGGTATCGATTTGCATGAAAAATAGCTTGCTATGGAAGCTGCTGGCAACTATCGGTTTGGGCACAGTACTGTTGTTTTGGGCTATTAGTTGGCTGACCGAACAAACCCAAACCAAAATGAGTTATCTCGCTCAGGAGCACCAACAGCAATTATTGGATTACGGGCGACAGGCAGAGCAAGTCTGGTTAACCCAGGGGGAAGCGGCACTGGCACAATGGCTCAAAGCACTGCAGGCCAAAGAAGATACCTGGGCTGCGATGGTTTCATCCCGTATAGTGCCACTGGCTGACAGTGTTATTCCAGCGCAATACAAGGAACGCTATCAGATAGGGCGCAGTGTCGAATGGAAAGTACATCTGGATTTTAATTATAACCCGGTCATGGAAGTTCCCTTTCTGGATGCTAATACACACTTACTGATCCGCTTACCGCAGCGAATGCGCCCCGGTAATTGGCTTTTGCAAATGGAGCTGTTACTGCAGTTCGCCCTTCCCTTACTGGTACTTTGTGCTTTGAGTTTTATTCTTTATCAGCACGTGATGGTTCCCTTGCGAAAACTGGAAACGGCAACCCGGGAATTCAGTATGGGCAATATGGAAGTGCGGGTATACAGTGCCGTACAGAATCGGGAAGATGAACTGGCTCGACTCGCCCTGACATTCGATCAAATGGCCCAGCGCACCAGCCAGCTCATCTATAATCAGCGACAGATGTTATCAGATCTGTCCCATGAACTACGTACTCCACTAACCCGAATCGATATGGCCATTGACCTGTTACAGGCGCAACCCAATGCTGAACAGGCATTGCAGCGACTGCGTTACGAAGCACAAACGATGCGGGAACTGGCAGAAGATACCCTGACCCTGGCGTGGCTGAATACCGAATCACCGAAACTTAACGGCGATAGTTTCGATCTGGTGGAATTGCTCCAGGTGATTGCCGACGATGCCCGTTTTGAATTTCCGGATCAGGGACTGCACATGCAGTTGCCCAAAGAAGCCCTGCTGAGCCACAGCAATCAACAGGCATTGGGTCAGGCCATAGAAAATATCTTGCGAAATGCACTGCGCCATACCCCAAAAACAGGCACTGTGGATGTGACCCTTAGCGAGTCTGCAGCACAGTTCGAGCTTGTTATCAGTGATCAGGGGCCAGGAGTACCGGAGCCGCTACTACTGGATATTTTTAAGCCCTTTTTTCGGGTAGATGCTGCTCGCAGTAATCACAATACGTTGGCGACCCCGGGAGCAACGTCAGGGGCAGTTATCCAGACCGGTAAACGCGGTGGGTTTGGCCTTGGCCTGGCCTTGGCACAACGACAGGTGCAGGCCGTTGGTGGCACCATCAACGCCAGTAATCAACGCAATAATGCCGGTGAGTCATCCGGTCTGCAAATCAGGATACGCTTGCCCCGGCACTAATACGGCGAACCTTGCGTAAACTGCACCAGGCTCTGACCAACATATCAGACAACAGTAATACCCCAACCATGGCCAGCACGTTTTGTATCAGGTTCATTTGTTGCAGGCCAAACAACATCAATCCCCATCCAATCAGTAACCACTGCACCACGTACATCGCCGTCACCCGCTTTCCCCAAAAACGTATCAGCGACAACGCAGAGTTGTGCTTTGAGGCGCGCTTTGTCAGGGTGTGGCAACCCCATAAAAACACCAGAATAAGACCACTAAAAAACACTATCAGACCGGGTCCACTGCGCAGGTTGTCTGCAATGTGATATCCGGGATTGCTGTACATTAACACCGCCGCTGCGGCCATTAATACCCACCCCAGCCACATATATGCTTGCAGCCCCTTATCAATATCACCGGTGCGGCGCAAGCCGTATCCCAGCGCCATACCCGCCAGCGGATAAGCCAACCAGGGAAACAGTGGGAACATCGCTCCCTGGGCTTCGTTGCCAACCAGTAGTTTTAACACTTCGTTCAATACGACGTTGTTACTACTGATATCCCATAGCAGCGGTGATACAAAAGCCACAGCAAGAGCGGCCAGTAACCAGTATCCCGGATGCGGCAAATAGTGTTTCAACAAAGCACATATCAGTAATGCCAACCCGGCAAACTGAAATACATCAACAATCAAAAATTCCGACAACGGCGTATGCGGGGCAACATCGGCAGCCGTCACCAGGCCGATTTCAATGGACAGCCACATAGGGATGGTGCTGCGGGTCAGATTCAGTAAGTATCCTAATGCAAACAACCCCGCAGCCCGCATCAGGTCTTGTCGCAAACTGTGAATGCCGGTATAGGTGACAAACAGCCCCATCACAAATACAAACATCGAGGCAGCCGGCCAGCCCACGGCAAATTTCAGGGTAGAACCAAACACCCCGAAACGCACTTCCGGCAATCCGTAAAAATCCAGTACATGGATCATGATCATTAAAACAACTGCCACACCTTTCGCTACATCAAAAGCAGCGATGCGTCTGGCGGCGGGTAAAACCCGGTTCGGTTGCTGTTGGATAAACGTAGACATAACGACTCCTCGTTGTGTTATCCGGCTGAGGCTCAGCCAGCTATGCCTCGGTTTGGCAGCGCATTTTGCTGTTGCAATTGCAGCAGATAGCGGTCTCGTCCCAGTACCTTTTTACAATGATTGCCAAACCATTCCAGAGAAGCGTCCATATGGTGCAATCTGGGATTGGGGTGTTGCTGCAGGTAATCAATAAAACCGGCGTAGTCAACCGCTCCTTCAAAGATAGGCACCATGCCCTCTCTGGTACCGGCTGCCGCATAAACATTATCCGGGGCAAAGACACCCAGATGGGCGGCGTCACTGATATTTTTAAAATGAAAGTGATTGATCAGCGGCAACAGCGCTTCCAGTGCCGGTATTATCTCCGCCCCCGACTCCCATACATGCAGTACATCAAAATTCAGTTGCATATTGTTTCGGCCTACACCGGCGAATAATTCCTGAGTCGCCGCGACCGAATCTGCATAGGTTTTCGGGTGCGTTTCTATCACCAGATTAATGCCATGAGGTTCCAGCCAGTCACACACCAACTGCAGGCGCGCAAAGAGTTGATCCCGCTGTTGTTCATTCAGATCAGCACTACCGTCAGAACCGGCAAAGGTGCGTAATTTTCGACTGCCCCAGTGACGTGCCAGACGCGCCAGCAACTGTACCTTGTGATACAGCACGCGCTCCTCCGCCAGTAACGGCAGGTAATCACTCAACATACTGGTTTTCAGACCAAAATCCGCTAACCAGTGCTGATCATACTGCGCCTGCTCTGCGAGGTTTTTGGCATGAGCGCCCCATAATTCGATACCCTGAAAATGATTGCGCTGCGCCCAACTGGCGATCTCAGCAATAGAAATTAACTGATGACGAAAGGTAATAGTACAAACTGATAAGTTCACAGGTTCACCTCCCGGGCATCGGCTAATGGCTCAACAGAGCTCAATTGGTGCTTGAGTCGCCACTGTTCAAACACTTCCCACAATCGCGTTTTAATGCGAAATTCCCTGTCGTCCTGTTCATTCAGCAACTGATGAATTTCGGCAAACAATTGCGCCTGTTGAGTAACAGACAGTTGTCCGCTGGCCAGTTTCATGGCCCGGTATTGAATCTTTTTGTAGCTGCTGACCAGGTCTTCGATGACCTCACACCAAAATTCAAACTCCGGCTCAGGAAACCCAATATCCAGCCAGAAAAAAGCGAATCCATGTTCATAGGCATACTTGCGAATTGCCAGAACCGGCAATTGTTGCAACGCCGTACCCAGGTGACTTAACGCGGGCCCATCAGTAGCCTGCGCTTCGTGACGCTTAACAATCTGTCGCACCCGGTCAGTCATTGGATTGGTGTCGCGCCGGATACAGGCCAGAAAATAGTCCGCAATAACCTGATTGTGCGCAGGTTTAATTTGCTTACTATCAAAAATATAACCACCAGCTACCGCTTCTGACGCCACCGCCTGAAGAACCTGCTGTTTGGCCTGAACGCCTTCCCACCGAAAATCAGGGTCATACATAAACCACTGCAAGGGATCGTCCGTTTCTGCCAACATCACATAATGGGGAAAGGGGTTCTGATTAAACTTGTTTTCCCGTTCCGGTAGCAGATACATATCCAGCATCACCATCAGTTGCTGAGTGGCACTTTTTTGCCGCAACAGCGACTGCATGATGTCCAGGTTCTGTGTTTTACTCAGGTCAGGGCGATACCAGGGATTCACCGCCACACCGTAAATACGCTGGAACCAGGTGCGAAAGAAGTCGTGATTGAGCGTGGGGGCGTGATACGCAAGGCGGCACTGCTCATCAATCAGCACCTCAGCATCCCAAACCCCGAAGTAAAACGGCCGGTGATCAACCCGCTCATCGGCTTTAATGATCTCACACAGGCAACTGACAAAGCAGTGTACCTTGATGTCTTCGAATTCCTCCTGAGGCGCAGCTGAGTCAGTGCCTGAGGGCATTGTTTCGCCGGACTGACGAAGTAAAAACTGCGCCAGACTGTCAACCGTGGCAAAATCCTCTTTATTCAGGGCACTGTCGGGCACCGGGACACCGAGTGATAATTCCAGGTGCAATAGCAACTGCATTAACAACACCGAGTCCAGATACAAATCTTCGTTGAGACGGGCACTGGCACTGAAGCGATCCAGGTACTGGCATTGCAATTCTTGCTGCAACACCTGTCTGATCGCCGCAATAATTTTATCTTTGTTCATGCTGGAATTCCTGTACTAGCCTGCTGTCAACCTGGGGTCATTCTCCTGGCATGGCTGGCCTTCGGATGAAGTGCCTTGTGAAGCCAGCCAACTTGCTGCCAGTTGCTTGCGATTGATCTTGCCGTTCGCCAGGCGCCCGATTTCAGGCACGGCCACCACCCGATGGGGCACCTGCCAGTCGGCCAGTCGCTGGCCGCACCAGCGGCGCAACTCATCGGCCTGCAACGTGCTGTCTGTGCAAAATTGCAAACATGCCCGCTGACCGGCCTGTGCATCCGGTATTTTGAATAACACGGCATCTCGCACCTGCGGATGCGACAACACCACATCTTCAACATCTTGCGGATAGATATTCATACCCGCCACAATGATGGTGTCATCCTGTCGGGCCACAAAATGCAGTAGTGACTCGCCATTCAGCGCCGGTGCAAAATAGCCCAAATCCTGAGTGCGTACCGGTGCGGTATCGGCGGACATACATTGACTGACGCATATCTCCTGAGGCTCACCCGGCTCGTTTCCTGCGCTGGCTTGCAGGTGAGGTAAAATACTGCCTACCGCATTCGCACTTTGGGTATCCCGGTTAAGGCTGATACAGCCCACTTCAGAGCAACCATATTGCTGGAACAGGTTTGCCACCTGCAAACGCACCCGCTTAAACACCGGCTCTGACATTAACGTGCCCGAAATTATCGCGGCATGCAGGTGACTGCCTTTCGGCCAAAACTGAATGAGGGTACTGAGCATGGCGGGCGAGGTATACAACAAGGGTTTGTCGGTGGCCAAAAGCAGCTTCAGCAAAAATTTAGGGTTGATATTGATGACGACTCTGGGCATCTGACCACGAGCCAGCGCCACCAGGACACCGCAAATCAAACCATAAGAGTGAGTCACCGGGCAGGCCACCACAGGATTCATCTGCCGGGCTTCGGGAAAATGCTGACAGTAACTGTCAATTTCCGTGGTGATATCCGCCCAACTGCGCTTGATACATTTTGATGCACCCGTGGTGCCGGAACTCATCTGAATCAACCCGGCATCTGAGGGTTCACTGGCGGCCACGGTAAGACTCAACGGATTATTGATATCGCCATAAAACAACCATCCACAACCCGCCTTTACGGCATAGTTTTTTGCGAGTGCTTTGGGAGTATTGCCGTGAATAGGTAACACAGACAGCTTGTGTTCTCTGGCATAAAGGCACATCGCCAGGCCCAAAAAGGTATCAGGAACACAGATAGCTATGTGCCCACCCGGCTCCTGTAACGGCGCCAGGTTGGCAAACTCTGCAAATTGTTGCTCCAGCGCCTGACGGGCGTAGAAGGTTTCATCAATATATAACATGTTAGACTCCACCCCGAATCGGCTGAACGGGGTTAGGTATGGTATGGTGAAATTCACGGTCTGATTGACCACTCAGCTTTTTGCGCAACAACGATTCAGTCCGGATCTTCGGCCGGGAAACATCAATCCGGGCCAGACGCTCTGACCAGTTGTGTGCCGTTGCGGCATAACCCTGCAACGCTGCATCAACCTGCTGCCAAAACTGCGTTTCCGGATAATCAAATTGCTGCTCTAACAACTGCGCCAGCTCGCTCAGGTTGTACACAAACAGGGTATCAACCAGCAGCTCACGCAGGGCCTCCACCGAAGACATCCAGTAAAAGCGATCCGCTTCGGCATGCTCATAATCCGGGTGCAATGTAGCAAAATCCGGTTGCAGCTCTGGTGCCGCCAAAAACTCACTGACAAATTCCAGGCTTTCATGAAAATCCCGCAGCACCAGTTTCTGCGGCCAGCCATTGTGGTGCAGTAAGGTCATATTTTGCCCATGAGTTTCCAGCGCAATGCCATGGCGTACCAGCAAATGCCAGACTGGCCAGACAACCACCTCCAACAAACGCCGTAGCCATGTTTCAATCCCGTACTGATGCAGCCAGGGGGCGATAAAGGCATCGCCATCGGCTTCTGTCAGGCACAAGGCCACAAAAGGCGTCGCGGTAAAACCATCCGCCACTGTAGCAATACTGTCGCGAAAGATGACACACAACGAGGGGGCAAGCATTTTCAGCCACGGGTGGTCAGTATGGGCATCCGGATTTACTCTGTTGTCGTCTTGCAGCACCATCGCGGCGTATTCACGCTGAATCAGCAGCTCACTGTGCTCAGCAAACCAGGGATCTTGCGCAATCACTGTGTGCAACCACTGACTTAACAGAGGAGCGGTGCACACCGAATGAGGTTCAATGGTGCGCAGCGATGAGCTGTTCACCACATTAAGCGGCACCTTGATGTTGGCCTTTTCAGGGTGACTGACATTCAACAAAGTACGCAACGAAATACTGGCCTGATATTCATCACCGGCCTTGCCCAGCAGAAGCACATGGCGCTGTGCTATGGCAGGTGCCAGTGACGTATGCAACCTGGCAAGTTGCCAGGGATGAATAGGTAACCAGGTGTACTCCTCCGATCCGATACCCTGAGCCTCCATCGCGTCGCAAAGTTGCTGCCAGCATTCGCTGCCCAGTTCCCGCTGCCAAAACGCCTGTTCGTCATGACAATCCAGACGCATAGCCAGAAGCGACTTCCTTACCGCCAACCAACAAAGCTGAAAGCGGTTAGCAGCTTCGGGGCCATATTGAGCATGATCATTAAAGCTAAAGCCGGTGCGCGCTTTAAAACAAGGATGGTAGGGGTGTCCCTCGTGAATAGCGGATTCCAGCGCCACGTAATCCAGACCTCGACGATCCTCTGCGCTGACGAGGTTGTCCTGGTTCCAGCGACAAAACGCGATGGTTTGTTGCAATTCCTGTAGTAAGCGTTGGCGCGCCTTTGCCTGCCCTGGTAGTGCTGCCACCAACTCAGCCAAATCCACCGGATGTAGCTCGCTGGCGTGGCATTGCCAAATCTGTTCCTGTATCAGGCGTACCCGGCCAAAACCGGACAGGTTGCCGCGGGCACAATAGCTCAGCGTTTTGCCGTTAAACCTAAACCAGTTGCCATCAAAGTGATAGGGCAACAGGCCTTCGAACAATGCTGCTTCCAGCAATTGTCGTATCACCCGTGCCCGATGACGGCAAACCTTTTCGCTTTGTGTTGTACTGCTCAATGGCGCTGATACACCAGCCTCAGACAGACTCAAGCGCAACCTCGGCTTCGGTCAGAATATTAGCGGCATTGTGCGGCAGGCTGGTGCGGGTATACAACGGGTTGTATATCTGGGTGTAAACTGCCAGTTCGTTATCTGCCTGCAGTTCATCAACATCTTCCACCCTGGTCAGCAGGTTGCCTTTGCACGGAATAGTTTTGCGATACAAAATCGACTCAATCAGGGCGCTACCCCGGCCCGACATACGCGGCAATAAACGCAATAACCGGTTACGTGTTTCTTCCAGCAGCACCGATTCGGGGAGCAGTTGATCCAACCCGAAGCGATTGATAACCGCAAACAACTGATTGATAACCAGGTAATAGCTGAAGCGGTCGAAGATCATACTGTCGGCATAAAATAACTCCGGGCATTGCTCAAGACCGGGTTCGATATCCAGTAAGATTTCGCGCTGAGATTCAGCCAGGTAAACCCCCTGGTTGTCCCGATAATAATAGCGTTCCGGGTAGCCGCGGCTGAGTGCCAGTATTGAATTTTGCTGGTGTGCTTCCAGCGCGATCCCCAACTGATCAAACAACTGAATGGCGGGCTCAATAGCGCACTGCCAGTAACGGCTAAACCAATCCATACTGGTTTGCGCCAGTGATTTACCTTGCTGCAAACTCAGTTTGGTGATGATTTGTGCCAGCCTGGAGTGCCCACCGGGATGAATGGGCTCCTGCAGCAAAGCTGCCAGTGATTGCACACCTGCCAGCCCGGTATCACCCGCCTGTGCTGCAAAGGGGTTATCGCGAATAATAAATTCAAAACCACTCTCCTGTCGCTGGGGTAAATCCAAAGATAGATAAGCCGGGTCGCGGATCAAACTAAAATCAGGGTGGCTCTGACTGAAGCCATTGTCAGTCATCAGGCGGGCCAACGTAACCCCGGCCGCCAGTTCGTGACGCATGTTAATACGCATTGAATTGGTGATTTTAACCGGTATCGACACCTTCACCATATAGTCCAGTTCGTCGCAATATAAGGTCCGTACTGACGAAGTGGCAGTAAAGAAAGGGCCGAGTGGACCCACTTCAAACAATTTGTGCTGATGAATAAGTTGCTGAATGTAATCCTGATTGAGCAACCAGGTTGCCTGCAATGGGTGTACAGCCAGCAACACTCTGCCCTGATTGCGTTGCTGTTCTGCACACTGTCGCAATGCCTCATCCGCTTCGCGATTCGCGATATCTGCCACTATGTGTTCGGCGCTGTGCGCTAATACCGAATTCTGTATCACTAAATCCGCTTCCACTGCGAAAAAGTGCAGTTTAAAACGCCCTTTGAGTTCAGGGGCATAACGGGCGTGCTGCCACTGGTGCATACCCTGTCGTGACTTAGGGGTGGGATGCAACCAATGGCCAAATAAAATAGATTGCTCAGTATCGATAAACCGGCCACTTTGCAACGCCGCATCATCATGTCTGGCTTGCAGATAGTGCGCCATAATCTGATGGCTTTCCAGGGTGCGGGAGGTCAATTCCAGTTGCTGATCACTGACTGGTATTGCACCGTCAGGTTGGGCATAAATCTCCTGAATCAACAACATAATGGCGGATATTGAATCAATGGGATGCCAGTCCATACTACCGGGTTGCAGTTGATAGCACTGAGCCAGTTTGTGTCGTCCCACCAGTGAACGGTAAGTTACGGCAATGGCCAGACTCTGTCCGGTTTTGACCAACTGTAGTTCATTGATGAACTGTGTTTGTTGCTCTGGTTCCAGACCCGAACACCGCTGCCATTGGTCGGCAGGATGCCAGACACCTGGCTGAATTTCTCTGAGATAAGCGTTTGCGAACGCCTGAAAGGAAGCATCGTCTGCCACTTGCCTGGCCTGAAATGCCATGCATAACTCCTGAAGCTTGCGCCGGTTATTAAACTGCCCAACAGGTTAATGATAACCATTATCACCTTCAATTGAATTTACAATTGTTACATCTCAGAACAGGCGTGCAGGTCGAAAGCGCCAGGCAAAGCTCAATGCCAGCAAGAAGGTTAACCATTCTGCCACCGGCAGTCCCAGCAGAAATAACCAATCTGACGGCGTCGGTCCGAATAAATTGGTGTGATAAAAAACCCCATAAAACAGCAACAACATCATGGCGGGCAACAGGATGCTGCGACAGGAAGCCAGCGTCGCGGATACCCCGGGTTGATGCACTGCGGTCAGATAACAACTGAGCAAAATATTACAACCATTGACCAGAAACAACGGCCACAGCAGTAGCATAATATTCCCGGATAACGATGCCACGGCCACCGCTTCCGCATCCAAAAACCAACTGATAACTGTGCTCTGAGCGAAAACCACGGCTAACACCAGGGCACCACCAATGGCACAGGCCGTGGCCAACGACAAGGTCAAAAACTGACCGATACGCTGACGATGACCGGCACCAAAATTTTGACTGACTAACAGGTGCAGCGCATCCGCCACACCGTAGCTCAGCATAATACTGAGGAAGATGAGGTAGTTCACGACACTGAAAGCCGCTACCCCCGAGGTCCCTAATTGCGTGACCAATAACCAGTTGAGTAACAGAAACAACACCCCGACTGAGATCTCATTAATGAACTCAGAAAAACCATTGTAGGCGGTGCGCCACAGCGTTCGCCATTGTTGCTGGAAAAGAGAAAAGCGCAGGCTTCGACGCTGACTGAAAAACCAACCTGACAGTACCGCGAATTGCAACAACTGAGCAATTGCCGTGGCATAAGCGGCCCCGGCCAGGCCCATTTGCCAATGGACAACCAACAGGGCGTCACAAACGATGTTCGTCAGGGCCCCCACCACCAGCGCCCAGGTACCTAACACCTGGTGGCCGTCCATACGCACAAAATAATACAGGACCATAGTGGTTAACTGTCCGATAAATACCCAGCGGATCACCGCCAGGTATTCCCGCATCAAAGGCTGAACATCAACCGGCGCATTAAGCAGCCACAACAACCAGGGTTCAGCAACAAAACTGGCGATGGCAAACACACTGTTCAGCAGTACGGTCACTATCAGCACTTTACTGAACACCCCGCAAGCCATTGCCACATTTCCCTGGCCCAGGTATTTTCCGACCGTCACAGCCCCACCGATGGCCAGCATCAGGGCAATAGCAATCAACAAACTAAAATAGGGTAACAGCAAACTAATGGCCGCCAACGCTTCGGCTCCCACATAGTTACCCACAAAGATACCGTCCACCAGATTCGCCGTAGTAAGGGCCACCAGACCCACCATCGAAGGCACAACATAATAAAAAAAGGTGCGCAAAATCGGGCCATCAAGGGCAGGATTAGTGTGGTGTGATTTCATAAATGAGGTACTTCCCTGTATCAGATGGTGACAAATTTATTGAGGATTTGGGATGCTACGCGGCCACTGAGCGTTCAGCAATCAAGGTTACAATTGTGACATTTGGCGAAACAGGTTAGCGATATCTACGCCTGCCCCCAGTCGCTGACAGAAGAATTCCCGGAGACAAATGTAACAGTTGTAACTTTTATTTCCTTTGAGGCCTCAATTCCCATAATGCATCGTAAATAATAATTATTATCATTTAAGTGTTCAACGTGCAACACCGGCCTGTTATAGCCCGTATGGCTTTTCCGTCTGCGTTGTATGCCAATATTCAGGAACCATATATGTCTGAACAACAATCTCAATTTCATCGCACTGCCGAGGTACAAACCCACAACGGCAGTAAATATTTGCAGCGATTGTGCAAACATTTTGCCCACAGGGTCACTGCCAACTGGAGCGAGCATCAGGGCAATGTTAATTTTGCCGAGGGAACCTGCACCTTATGGTCTGATGCCGGGTCTTTGAATATGGTGTGCCGGGCCGATTCCGAACAGGAACTGGCCGAAATAGTCGATACCCTTGACCGGCATTTTATCCGCTTTGCCAAAGCCGAGGCCCCCAACCTGGTTTGGCAATCACAATCACTGAGATAAACCAGATAGGCTGCAACGCCAACGCTATGCCACCAGCAGGGCCTGTAGCCAATGCAAAAAAAGTTGGTTGTTGTTACTGTCGTAGTGCGACTTGTCGGGGCAATAATAACAATAACCTGTGTCTACAGAATGGCTGCCGACCGGTGTTAACAGGCCGCCTTGCACAAAAGGTTTACTCAGTGTTGCGGAGCAAAACACCAGGCACTTGCCCATGACGGCCTGCTGGATCCCGATCAGCTCCTGATCATGGCTGATAAACTCAATATCGGGTTTCAGGTTGAAGTTATTAGCCAACCAGCTGTCGATTGGTGGCGCCTGCAGTGCCGGGTTTTTCCATCGGGTTAACGCAATTCGCAGCGCGTTGTTACTCATCAATGCCGGCACAGCCGATGGTGCGCCAAAAACATCAAATGTTTCGCGACACAGAATATCCTCAGCAGCCACACTCTCAGTATTGCCAAAACGGATCGGCAACGAGTAGAGCTGATTTTCAATGCTTTCTCCGCTGGAGACCTCCACAGCAATGCTGGGAAATTGTCGCTGGAAGTCTTCCAGTGCGGGGATCAATACCAAAGAGGCAAAAGAAGTGGTTGTGGCAACCTGAATTTTTCTGCCTGCCAGGCTGATCTCTTCCAGCGCCTGTTCAATCGTTCTGAAGCCCCGGCTGGCAGCGTCAGCTAACCTTTTCCCGGCCTGTGTCAGTTGGATCTTTCTGACACTGCGATGAAACAGCGAGAGACTCAACCTGCTTTCAAGGTTCTGCACATGGTGAGAAATAGCTGTAGGCGACAGTGACAGTTCTTCGGCCGCCGCTTTAAAACTGCCGTGTCGTGCCGCTGCTTCGAATGCTTTCAGCGCCTGTAACGATACCTGCATCACAACCTGCCTGTTTGTGGTTCCGCAAAGCCATTATTATAGATGATTTAAACTCATCTATAATCTTATTTTATTCGTTTGTCGCCCAATGGTGCTGATCTTATAGTTCAGGTACAAATCAACACCGGGAGATAACACCATGACCCAGTTACTGCATATCGATGCCAGCGTAAGATGTTTTGATCAGAACCAAAACCGACACAGTTCCATATCCAAAAGGATCGCCCATCAATTCATTGACAGCTGGCAAAAAACTCGCCACATAGATGAATATACCTATCGCGATGTGGGTGTAAATCCGCCCGGCTTTATCACTCAGGAATGGATTGCCGCAGTGTTTACAGCGGATGAAGATAAAAGCCCGGAGCAAAAGCAGCTGCTGGCTTTATCAGATCAGTTAATTCAGGAAGTGGCACAGGCTGATGTGATTGTTATTTCTTCACCTATGTACAACTACGGTATGCCGGCACAACTAAAAGCCTGGTTTGATCAGGTAGTGCGCATCAATAAAACCTTTGATTTTGATTTGGCCAGAGGAGACTTCCCGTTACAGCCTCTGTTACAGGGTAAAACTCTGATCATTATCACCTCCAGCGGAGAATTTGGATTTGAACAGGGCGGCATCAGAGAGGCTCAAAGCCATCTCACCCCCCATTTACGCACCCTGAGCAAATACCTCGGCGTAGAGGAGATCCACGAAATTGCCTCCGAATATCAGGAATTCAATGATGAGAGGCACATTGCATCCCTTAACAATGCACTGGCAACGGCGACAACACTGGCCCAACAACTGGCTCAACAAACCCAACAGGTTACTGAGCTTCAGGCAGTTGCAGTGTCTGCCTGAGTTGTTTATCCAGCTCGGTATTCGTCAAACGATTGGTCTTTGTATCAAAGTTATCGAAAAAAGCCGGGATCGCTAAAGCACCGGCCACAGTACCACCAAAATAAGGCGCGGATGTGCGGGCCATGGCCAGCACATTTCCTGCCCCCCCTTTACCCGGCGATGTTGACAGCATGATTATGGATTTGCCCTGGTACACCTTTAATTGCTTTCGGGTCGCCCAGTCAAACAGGTTTTTGTAGGCCACTGTATAGTTTGCATTGTGCTCTGCAAAGGATATCAACAGCACATCCGCAGCGGCTATTTTATCCAGGAAATCACCCACGACTTCCGGTATGCCCTGCTCCTGCTCCAGATCTACGCTGAAGATGGGTAAGGGGTAATCATTAATATCCAGCACTTCTACTTCATGCTCAGGGAGCAGTGTCACAGCGTAACTGATTAACGCTTTATTGATTGAGTTGCGACTATTGCTGGCTGCAAACGCTAATACCTTCATTGTTTTCTCCTGATAAAACCTTAATTTGTTGAATTATCCAATCGAACCAAATTTACCCGCAGCATATTCCTGCTCCTTGCGCAGAATCTGCTCTTGGGTTTGCATAATGATGGGGCCTTTCTGAACAAAGGGCTCATTGATGGGGCTGGCCGAAAAAAACACAAAATGGGATTTCTCATCAGCGAGGTTGTGCAGTTGAAAGGCCGACTCTGCACCTGTATCACTGAGACTGATGGCCATTGCCTGCCCCTGCTGCAAAACGCCATTGTGCTGTTCTGATTGCAGTTGCAACTCACCGGATACCACATACAACCAGCCGTTCTGGCCCGCGGCAACATCAATATCAATGTGCCGTAAGGGATTCACTTTTCCCTCTAAAATGGTCATGGGTAACACCGGCGTTACCGGATTCTCCACTGCCTGATATTGCCCCTGGAGCAATCTTATCCGGGCGTTAGCATCTTCGATAACAGGAATATCTCCGGCTCTGAGCAAAAAAGAAGCGGGTTGTTCACTTCTGCGGGACTGCGGAAGATTTACAAAAACCTGTAATCCATGAATGGCCGAGCCTGGTCTCGGTGCTTCGTCGTGCAGGGCACCTGAGCCTGAATTCAGCCAGTAAACATCACCGGGTAGCAAATCGAAATCGTTGCCCAGTGAGTCCCGGTTGTGAAACCGCCCCTGTGTGTCTTCAAATAATATAGACAAAGCGCATAATCCGGCATGAGGGTGAATGCCGAATGTCGATTCTGTCATGCGATAGTGGTCCACCATCACTAACGGGTCCATCATCCTGGAAAAGTCTTTCTCCCTGAAAGACAGTGCGCTGAATCCATCCCCAATGGCAAAAGGATTACCATTTTTCACGCCTGTTGTGGACAGCGCTGGTTGTGGGCTGCGGTCTGTATTAAGGGTATTGGCTGCTTGTAAAATCATAAAATCTCCTTGCCGATGGCCTTGTTAATAACACTATAAATAGAACAAAAAATTCTTCTATAGCCAAAATCTGAAAACTATGTTTCATTTATAGAACGATAGGCTGGATGGTTTTGCCCGATGATCGATATCAATGACTACTTTTATTTTGTGCATGTGGTGGAAAAACAGGGATTTAGTGCCGCGGCATTGGCACTCAATATGCCCAAATCACGTCTGAGTCGTCATGTGGCGAAACTGGAAGAACGGCTGGACATCAAGCTCATAGAGCGAACTTCCCGGCAATTTCGTGTTACCGACGCCGGTGAGGAGTTTTATCGTCACGCCTTATCTGTCGTAGAAAAAGTCGAAAGCACTGAATTTGCCATGCTCAGAAAGAAGCAACTGTTTACCGGTCGCGTGGTACTGAGCTGCTCTATTGGTGTGACACAATACGCGATAAAAAATCTGTTACTGCAATTCCTGAAAGCACACCCCGGCATCGAAGTGGTGCAGCAGGTAACAAACCAGAACATCGATCTGGTGGCAGCAGGCGTTGACCTGGCCATTCGGGGCCATATGGAAACCCTGCCGGACTCCAGCAATATTCAGCGCAAACTGGCCAGGGTTTCCTGGTGTCTGGTGGCCAGCCCCGACTATCTGGCAATGCGTGGCATGCCCAGGGTTCCGCTGGATTTGCAGCAACATCAAAGTCTGAAACTGGGCTGGCAACCTACCCGCAATCAGTGGCAACTCACCCATCATCAGGGGAGCAATATGAATATCCCCATTAAGCCGCAATTTTACAGTGATGATATGAATACGCTGATTCAGGCGGCGCAAGAGGGATTGGGAATCGTCAGTTTGCCTGCTTATACCTGTCGTCAGGCCTTCGCTGAAGGCAGTCTGGTCAGGGTGTTACCCGACTGGAAAACCGGTCAGGCACAACTGAGTTTAATTACCCCCTCCCGCCGGTCTGCCACTCCACCGGTGCAGGCACTGCACAAATACCTGCTTGAACATGTCAACGCCAGCATCGGCGATGACCAGCACGCTGACTAAGTACTACACAGACTAAGTACCAAGCTGATTAAGTACTACACTGACTCAGTAATCCCCCATAGTGATGTTATCGCGTTTGGGTAACAACGATCAGCGCCGGTCTTGGCGGCAGTTCCGCAGCATAATCGGGCCAACGGGTATCGGGCTGATCAAAACTAGAGTCACCACCCGGGTGTTGGATAGCGCAGAAAAAACTCCGGTTATCCGGGGTAAAGCAGGGGCCACACACTTCAGCGCCAACCGGCGCCCGCATAAATCGCTGGGCATAACCTCTTTTTTCACCTTCTGCCACCACCCGCCACACACCGTCAGCGACGCCAAAATCCTCTGCGCCATCGGTTGTAACCCAAATATTGCCCTGGGTATCAAACGCACAATTATCCGGGCAGGCCAGCCAACCGTTTTCATCGGTATCGGGATGATAAAACGTCACGTTTTGTGCGTTATGGGGCTCGGGTTTCCCGGCCAGCAGTAGCACTTCCCAGCGAAATTCATCGGCACAATGGTCCCGTTGTTGGGCTGAACTCTCAGGGGGCAACAATTCAATAATTTGTCCCCCGCGATTGTAGGCCCGCGGATTTGGGCCGTTAAGCGCATCCGGCTGGCGGCTGTCGTTTTTGGTGAGCATCACATACACCTTGCCGCTAACCGGATTAATATCCACATCTTCCGGCCTGTCCATTGGCGTTGCCCCCAGTAAATCCGCTGCCTTTCGGGTATTCAGGAGTACTTCGGCCTGGTTGTTGAAGCCGTTTTTAACCGTTAACGGGCCTTTGCCATGCACCAGTGGCAACCAGGATAAGGTGCCATTCTCAGAAAACCTCGCTACCGACAACACCCCGTTTTCCAGTAGTTGCATATTGTGGGCTCTGCTGGCTTTGTCGTTGCCGGGTTTATAGGTATCCCGACTGACAAATCGATACACATACTCAAACTTTTCATCGTCTCCGCTATATGCAACAGCGCGACCATCAGGGGCAATCGTGACATTCGCACCTTCGTGTTTAAAACGCCCTAACCCGGTGCGTTTTTTCGGTACACTGTTGGGATCATAGGGATCTATCTCCACAATCCAGCCCATGTGAAAAGCTTCACCTGGGTGTTTATTGAGATCCCAGCGTTCCTCATACTGGCTCCAGTTTTTTTCCTGCTCGCCGCTAAACCCGTAGCGCCGGAAGTTGTCTTTTTGCGCTAATTTGTCGACATCTCCGCTGAAATACTTATCAAAGTTCTCCTCTGCGGTGAGAATGGTACCCCAGGGCGTTATCCCACCCGCACAGTTGCCATAGGTACCCAGGGTGGCAATGCCATCCTCGGAGTGTTGCGTTTGCAACCAGGGGTGTCCTGCTGCTGCGCCTGTTAACTGCATTGGTGTGTCAGGGGTTATGCGCCGGGTGTAGTCCGAACCTTTCACCACCTGCCAACCGGATTGCTGCTTTTTAACTTCAATGACTGACAACCCATGGGCAGCGATATCTACCCGGGTTTGCTCCTGATCTAATTGCCCTTCACTGCGAATTCCCGGATGCATCAGGCGGGCTTTGGTGTGTTCATGATTAATGGTCAGCAACCCATGTTCACTGTTGTCAGACCCCAGTGGCAGGGGTAAAAAACCCACATAATCATTGTTAAAACCAAACTGACGCGCCTGTTTTTCACCGGTTTGTTGCAAGGGATCAAATTCGTCACTGTCAGGGAACAAGGGATCGCCCCAGCGCAACAACACCTGGTAGTCATAACCATCAGGCAATGTCAGCCGGGTATCCAGTCCCTGGGGTACAGTGTCGAACTGCCAGGCAGGCGCAGCGCCTGACAGGGTGTCATGAGTATGCGGCTGTAACTCAGAAGAACACCCCGGCAGGGTTCCCCACAACGTCGCGGTACCGGCTACTGCGGCATATTGCAAAAACGTCCGCCTGGGAAAGCGGGCCTGCAACACAGTCTGAAAATTCTGCCTGCTATCAAGGCGGCCTGGTTTCATCGTGATTCCCTGCGATTTACTGAAGTTTAAGGCCAGCGAGAATGTCACTGAATGCCACAAGTTTAAAATTCTGCGGCTGAGCAGGCATCACATTGCGCCCATCCTGTACCACCAGCAAGCCATCCTGATAGACGCCGCCAAAGTTGGCGCTGGACACATCCAGTCCATCCGTTTCTGAAGCACCATCAATACCCGCGAGGACATTGGCTGCGATTTGAAACGAACCGACATAATCAAACGGTGCCTGCGCATGATACAGCGCATAACTGTTGTTCCCCTGGCTGGACACCACCAGATAGTGTGCCTTTTCGGTCAGGTACAGAGCCATGCCTTCCACATCGTCCTGCAGGGGTCCACCCACCTGTATTATGTTCTGTGGCGCCTGACGGGTATCAGCCCTGGCTGAACTGTACCAAATCCCCCTGTCTTCAATGCCCACAAACAACTCGTGGCTGGCATCGTTGGCAACACAGCCTTCAGGCTGGCCGTCCAGTTTAAATTCGCGCACCAGTTTCCCGCCTAAATCCGGGTTGATTTGATACTGCTGATAACGGCCGTCCTTATCATTGATAAACACATAATGTTGTCCTTCGCCCTGATACATGCACAGACCGTAGACTTCATCCAGACTGGTCATCACTTCCCCGGCTGAGGTGACATGACCGCCGGCATCAATAAGAAACAGGCTGATACTGTTATTATCCCGCTGACTGGCTGCCGCCAACGTCTGGGTTATGCCCTGATATTCAAATCCGGCACGTAAATCAACATTATTGATACGGCCAACTTCCAGAAACTGTAACTCATTGCCCGCTAGATCAAATACGGCTAAACCGCGTTTTTTGTCGGTGCCCAGTATCCGACTTTCCTGTGGATTTTTTGGGTTAAACCAGATAGCCGGATCATCCGCTGCATCACCGTATTTTTGCATAGTACCAGTTTCTGCAGAGGGCATTATTTGCGGAAACCCCCTCACTACCGGACTTTCGTTTTGACGCATAGCAATATTGTTCAACACCAGCTCATTGAGATTGTCACCGGTGAGCAATTGCAGGGAATTGTCAGCCACAATTTGCAGGGCAAGGGCTTCTGCCAAAGAACCCACTGATTGTGTTTGCCATTCCCCCTGAGGCGAGTAGATTTGCAAACTACCACCCTCAATTTGCGGCAGTACCAGGCTGCCATCAGCAAGCAGTTGCAGTCTTTCCACTGATTCATTCAGATGCCCGAAAGGCTGTTGCATGGCAACTGCCTCCCGTCCCTTATCGCTTTCCGGGTGAGCGCTCATATGCCAGACCCCAACCCCTTCTTCTACGTAGTATAATCTGTCCCGTTGACTATCCACCGCGCACGCCGTCACGGCATCGGGCACAGGCAAATGTCTGACCGGCTGATTGAGCACCTGCTGTTGACCGGCATGATAGATAATTCGCTGCTCAATTTCGGTGTGCTCCAGCAACAAAAACGCATGCACATCAGCGCTCTGATTTTGCTGATACAGACACACGCCTTCCAGCGCCAGCAGCGTTTCAGGCTGTCGTTGCAACAAGGTTAATTGCGTACCTGTCCAGTGCAAAATATCCAGGCTGTTTTCGTTCTGGTTTAGTGCCGCAATAATAACTTTGCCATCCGCGGTGGTGATGGCGTCAGTTTGCCCATATCGCCCCGGCAACCGGGCCACCATCCGAAGTTCAGTATCCAAAACCTGCAGGCCGTTCTGGGCTGTGCTGACAAGCCAGTGTTGTTGCGGCAAGCCTGATAAAAACTCCACCGCCAGACTCTGTAAAGACAGCACCAGCAAAGACAAACCCAACAAGATTTGCTTGATATTTAAATTGTTAATTAACATGATAATCCACTTAATACGAGATAACTAAAAGCTCAAACTGGGGGCCTGAAAGCCCCCAATGCCACTCAGAAACTGTTCCAGCTGAACCCAATTTCAAAGGTTCTGCCGTAGGTTTCATACTGATAGGCATAACGGCTGTTGTTGTGATACAGATACAGCGGCTCATCATTGAGATTGACGCCATTTACATACAGATGCATGTTGTCGTTGATGTAATATTTGACGTTTAAATCCAGCTGATTATGCACATCCTCATACACGGGGGCGTCCTGGTCATCAAACTGATAAGACTCACTCTTATGACTCCAGGTCAGCCGGGCGCTGAGCTGATTGTTTTCATAACCTATCGCCAGGTTCCCTACCCTGTCGGCCTGATTGGGTAAGGCGTCATCAGAATCGGTAAAGGTCGCATTGGCACTGAATAACAGGCCATTTTGAAAGGTTTTTGCCCAGGCCAGTTCAATACCTGTGATACTGGCGCTGCCGCCATTCACCGGCTGCAGAACTTCGTCAAATCCTTCCCATTGACCGTTGTCCTGAACTTCGGTCAGCACGATAAAGTTGTCGATGTCTTTGTAAAACAAACCGGCAGACAAAATACCGATGTGACCGGGATAGTACTCAATTGAGAGATCCAGGTTTTGCGACTCATACGGATCCAGGTGCGGATTGCCCACTTCGGCCTCAACAACGGTTTCGATTTCGCCATCGTCTTCTTCCGTTTCGTTGGCAATCAACTGAAATGCCGCGGAATCTTCAAAGCTGGGCCGGGCAATGGTTTGCGTATAGGCAAAGCGGGCTAATAGCTTGTCGTTGAAGTCGTAGCGCACATTCAGGCTGGGCAACAGGTGCTCATAATCCTTTTCCACATTCCAGGGCGTCACCACCACTTCCTCAATATCCGCTACGTCGTCTACGATTAATTCAACCCGATTGCCCGAGGTAGTAAACTGGGTGTCTTCGTAACGCAAACCAACAATGATGTTCCATTTGTCCAGGTCCAGATCCAACATGGCGTATGCCGCAAAGATATCCTCACCAGACTCATAAGATGCCCCACTGGATTCGATAGTGGTATCCAGATCATTGATTTCAAATCCGGACAGATTGCTGTTGAAAAAGTTGCGCAGTGGCGTCCGGTTGATACCCGGGCCAAAACTGCCTAATCCCCAGTCCACCTCAGCTAACGCAAAATCAGCGCCGGTTGCATCATTAAAGCCGCCATCAAACACCGTCACATTGGCATCCAGAAACTTCTCGCGACTGCGGTATTTCATCCCGGTTTTAAAGGTGGCATTGTGGTTGTTCCAGACAAAGTCATGGCTGGCATCAAACTTAAAGCTCACTTCATCGTCTTCGGTGAGGTTGTTAGTCCAGATAATTTCATCCAGTTCAAAGTTTGCCAGATCATGGGCATTGGCTGACTGAGTCAGGGATGGGGTTTGTCCCAGTGTGGTGTAGCCCAGTTGCAGTTCTTCGCCTTTAAAGTCCGCTTCAACCGCTCCAGGCTCATCTTCGCTGGATTTAGCGTAACTGACACTGTATTCCAGCGTCCAGCTATCCACCCGGGTTTCGCCACCCAGCACACTGGACCAGATTTTCTGCTCTTCGAAGCGATCTTTGGTATCGCGATCCATCTCAGCATCAATAAACTGGGCGGCATTGTCACTGTAGCTCAGCAGATTGCCATCAGACAGCTTGTATTCGTTGCGCAGACGATACTCATCATCGGAGAACACGCTGTACAGCGTTCTCAGGTAATAGTCACTGTCAGCGGTTTGATAATCCAGGTTTAATGCCAGTCCCGTGCGCTCACGCTTGATCCAGTAGGCTCGCTGTTCAATTTCTTCGGCAGAAAATATCTCAACCTCTTCACCGCTGGTGTCATCCTCGATATCGTAGTGACCCCAGCCACCATCAACTTCCATATTGTCTGAACCGAATTTGCGTTCTGCCCAGCTAACCGCCGTGGCAAGCGCAAAGCGGTTACCACCTTGTAAATCCCAGGCGGTACTGTAACTGCCCGACAATTTGGGGCTGGTTTCATCACGCAACTGACTTTGGCTCAACTGCCCGGTAAAACTAAAGGAGTTTGCCGGGCGGTCTAAACCGCTCAGGCTTTTTACTTCAATGGAGCCACCCACGGCATCAGCATCCATATCAGGTGTCACGGTTTTGCTGACTTCCAGGCTGTCCACCAATTCCGATGGGATCACGTCCATGGCAACACTGCGCACGCCGCTTTCCGGTGACGGAATGTTTACCCCATTAATGGTCAGGTTATTCAGATTGGGATCGATGCCGCGAATACCTACAAAGCGGCCTTCACCCTGATCGCGCTGAATAAACATACCCGGCAGACGCTGCAAAGATTCCGCGACATTTTGATCGGGAAACTGACCAATCGCATCAGCAGAAACAATCGACGTTACGCGATTAGCATTTTTTTGCCGGTTTAACGCACTGGCCTGAGAAGCGCGTTGCCCCACCACCAATAATTCTTCTAATGCTGCCTCGGTCCCGCCCATGGCGAGTTGGGTATTGAGGTTCTCACCATTTTTGATTTCAATGGGAAAGGTTTTGGTTTCCGCACCCAGGTAGGTAACGCGAACCTGATACAGGCCATCTTTCAGGTTGTGGAATCGAAAACGACCATCGCGCGTGGTTACCTCTTTGAGATTCAACGCCGGAATTTCCACTAATGCACCTTCCAGTACAATGCTGGTATCGGCACTGGTCACCTTGCCGGACAAATCGCCCTCGGCGTGTGCAGGTGCGCCTGACAGCGCCAGCCCACAGGCCAGCCCAAGAATACTTTTACGAAATGTTGTGTGTTGCATCGTGTTGCCTATGATGTGTTGTGTTTGCGATAAAAACTGGGCGCAAAGTAATGAGGCAATATGACAATTAGGCTGCATATTTATGACAAATTGCAGGAACCGGGCCTCTTCAACAGGCTTTTACCGGGAGCAGACAACCGTTTTGAGCTGATTTGATTCTTTAACAATTATCTTTAATTTTCATAGTGTTAAGTTATTTCAACAGACGTTTATCCGGCCCTGAGACAGCTCCTGCCCGGCTAACTTCAGCGCGGCGAATATTCCCCACCACAAATCAGTGAGCTAATTTGACCCTATTGCCGCGCCCCGCCTTAGATTAAAATACGCGCGAATTCATTCAGGAACACAAACCATGAACTTCAAACTGTTAAAGCTGCACAGCAAACTCATCGCATTGGTATTGTTATTTATCAGCGTAACCGTGGTCTTTACAGCAAATATCGGTGACCTGAAACCCGCCGCCGAATTCGAGTGGACGGATACCCTGGGTGAAGGGGGTATCACCCTGATGACCCTGGCCTGGATTTTTTTCACCCTTATTAGTCGCCCCGCCGGAAAGGTCACAGTGTTACTTATTGTGGGCTTGCTGTTTATGCATGTCAGTATGTTACTGGATTTACTGGATGAGTTTTTTCAGTATCCGGATAACCATGCCTGGCTGACCGCCTATGAATCCATTCCGGCTCCTATCGGTATGATATTAATGACCGTAGGCCTGTATCACTGGCACAAAGAACAACTTACCGTGAATGAACAGTTGCGCCGACGCGAGCGGATTTACCGGGAACACGGCCTGATGGATTTTATCACCGGCCTGTATAGCGCTGAATATATGAAGCATCAGATTGAGCAGGAGCTAAACGCACTGAACAACGGCGCGGCACCATTTAGCCTGCTGCTGCTGGATATTGACCACTTTGACGCATTTAACCGCCGTTTTGGCGATGCCCGCGGTGATCAGTTTTTACGCGAAATAGCTGAATTCATCATGTTAGAGTTGCGCGCCACGGATCTGGCCAGTCGTTACGCCGGTGATCGGTTTATTGTTATGTTGCCGCAAACCAGTCAGTCTGACGCCACAGCCATTGCCAGACAACTGGAGCAGGCCTTGCACAAACGCAACTTTAATCCTTTGGCTGAAGACAATGAATTTCACTGTCAGGTCAGCATTTGTGTCAGCGAAGCGCGCCAGGCCACCCAGGCCGATCAGTTACTCGGCCAACTCAATAGCCAGATGGAAGCGCTAAAATTAAGTAAAAGAGCAGCACAAGCCGCATGACACGCGCCTGGTTCGAGAACAAAGACAAACAATTTGATTGCCAGAGCATGGTGGTCAAATTGATCGATCTTTGTCGCAATCGCGGCGCGGATATCGAACCTTTATTGCGCGGTACAGGCATTTTTTACGAAGATCTATATCGTCGCCAGAACTACCTGAGCTTTGCGCAAA
This sequence comes from Planctobacterium sp. R6, assembly GCF_055755215.1. Classification (NCBI taxonomy): domain Bacteria; kingdom Pseudomonadati; phylum Pseudomonadota; class Gammaproteobacteria; order Alteromonadales; family Alteromonadaceae; genus Planctobacterium; species Planctobacterium sp. R6. The sequence continues at coordinate 39,021 of NZ_JBVTQY010000037.1, forward strand.
TTGAAACCCTGTTAAGCAATGCACAAAAACAGGTAAACAGCAGCGATCTCAGCTTTCTGTTGGGCCGTCGCCTGTTCCCCAATCAGAATCCCGATGTTAGCGAACTCATCAACAATGCCACATCATTAGCTGACTTGTTGCGCTTGTGTCGCTGTTATCAATATCTGATGTTCCCCTGGTTGTTTATCACAGTACGACAACATCAGGACAAAACATGGCTGATCGTCGACAATGCAATTGCAGAGTCTGCGCAGCAACTGTTCTTTTACGAAATGCTTTACACCGCTGTCAACGCCACCTGTAAATGGCACATTGGTCATCAGATACCACTGCATTTTTATTTTCGACAAAAGCGACCACGCAATATCTATCAATACGAAGAAAACCTGGGTCACCGTCTGACCTTCAATTATCCGTTAAACATGATTGCGGTAGACAACCAGTGGTTAAACAAAAAACTGCTCAACAGCAGTGCACTGGCAAGACAACATCATCGCCTGCAGTGTTCCGCACAACTGCATAAAACCCCGCAGCGTATCGGATTACTGCAATACACCCGACAATTGCTGACCCGCGAAAATATCAACAACCTGGAAGAACTGGCCGATGCACTGGTGATAAGCCAGGCAACACTCAAACGTAAATTAAAACAGCACGGCTGTAGTTTTCAGCAAATTCACGACAGCGTGAAGTCTCAAACCGCGTTATTTGATTTAAAAGTCAGACAACTGAGCAACGAACAGGCTGCAAGCAGTTCCAGATTTAACAACCTGCCTAACTTTCGCCGGGCCATAAAACGCTGGACCGGTATGACCCCCAGCCAATTAAAGTCCGGCTAGACGGAGTACATTGTAAAATTTACCCACTGCCGGATAAAATTTACCCATTCTTGTCTGCCCCAGTCCTCCTGAAAATATTTTTTCTATATTTAACAACAACTTAAAAGTTGGCACCGATCTGGCTATAGCTCAACTGTGTTCAAACACCGTAAGGAGTTCACATGTTAAGTTGGGCATTAACCTTTTTTATCGTAGCCATTATTGCCGCCCTGTTTGGTTTTACCGGCATTGCCGGTGCTGCAGCCGGTATCGCTAAAATTATCTTTTTCGTGTTCGTGGTATTACTTGCCATTTCGCTGCTTTCCAACGCACTACGTGGTAAGTCCCCTAAGGCGTAAATGCGCCGAACTGGATTTTAACAAGGAGATCAACAATGAAGTTAACAACGTTATTCAAACTACTGGCATCCCTGTTCTTTGTGGCCCTGATCACAGCAGGCTGCGCTGACAACAACGCCGAAGAAGCCGGTGAAGAAATCGATGAAGCCATCACTGATGCAGGTAACGCTATCGAAGATGCCTGTGAAGAAGTTAAGGAAGGCGTGAAAGCTGAAGACACGGATTGCTGATAATCCGGACTCATACCTTTTAAAACACACTGTTACTGAATAAACCAACGTCATACAGAGGAGATCTATTATGACTATTTTCAGAAAGACCCTGACTGCAACTGCATTTTCAACGTTATTAGTCGCTCAGGTGAGCGCGGCGGACTGGCAGGATGATGCAAAAGACGCCTGGATTGACGGCAAAGTGGAAACAACCCTGCTGCTCAACACTGAACTGAATTCCTTTGATATCAACACTGATGTTAAAGAAGGCAAAGTGATACTCACCGGTAGTGTGGACCGGGAAGTAGAAAGCTCTCTGGCAGAAGAACTGACATTGAGTATCGAGGGAGTTAAGTCGGTGGACAACCAGTTAGTGGTGGTTCAAAAGCAGGAAAAACAGCCCTCTGAAAAGAGCTACTCAGAATTCACCGACAAGAAAATCACCACGGTAGTAAAAACCCGCTTGTTGGTTGAATCAGACGTTTCCGGCACCAGCATTGATGTGGACACCGAAAAGGGCGTGGTGACGCTGAACGGTGAAGTCGCCTCAGAAGCCGAGGAACAACTCGCAGTACTCATTGCGCAAAAAACCGATGATGTGAAAAAAGTTGTGAGTAATCTGACCGTCACATCAGAAGCTTCATAGCAGCGCAGAACTGTACTTCAGGGGCCGTCTGGCCCCTTTGTTCTTTCAGGAGTATCACCATGAAAAATACAATGAAATCTATGACAAAGTGGCTGCTAATGGTTTGCGCAATCAGCGCGCTGTCGGCCTGTGCCACCATTGAAGGTATCGGCAAGGATGTGGAAAAAGCCGGCGAAGCGGTACAAGATGCAGCCAACGATTAACGCCGCAACAATCGCCATCACAACAATTGTCATGTAGTGCCCGCAATGTCTCAGCACAATTGCGGGCCTTATAATTCCTACAACGACTTTCCTGTAATATTTTCACGTTACCCGACACCGCCCACAGAAATCCCCCCAAAGACCATTATGGAAAACCAATTTATTCTTATTGATCAATGGGTTACATGTTCTTAAAACTCTGGCACGAATTTCCTATTAGTCATTGCTAGTTACAAACTCAAAAGGGCTCCCGGAACAGCTGAACATCCTTATTTTCAGCCAGGCGCCTGATAATCGGAGGGAAAAATGGCGAATAGCAAACCAATAATTATTGTCACCGGCCCGGATAGTGGTGGCCTGGTGGCGTGGTGGTTCACCGCACTTGGGGTATGGCTGGCAGGCGGCAAAGCAGTGCGCATGACACCGGCCCGATACAAGAGTAAGCCCCATTGTGACGGCTTCATTATTGGCGGTGGTTCAGATATTCATCCTGACAATCGCACCCGCGCGCCGCTTCCCAGAGTAAAACGCAGTCTGGCCACCCGCATCAAAGAAGCTCTGCTGTTTCCGATGGAGGCTATGGTGCGCTTTACCAAGGGCAGCTATGACAAGGCCCGTGATGAAATGGAAAAAGACTGCATTCAACATGCCTTAAATAAGCAAATCCCCATTTTGGGGATCTGTCGCGGTCATCAACTGCTTAACGCCGTTTTAGGCGGCACCATGTATACCTCTACCTTACCGCTATTGGGTGATAAACCCAGAATTCGCAGCCCGTTTCCCAGAAAAACAGTGGTTTACGCCAAAGAAGATTCACTGCTGGAAGAGATAGTGGGTGATGAGCCCATTAAGGTGAATGCCATTCACTCTCAGGCCGTGGCCAAACCCGGTAAGCAGTTGCAGGTCTCCGCCCGTGAAAAGGCCCAAATCGTACAGGCTATCGAACTTTGCGATAACGACAAAGTACTGGGTGTGCAATGGCATCCGGAATACCTGTTTTACCTGCAAACCCAACGTAATATTTTTGCCTGGCTAATTGAGGAAGCAAGATCATGAAAAACCGCAAATGGATTAACCTGACCATAGCCGTTACTATCGCAGCAACTCTGCTTGCTGTGTATTTTCTGACACCACTTAAATCGTTTTTAACCATAGATAAGGTGGTGCATTTAACCGAAGAAGTGCCCGTCAGTTGGGTGACCGCACTGGCGTTTTTACTCCTGTTTTTCTTCGGCGGTGCCTTGCTAATTCCCATTCCACTCATGTCTCTGGCGGTCAGTCTGATTTTTCCCACCTGGCTCAGTGTTTTGATAGTACTGCCTGGGTTTGCACTCGCCGCAACCGGCGGCTATTTGCTGGGACAGTTTGTGGATGATTCATTGTGGGGAGAATCAGTCACCAAACACATCGACAAAATAAAAAATAAGCTTGAGAACCAGGTGATATACGCCGTGATGGCGCTGCGTATTGCGCCAACGCCACCTTTTACCATCACCAGTATGCTCAGCGGCATGTTAAAGGTGGATTACCCTAAATATATTGTGGGTTCGGTACTAGGTATTATGCCGCTGGGATTAAGCGCGGTATTTTTCGGTCGCGGCGCACTGGAAATGGTGAAGGAACCCTCCGGTATGGCCGCCACCACGCTGATAGCGGCAGTGGTATTAACCAGCGTGTTCTTTGTGATAAAGCGCCACGCCAAATAGCCGTAGCCAACTGCTGGTTTCAAACCGGCAACAACGCAGCCTTACCCATCGCTCGCCTGAGGCGTTACCAGACTGATAATCTGGCAACCCTCGCCGGGCTGCTTCTCTTCACCGCTGCGAAACGCAACCAGATTACCTTTGGGATCAATAAAAAACAGCGGCGTGAACTGTTCCTTGTATTTATTTTTGTAATCTTCAAATGTAAACCAGGCGGTTAACGTTGTGCGTTTTATCACGGCTCCTTTTGCCGTTTGACTGGCCAGTTTTGCGTAAGTGGTGTCACCAAATAACCCCAACGATTGCATATAATGCTCACTGGGCAGGTGTCCTTCGTAGCCTTTTTGCGCACTAAGGCTGATGCCCATCACGTGTTTATCACCAAACAGATATTGAAAGTGCTGAGTAACAATGGGGTTTAGCTGCTTATTGGCCGACATCACCAGCACATTACCAATTCCGGTCAGATCCATAGTGCGCGTCGCATGCTCTGAACTCGGGTTGCCAAAGTAGGTGGGAATACCATCCATTCGCGCCGCAGAAATAGACTCCCAATTGGTATCGGCGTATCTTACTGTGTACCCCAAAGAGATCAGCTCTTTGGCTATCATACGGGCAAAGCCAATCCCCCCAAAAATCAAAAAGCCCTTCGGCTCCTTTTCTCTTTGTTTCAATAAGGTTGCCAGTGGCGTGGTAGTCAAACTCTGCAGCGTGACGGTGAACACAATCACAAAAAACACCAGGGTCACCAATACACCTGAATCTTCAAAGCCAATCATATTGAGTTTTAACTCGAATAAAGCAGAAACCGCAGCGGCCACGATACCCCTTGGCGCCATCCAGGAAATCAGGCCTTTTTCCTGCCAGGACAACCTGGATTTAAAAGTCGATAGATAAATATTGAATGGCCGAGCCACCAAAATCATCACACACAGGATCAGGGTTGCAGGTACCGCAATAGCGGCGAGTTTTTCTAATTCAATTCGCGCCGCCAGAATAATAAACAGCCCGGAAATAAGCAGCACCGAAAGGGTTTCCTTAAACTCCAGGATGTTATCCACTTTAATGTCACGCTTATTCCCCAGGTAAATCCCCATCACAGTGACAGTCAGCAAACCACCTTCATGAGACATCAGGTTGGCCACCTCAAAGCTGAATAACACTGAAATGAGTACCGTGGTGTTGATCAGATATTCCGGGATCACACCTTTTTTAATAGCCAGCCCCAGCAAATAGCCCGCTATCAAACCAATTATCGCACCAATCGATACGGTTTTGATAAACACCAAAAAGGTATTGGCCATCGCGTCCTGACTGGCCACTATGTACTCGAACACCAACACCGCCAGGAGCGCACCGATAGGGTCAATAATGATGCCTTCCCACTTCAGAATTTGTGCGACATTTTTGGTGGGACGCACAGCACGTATCATAGGGATCACCACGGTTGGACCTGTGACAGTGACAATAGCGCTAAACAAAAAGGCCATTTCCCAGGACAGCCCCATAATGTAGTGGGCAGCGGGTGCCACCACCAGCCAGCCCACAATGGCACCTATCGTACAAAGCCTCGACACAGTGCGCTTGTGCTCGCCCAGCTCGGTAAAATTCAGCGACAGTGCGCCTTCAAACAGGATGATGGCCACAGACAGGGAAACAATCGGAAATAACAGCTCCCCAAACAGAATATCGGGTTGTAGCACCCCGGTAACCGGCCCCAGCGCGATACCTGTAAGCAGCAGAAATAAGATGGCGGGTAATTTTAATTGATGGGCAACTAACTGGCTGATTATTGAAAAAAAGCCAATCAATACCAGGATGATCACAGGTTCCAAAGTCATCTTCCATTTGATGTTTGTAGCTGAGTATAGCAGCCGTGTGAAAATCCACTGGGAGATATGAAAGTTTGTGGGGAACGAATATCGAGCCAACCTTCAGACATAGGTTATCTTGATCATGTCTTTAGGTAAATTTAACTCTCCATTGTAATATCTTCTATTTCACCATCATCATCGAAAGATACACTAACGACATTATCTGTGACTTCATCTGGCAACGTAAAATCATACACTTTTGAATCGTCCCCTTTACTGCTCAAAATGAGCAAATCAATTACACCAGCAGCCTAAGGGGTAGATGTTCCCAGATGTTTTTTGCCAATACGCAGAAGGTAATTCTTCTAAGTGGTGAGAGACGAATTCATCGATACTGTATTCACCAACTTCAGTACCGGAAGCTTGTTTTATTGCAGCAAATGCCTTTATTTGATTGTCCATAATTCACCTGACGCCGCACTCTGCAAAAATTTAAGTGCGCCAGCGCGTAAGTTTCTGTAGTAGTGCCTTTTTATGCGCTTAGGTTAAACCATATTTGTTCGCCATCTTCGCGCTGCTATTTTATCAATGTTGTGCAGAATTAAGTCTGAAAAACCGTCAGCTAAATACCTGAACTTTAAGGCGCAGGTATTCTTTCTTGTAATTCGCGTAAAGAACTTTCAAATAACGCTACCCTTAAGTCCTGATTTTTCTGCGCAACTTTCACGGCCTTTGCACGGTACTCCAATTCAGCACCTGCGTTATCTTGTGCCCGGTAAAGATCCGCATAAGTGTCGTACGCATTCGCGGATTGTGGGTAGAGAGATAACCAGTAGTTGAGTACCGCTTCGGCTTCTGTGTAGCGTTGTTCGTTAATGAGCACATAAACAATGCGTTTTAAACGGTTTCGATTGTAAAATCGTTCACCTTTAGGAAACGCAGTAAAGCCATACTTATCACTGAGCGTGGCATAATAGGTTTTGATGTTAGCAAGTGTCTGACCGGGTTCTTTGGCGATAAAATGACTGTAAGACGGGTCCCATTCCTCAGCAGGAAATATCAGTTCCAATCCCGACATAATGGCGGGCAGCACTGCGGCGTAGGATTTTTTGTCTATCACTTCCCATTTGAACTCTATCTGTTTATTCAGGTGGGGAGTTAATTCATCAGAAAGCTCATTATATTTTTCTAAAATATGTGGGTTTCGGGTAACTCCGCCTTTCGGCATAGAAATATACAAATAGCGTTTGTTTTGCTCTTGTTGCTTAACGGATTTTACAACTTTCTCGAAAACACTCTCACCTTCGTACCCTGCAGCATTGAAGTCAGCACCGTTGACCGCGATATAGCCCGAGAAAAGATTGGGCTGCTTCCAGAAGCTATGCAAACTAAAGTTAGCTGATGGTGACAATCCGATGAGTATTTTAAAGTTTGCTACTCGATAGTTTTTCTCAATCAGGGGTAAAACTTCATGCTGAATAAATGACAAATAGCGGTCTTCTTGCCCGCCAAACCAAAGAGGCTCGCCATTTTTACCCAGAGTTTTTGGCGTCATATCCCTTCTGGCATCAGGAGCGTTTGGAATACCGACGACAATGGCTTCAGGCATTTGGCTGTTCATCGCCTGAAGTTGTGCAAAACTGGCGACGCTATTGAATAACAATTCACCATCAAGTACGACTATCAGGGGGTAGGTAATATTTTCTGCGGTTTCTGCATAGTTGACAGGTAGCGATACATCAACGGTTCTTTTCGCATTCAGGTTTTTCGAATCAATGGAATGACGAAACACATTGCTAAAGGCATTTTCGCTGACAGGCATGAAAATATCATGAGATTCATTGGCTGTAACCGATGCCAGAGGCATAAACAATAGCAGGCACAGTGTAAGCAAACGCGCTACGGTCAACTTCTTAGAATCTTTAACGATGTTATTATTCAATGCTGATCTCCTGATTGTTATTAAGTTGTTCCATCAATTGTTTAAAGGTCATTTCCGGTTAAAAATAACACCAATCAGGCAAACACTCCAATGGATTAAAAATTTGGCATTTTTACTTATTTCAAACCTGTATTTATATGCGTACAGCTGACGTGTCATTAAAATCTTAATCCAAAAATCAATACGCAACCTGCAGACTCAGGAAAAGTGAACATGCCCAAATTTAGGAAAAGGAAACTGAAAAAATTTAAAGTGAGTGCCTTTCATAACCTTTTTCATTATATGCAATGACAAGCAATTGTTATACTATGTATTACAAATGCAGCAAAAGGTGTGATTATGAAAACTGAAATGCTTTCAACGCGTATCGATCATGATACCAAGTTAGCCTTCACTCAAATTTGTGATGAAGTAGGGCTAAGTCCTTCCCAGGCAATTAAACTCTTCGCTCGCGCTGTAATCAACCACGGTGGTATTCCATTTGAGTTAAGAGTTAAGCAGCCAAATAAAGCGACTGAGGCCGCAATGCAAGAATTGCAAAATGGATTGGGTACAAAGGCAAACAATGTCACTGATCTCATTAGTGAATTATCCGAGGGCAAGCATTCCTAATGCTCACACTCGAATACTCCTCCCAGTTTAAGAAGGACTTCAAAAAAATTACCAAACTACCTATTCCAGATATTGTGGAAGTGGGGAAAGTCATCTCAACAATTCAGCAGGGTGATTTGCCAGATGCCAAGTATGTAGATCACCCTTTAGCTGGCAATTGGAACGGATTTAGAGATTGCCACATAAAACCAGATTTGGTTTTAATTTATCGTGTTCAAGACGATTTGCTGCAACTGGCAAGGATCGGAACCGGCGTTTTTCAAGGTAGTTGTCGCCTAAGCCGTTAAGCTGCTTCTTTTTTGCTCTCCGGATTAAGTTCCACAAC
>NZ_JBVTQY010000038.1:0-44009 GCF_055755215.1 Planctobacterium sp. R6
TCTGATCGAAGGCCTGGAATTTAGTTCAAAAAAATCCCCACTAATTACTTAGCAGGGATTTGTGTATAAGAGACAGCTATTTACAGCGCCTTGTTAATTTTTTACTAACTAAAATCTTAAGCTATTGTAACGCGAGCGAACTTGCGTTTGCCTACCTGATAAACCGCGCTACCGGCAGCAGCGATAGTTAATTTATTGTCTTCCACCTTATCACCATCGATTTTAACCGCACCTTGTTTGATCATGCGCATCGCCTCTGAAGTAGAAGCCACTAAACCTGCGTCCTTTAACAAATTGGCAATCGCATAGCCTTCAGCCGGCAAAGTCAGTTCAACTTCAGCGATATCGTCAGGAATCGCATTTTTCTGGAATCGGGTAATAAAATCCTGATGCGCTGCTTCAGCCGCCGCTTCATCATGGAAACGGGCAATCAGCTCTTTGGCTAACAAGATTTTTAAATCACGTGGGTTTTTACCAGTTTCAACACTGGCTTTGAGTTCAGCAATTTCTTCCAGCGGGCGGAAGCTCAGTAAATCGTAATAGCGCCACATCAAATCATCGGATACCGACATGACTTTGCCGAACATCTCATTAGGCGTATCCGTGATGCCAATGTAATTATTCAAAGACTTGGACATCTTCTGCACACCGTCCAGACCTTCCAGTAACGGCATCATCAGAACACATTGTGGCGACTGGCCTTCTTCTTTTTGTAACTCACGGCCCATCAACAGATTAAAACGCTGATCAGTGCCGCCCAGCTCCACATCAGATTCCAGGGCGACTGAATCCCAGCCCTGTGCCAATGGGTACAAAAACTCGTGAATAGCAATTGACTGATTATTGGCAAAACGTTTTTTAAAGTCATCGCGCTCCAGCATTCTGGCAACCGTCTGACGGGCAGCCAGTTTGATCATCCCTGCCGCACCCAATGCTTCCATCCACTCGGAATTGAAACGGATCGTAGTTTTTTCCGGATCCAGGATTTTAAACACCTGCGCTTTGTAGGTTTCCGCATTGGCCAGCACATCTTCTTTGGTCAGCGGCTTACGGGTTGCGTTTTTACCTGTGGGATCACCAATCATGCCGGTAAAATCACCAATCAGGAAAATCACTTCATGTCCTAACTGCTGAAACGCCCGCAGTTTATTGATCAACACAGTGTGACCTAAGTGCAGATCAGGAGCAGTCGGATCGAACCCCGCTTTTATCTTAAGGGGTTTTCCGGTTTTTAATTTCTCAATTAACTCTTCTTCAACGAGGATTTCTTCTGAACCGCGTTTTATTTCAGCAAAAGCGCTTTGCCAGTCCGACATCTACAGACTCCAATTCGAATAGATTATTTACAAATTTGCCGGATTTTACCGGGCGCAACACCGGATTAAAAGGGCAATACCGCTAGAAAAATAGGCACAATCGGGGTATTCTGCGGATATTAACGTTTTTGGCAAGCATAAACCGCTGAATTAGCGGAACTAAATCAGTCCAAAGACGACAAAATAATAATAAAAAATAAAACAGGTCCTTCACGACTCAAAGTCGTGATATTTGTGCGCAAAACCCGCAAGGGTAAAAAACAATAAGAATGATGAAACAAATCCATGTTGCCCGGCAGCATTTCGACAGGCTGCCTAAAAAACACAAACTGTTGCTGTCAGCACTTGTGCTGTTTACGTTATGCATGATGATGCTGCCCGGTGAAGCTGACAGCAAAAATGACAACAACGAGCTGCAATTTTCTCCCGGTGAAAGGGTCAGTGTGGCGTTACCTGCGAGCTTAGACAACAGCAACGATACCACCTCTTTTATCGTCACCGAAGACATGCTTCAAAAACCCTCTGCGGCAAACCCAGGCAAACCGAAGCAAACAACAGAGGTGGTAAAAGAGCCGACGTCAGGTCAAAAAGCCTTATCACTGCCCCTGCAGGAAAACACTGAATCCATGCCCGTGGAACCGGACATGGAGCCGGAATCTCAATTAGCGACACTCAACGCCGAGCTGCCAGAAGGATTAGCCGGATTTACCCGCGATAAAGCCACGGAGCTGATGCCAGGCCTGCGCTATGCCTTGCCGATCGATGATGATTTTCTGGCCATAAATAGTGCGTTCGCAGAAGAGGAACAGGAATGGCAGACCTTCACCGTAAGAAGCGGTGATAATCTGGCAAAAATATTCTCTCGTGCCGGATTAAGTGCCAAAGAGGTACACCATGTCAGTCGGGCCGGCAGTGCCGCGAAACGGTTGTTAAAAATCATGCCCGGAGAAAATCTGGAAATACTGAAAACTCAGGATGGCCACTTTAAAGAGTTGCAATACAGCTACTCTCCCACCAAAGCCGTGCGGGTGTTTAAAGAGCACAACAATTACGGTTCTGAAGTGCAGGAAAAAGAGCTTTATACCCGCCTGAATTACGCCAGTGGAGAGATTAATTCAAACTTCTGGAATGCTGGGGTTGAAGCAGGGCTATCAGACAATTTAATCATGAGTCTGGCCACAGTTTTTGGTTGGGATATCGACTTTGCTTTGGACATCCGCGAAGGCGACAGCTTCAATGTAATCTTTGAAGAAAATTATATCGAAGGTGAATTTGTTGGTTATGGTGATATCGTCGCCGCCGAGTTCTCTAATCAGGGCGAAGAATTTGCCGCAATTCGCTACAAAGATGGCAATTACTACACCCCGGAAGGGCGCAGTATGCGTAAGAGCTTTTTGCGGGCGCCGGTGAATTTCAAATATATCAGCTCTAACTTTAATCCGCGTCGCTTTCACCCGGTGCAAAAACGCTATAAAGCGCATAACGGCATCGATTACGCGGCGAAAACCGGCACTCCGGTCGTAGCGGCAGGCGATGGAAAAGTGCTCGAGTCCTCCTATAACCGTTTTAACGGTCATTATGTGTTTATTCAGCACGGCGATACCTACACCACCAAGTATATTCACTTCAGCAAACGCGCTGTGAAAAAAGGCCAGTGGGTTAAACAAGGCCAGGTAATCGGCTATGTTGGTGCTACGGGTTTAGCGGCCGGACCACATTTGCACTATGAATTCCTGGTAAACGGAGTGCACAAAAATCCCCGTACCGTGAAGCTACCCAAGGCCTTACCAATCAAAAAGAGCGAACAGGCGGCATTTCTGGAACTAGCCAAAGACTACAAAGCGAAACTGGATAACAACCGCCGCATCATGCTTGCCATGAATTAATCCGTTCACGGCTTCATTTTTTTCAGATTGTGATACGCTTTTAAGAGCGTATCCCTGTCCCTTTTGGAGAATCTCATGACTCATAAATATATTGGGCTGATTTCTGGCACCAGTATGGATGGTATTGATGCCGTCATCGTGGACTACGCCAATGACCAGTGTAAAACGCTGGACTTTGCCACCTATCCCTACCAAGAGAATTTATTAGAAGAATTAAAGGAACTTTGTCAGCCCGGTGATAACGAGGTAAATCGCCTGGCAATGGCAGATCGCCAGGTGGCCGCCTGTTTTGCCAGTGCCTGCCAGGATTTGCTGACGCGCAACAACCTCACCGCCAGTGATATCAAGCTGATTGGCAGTCATGGCCAGACAATACGACATCACCCCGATGGTGAATTTGGTTACAGTGTGCAAATTGGTGATGGCAACTCCATTGCGGTGAAAACCGGTATCGATGTTGTGGCTGATTTCAGACGCAAAGATATTGCATTGGGTGGTCAGGGAGCGCCTTTGGTACCGGCTTTTCACCAGGCGGTATTTAGCAGCCCGGAGGAACATCGCGTGGTACTCAACATCGGTGGCATTGCTAACATCAGTTATCTGCCCAAAGGTTGTGACCCGGAACAGGTACTGGGGTTTGACACCGGTCCGGGCAATCGATTGATGGATGCCTGGTGTCATGAGCACACCGGCAAGGAATATGATGAAAATGGCGCCTGGGCGGCTTCAGGTCAGTGCCATTTGCCACTATTACATGCGCTGAAAAATCAGGATTACTTCAAGCAACCGGCCCCTAAAAGTACCGGACGCGAATTATTTAATCTGGAATGGTTGGAGCAAAGTCTGACAGTTCAGCCAGAGGAAATTCCAGCCGAAGATGTTCAAGCCACTTTATTGGAGTTAACCGCGCTCACTATCGCCAATGACATCAAAGCCCTGCAAGCGGTTGATAGTGTCTATGTCTGTGGCGGCGGTGCCCAGAATGCTCATCTGATGGCCCGTATAGCGGCACAATTGGATGGTATCAAGGTGACCACCACCCATGAATTAGGTATTCATCCGGACGCAGTGGAAGCACTGGCTTTTGCCTGGCTGGCCTGGGCATTTGAAAACAATGTACAAGGCAATGTCCCCAAAGTCACCGGAGCGAGTCGTGGTGCAGTGTTAGGCACATTGTTTAAGCACCATTAATGGCCCGGCTAAATACAGGGAAAGCAATCAGCTTCCCTGTTAATCTTTCCACTTTGCTGAATACACTGCCTATCAATATTATAATCTCAGCCACTTATGCATTTTTTCTTTAGTCTGAGAATTAGATAATACTCGCTGGTTTTTAATCGCTTGTTCTCCACGAGCGATTCCCTCAAGAATAGACATGCGCTTTTGCATCATTTCATAATCTTCAACATCAACAAGATAGGCAGAAGGTTGGCCATGCTCAGTAATCAAAACTGGCTCTTTCGAAGCATGGAGATCAGCCAATAACTTGGATGCTTGTCTTTTTAGCGAGGTTACCGGTTCGACCTTCATAGTCAGATTCCCAATTCAGCAAAGTGTCACTATAACATCGCTTAGCTTTGTGATTTCAGCTAAAAACAGTCAGTATCAATTCACTGCCAAACAACAAAAAGCCGCAATCGCGGCTTTTTTATGTAATTAATTCCACTTCAATCAGGATACGGTTAAGTATCCATTGGGATTATGCAACTACGCTGTTCGCAGCGTCTTCAAAGCGTCCACTCAGCAGTTGTGTCAGTGGTGCAGTGCTTGAATAGTGCTGCTGACAGAACTTGCTGGCTACCTGCATGTATAGCTCATCTACCGCTTCTGGAGTCATAAACTTATCACTGAATCCAGGCGATACCGGGTCGATGTGCAGGCGTACCACGTTGATGAAGTGGGCAATCAGTTCCTTGATGTTCTCAGTTCCTGTAGCAATACGCATAGTCGTCAGGTAGATGCCCGCGTCTTTTTGTTCTGCTTCGCCCATTTCTGAGTGAGACGTTAAGGCTGGGCACAAAATGATGGTATTGTTCTGACCGATGCTGACCTGGTGACTAAACGCAGGCTCCAATGCATCAAAGAAACGCACAAAGGTATCACGCTCAAGTCCGGATTTTTCCATGTCCAGAGTGAACAAGGCACAAGGCCAGCCATGACGCATTTGTTTGTTTTTGATGGCGGCATTGTGATTGCCTTCAATACTGTGGCAATGCACTCTGATTTCCGGGTGAGAATGGAAGAACTGACTCAACACCTGAGCATTAATGCTCTTCGCCAGAATTCGCTGCTCCAGGGTTTTCATACCGGTTAAGACATCAAAAGCTTTCTCTGAATCCAGGAAGGCACCTTTAATGTAGTACACGTCCCAGAACATAGTACGCGACCAGTCATAGTCATTAACACACTGTCCTTTGGCCTGGAACATGCGCCAGGTTTCAGCAATCACCACACCCGCTGTTGTAGCACCGCTACCGCAGATGTCTTTGGTGTAACTGTGCACCACATAATCCGGACGCTCGCGTTTGTCGGAACGTTGCAGAGGCTGATGTAAAACCGGCGTTGCCAGGGTGGAATCCAGCATCACCACATGGTTGTCCTGATGAGCAATTTTACAGATACCAGCAACATCCAATACATAACCATGGGGGTTACAGGGAGATTCAATGTAAACGTGCAGATCGTGAGTTTCCAGACGCGCCTGATGCTTGGCTTTCACGTCCTTCATGAAGCTTTCAAAAGTATCTGCGTCATAGCCATCAAACCATTCGATCTGGATGTCCATGCGGTTCTTTCTGGCAAAATAGTCGTGTAACAACTGGTAAACACCGCCGTACACATTGCGCGATACAATTAGCACATCACCGTGGCCCAGTACGTTAGACAACATGGCATCAATCGCCGCCATACCGGAGTTGAAGTTCCACGCCAGATAATCACCTGCATAGGGGCCAGCTTCCATTTCTACGATGGCGTTCGCCAGAGAAATATTAGTGGGGTTTAACAAGCGCGAATAAATCTGGTGAGTGGCCTCTTTACCCTGGAAGGCGTCGTCAACCCATTCGGTACAGGCATAGACATAAGTGGCCGTGCGCACTACTACCGGTGTCGCAGAAAATAAGGCGGTAGTGTTATCAAACAAGGGATAGTGAGTTTTTGCCACTTGCGAGCCGGTTTGTTGCTGCAAACTCTGGAAGGTGGCCCGGAACGGGTTTTGTAAGGTATCCAGAACCTTGGCAATTTGGAAACTCAAAAACTTCTTAGCATTGAAGTAAGCAATTTTGTCTTTGCGATCTAAAGTGGCCAATGTTTTAGAAGTTACCTGCCACAGATTGGAAATATCAATCTGCGCCTGATACAAGTGCGCGGCCGCTTCAAACAGACACTTGCCATATTCAGTTTTAGGGTCGATACCAAAGTGCGCTAACTGCTCTTCAGCTAACTGGTTGACCGTTGTAGCGACGCTGGTATTTCGTTTAGGGGAGAGGATCTTTGCTGTTTCGACCTGTTCGGACATGTTCATACTTCTCAGATTTTTTGTGATTGTTATTTTGGACGACGTTTTAACGCCCGCGCTCACTTTTTTCCAGAAAAGCACCACAAATAAATCCGCCCGAACAGGCAAGATATGTTTACTTTTTATTTACAGCTGTCAGTTAATCCCTTGATTTAATTGATATAAGGTATAACAAAAATGTTAAATATTTACTGTCCCAGTAAAAACAACAAAGGAATGTGTAAACGCGCTTGCCAAAATCGCTCTTCGTGACCATCACCTACAAAGGTATTGGTGATCCAATTTTGATAATCATAGCCCTTTTCCCGCATCACTTTATCCGCCAGTGCCTGATATGGTGGATAGTATTGATCCAGTGTTTCCGTGCCCAAATCAAAATAGATTTTATGGCTGTCGGGATCTGGCAGATTTTCCCGCATGTAAGCTGCAAACGCCTCAGGAATGGGGCTGTCAGCCTCAGGATTACCGCCAGGCCAATGTGTCGAAAGACAAGCAGCCCCACCAAAAATATCGGGATATTCACTGATGGCATACAGGGAAATAAGGCCTCCCATACTGGAACCCATCACAAAGGTATTATCTTTGTCGGTGTGAACCGAATAGTGCTTATCAACATAAGGCTTTAATTCCTGAGTCAGGAATTTGAGATAATCATCAGAGCGAATTTCCCCCTGAAACAATGGCTGGTTGTAGCTTGTGGCGCTGACCAGGCGCTGCTGCCACTGAGGTGTCAGGCTCTCGAAGACCTTTTGCGGAAAATACTCGTTGCGACGCGCAAACTTACCATTGTGATTGCCATTAAAGGCCGCCACCACAATAAAATCTTTCACCCGCCCCTGTGCCATCAGTTCAGTACCGACATCATCAACATCCCAGGCCTGTTTATTCCAAGTAGTATCAGCATCAAACAGGTTTTGCGCATCGTGCATGTACAACACTGCGTATTTTTTAGTTGTGCTGTAGCCTTCGGGCAACCAGATAAAGACGTTTTTTTGTGGAAACAATTCAGAGCCAAACGGCTCCAGCTTTTTTAAGGTACCGCTGCTCACTTCAACAGCCTGACACAGGGTGCTCACCATCAAAAACCAAAGTGTTAAAAGAATTCTGCTGCTCATTAATTTGCCTCCGATAAGCGTCACTGTAGCGCTGATAACTGTAGTTTTACCGAATCCATGATTTTGGCGTCATGGTGCTCGCCACCGCCAAATTGCCACTCGCCCCCCTCAGGCGTCAATTCCCTGTAGGCACCTTCACCTGAGATATCCCAGGTGGTCAGGTAGATGAACACATCTTGCCAATCGCTGACCCCAAACTGTTCGCCGCGATAGAAAAAGCTAATTTCACCTCTATCTTTATCCACACTAACCTGGGGTGCAATGCCTACCTTCTGGCCCATTTCATTAGCCGATGCATGGGCTGAACGATACATGTAGTTACCCCACCCATAGGCCACATGCGCCAAATCCCAGTTGCGATTTTCCGGCATAGTGGCGTTAAGCAGCGGCAGAGTGTGGGCGCCCTCTTGCTCAGGAAAATCAAAGAACAGGGTAAAACTGGTATTGTCAAAGCCATTAGACGGAAGCCAGTAATCACTTATCTGGCTCATTGTCAGGGTGAGTTTTAAATTAGCGCCAGCCGTTTGCGCATCCACCTGCAATATGTCCATCTGCTGCTCACTGGCCTTTTGTTGTGGTCGCAAATAGTGCCCGGATTCACCCCGGTCATCGCCTTTGGCATCAGCCACAATAACCTGAACTTGCGGTTCAGACACGCTTGCAGTAAATCGCTGCGTGTCCGACACAAAGTTGTGGTCAGGAGCATACAGCTGTAATTCGTATTGCGTTTCACCCAGATTTCGCACCGGGATCACTGCCTGCCACCGCCCCTGGGGATCCGTTTTAATCCGCTGCGCAGTATCGAGGTTGCCGTTTAATATCAGTTTAATGGTCGCGTCAGCTTCGCTAAACGTGCCTGATACCAGGATATCCTGTTCAAACACTTTGCCATCAATCGGGCTATCTAGATGTATAGAAACCTGAGGCGCCTTGTTTTCCGAAGCTTGTGGCGGTTCATCAGAGGACAAATACACTGCCACCGCTCTGGCGGGCAACTCCATCGACAGGTTCTCATCTGCGGCAATTTCAGGCGTGGTCAGCGCAACGTTTTGGTACAAGCTATGCAATTGCGTACCGGCTTGCAGCCCGGTTTCTGCGCCATGTAACAACACAGCATGGTCGGCGCTGTTAAGTACCATGATAGCCGTCTGCCCCTGATATTGACGCTTGTATACCAATACGCCGGGGCCGGATTGATTGGACGCCAACAAGGTCAAGTCACCACGGCTGAATATCGGATGGGCCTTGCGTATTGCAGCTAAGTCTTTGATATAGCGGAATAGCTCAGAGTCGCGATTGAACTGGTCTTGCTCGCTGAGGAAGCCTCCGGCAAACATGGCTTGTCTTGATTCCTGGTGGCCCTGCTCGGTGCCCTGATAAATCACAGGTATACCGGGAATAGTTAACAACAACGCCAGTGCTTGTTTTAATGCTGCTTCACTGGCCCCCGCTAAAAAGCGCTTGGTATCGTGATTATCAATAAAGTTAGGGATTACATAGGGATCGGGATACATCTCCATAAATGCCTGCAACCGAAAAGCCAGTTGCGCCGTTGGCTTGCCTTCCCCTAAAACACTGCCAATTTCAAAGTACAATGGAAAGCCAATCACTGAGTTGAGTTCAGGTTTGTCTTCGCTGCCTAAAAAACTAACAACCTTACTCTCGCCTTCCGTGTCGAATGGTTTTGATGCTTCGAACACTTCGCCAAAAGTTAAAAAATGATTTTTACCCAGAGCCTCTGCCCGGGCATAAATGCCATCCTGATCGTGCAGAAATTGCTGCCAGAAACTGTGCTCCACATATTTAACGGTATCGATGCGAAAGGCATCTACGCCTACCTCAGTCATCCACCAGCGATAAGCATCTTTAAATGCCGCAATTACTGCCGGATTCTTGGTATTGATATCTGACAGATTGCCCAATTGATAGGTAAATTGCTGCTCAAGGCTCTGATAATTCGATGTTCCAGGAGTCCAGTTGTAAATAC
This sequence comes from Planctobacterium sp. R6, assembly GCF_055755215.1. NCBI lineage: Bacteria > Pseudomonadati > Pseudomonadota > Gammaproteobacteria > Alteromonadales > Alteromonadaceae > Planctobacterium > Planctobacterium sp. R6. The sequence goes on from NZ_JBVTQY010000038.1 coordinate 9,822, forward strand.
CGGCTTCGGCATGTTCCGGATTTAGACGATTCACCCTATTAAATGGTGCCATCTCAGGTGCGGCCTGAAAGCTCTGCTCCAACAGCACAAAGTTTTTTGCGGTATCTTCAGGATCGTATTCCCCCTGATAACCAAAAAAGATGCCGCTGTGATTGACCACAATATCCTGAATCAGGTACATGCCCTTTTGATGCAGCGCCGCTGAAAGCGCCTTGTAATCCTCCAGGGTGCCATAATGCTCATCCACTTTTTTAAAATCCCGGGCCCAGTAACCATGGTACCCGGAATATTCAGAGTCACTACTCCACCACTGATTAGCGACCGGCGGTGTTAGCCACACAGCCGTTGCGCCTAAGTCCTGTATGTAGTCCAGCTTTTGCGTAATACCCGGGATATCACCACCGTTATAGTGGCTTTCCTTGCTCGGATCGTACTCACCTCGCCCCATGTCGTTATTAGTGGGGTCGCCATCGTTAAAACGGTCGGTCATTAAAAAGTAAATGATCTGATCCTGCCACTGTGGTGACGGTACATGCAGAAGTTCTCTATTAGGTGTCTGATTTTCTGATATCGCCTTATTTTGCCTATCATCACTGGCCTGCTGCGGTTTTTGAGCCGAACAGGCAGTAACGACACTTATCAGAAAGGGAGGAAACAGGAGAGCAACAAGGTATTTATGATTCACAAATAAACGCACTATGTTCAGTCAGGCTTAGTCTAATACTAGTGTTTTCTGTTGCATTTACCCGATGAATACGTTTGCAGTTGCTCAGAAGGTAACTGGCATCCAGATGCGGGACCAGCGTTTCACTTTTTCCTCTGCCGCCAATTTTTGTGGTGACACCACCTGCGCAGCTTTACAGGAAGTACTTTCATCCAGCGCCTGACTGTTAACCGCTCCCACGTATCCCCCGTCTATCGCTAAACACACTGCCACCACGTCATGGCAATGGTGACAGGTGATAAACTCAGCTTGCTCAGAGCCTTGTTTTAATCTGTCTATGTGAGAATCAGCGCGAATCGCCAGTTTTCCTTCAGGATCAGATAACCAGCTGATATTTCTGCAGGTGCAAAAATCACAATCACAGGCCCTTGGGGCATAGCACTTGAGCGGATGCGGCAAATTGAGTTCAAGCTTTACACTACCGCACTGACAACGACCTGACTGAGTGTGGCTCATAGAGTTCTCCTTAAAACGTGGCTGGCGTTAACAGTGTAGCCCCTTATTTTGTTATGTCGCCAGTAAATATTTTCCCATTTCACTCTGTTCAGGCGTAGAATCAATAACAGGAAAGCGTTATGAGTTAAACAAAATGGACGTCATGGTTTTAATTTTATTAGTGGGATTATTTGTTTTTGTGGCGGCGATTATTTCGTTCCAAAACAAATCTCAAATCAAGCGGTTGTTGCAGGTTAATAAAACCCTCACCAGTCGACTTGAGCTGCTCAATATCCAGCTCAACAAACTGCAGTCTCAGATGGCCAGACTGGAAAATCCCCCCGATGATATCAGCGCTATGGCTGTGAAAAATGACACCAGCGAAATCAGCGCCATTGCAACCACAGATCCAACTCCCTCAAATAAGGTAACGCCACCTGTTGATGCTGAGCATGCTGCAACAAAGATAAACCCAGCACCGGCATCTGTCACCGAGTCCTCAAAAGTAGCTAAGACCAAGGTGTCACCTTCCACCAGCAAGCAAGGTTTCGACCTGGAAATCTGGTTGAGAAAAAATCTATTTCTCTGGTTGGGCGGCCTGGTACTGGCGTTGGGCGGACTATTTCTGGCCCGCTATGCAATAGAGGCTAATTTAATTTCACCCGCTCTGAGAGTCACAGGCGGCGCCCTGTTTGGTATTGCACTGGTAGCGCTGGCAGAATATCTGAATCGCCACGCGGAACGTTTTGCCATTCATTCCAGTCATGTGGTGGCGGCTATTGCCAGTGACGGCAGTATTACCTGCTTTGCCATGACTATGGTGGCCTGGGATGTTTATCAGTTTATTGCTAATCCGGTGGCGTTCGGCTTACTGGCCATCATATCGTTATCAGCCATCTCTTTGGCGTTGCGCTACGGGCCAATCATGGCGGTGGTGGGTATTATTGGCGCTTATCTGGTACCAGTGTTGGTCTCCTCCGACTCTGCCAATATTACCTTGTTGTTGCTTTATGTTTGTTTTATTTCTGCAGCCGCCATTTGGGTAAGTCAGCGGGTATCAAAATCCTGGCTTTGGTGGCAGGCTCTGATTGGCCATTTTGTGTGGTTTGCTGCGGCAACAGCATTCGCAAAAGAGACGGACATTCTGATCGTTTTAATCACCGCACTGTTGTCGATTTATCTGTTTATTTTGTCCGATTTAATGGGTTGGCGATTACAAAAAACACTGACTCAGGCACTTCCGGTACACACCTTGTTAATGCCCCGCAAAGAGCACCTTCCGATATTGTTTTGCGTCATACTGCTGAGCTTTGTGCTTTGGCAATTCAGCAGCGATATTAATCTGACACTGGTTAACCTGGTGTTGGGCTCGGTGTTATTAGTCAGTGCAGTCCGATACAGCGCACTTGATAGCTGGCCCTTTTTGGCGCTAATGTTTGCGCTGTTTTCATTATATTTATTCGCTGTCCCTGTCGATTTAAATGACAACCTGTTTCCCTTCCGCAGTGGCTATTTGTTCGCACAAATACTGGCGCTTGTGTTTGTCATCTACGCAGCGCTAATGAGCAAAGTTTATCCCGACAGAATCGCCTATCTGTTGCTGCTGGTTTTAGCCCCGATTAGCAGCTACAGTCTGAGTTATTTTTGGTCTCCGATTACTGCCAACAGCATACTCAACCCGGTTTGGATCACAGAATTACTGCTCCTGGCAGCTATCAGTTGCTATGTGGCTACCAGAGCGGCCAATCATTTGCATAAAGTGAGTTGGCTGATTCTGTGTAATGCCTGTGTCACCCTGTGTCTGACCCTTGTTCTGAGCAAGAGCCTGTTGACATTAGCCTTGTTGGTGCAGGTCACCAGCATGTGTTACCTGACCCGAAAATACCTGGTGGCTCTGCCTGACTGGTTATTTAAAGTGGCTATTGGTATCGCCACCCTGCGGTTAACCTTAAGCCCCTGGCTGGATAACTATGCCGACGAAACCTTGTTTACCCTGCATTGGACACTCATTGTTTACCCGCTTGCTGTCTGTGCCCTTGCTCTGGCCTATCGCTACAGTGACTCTGCGAAATTGCGCAGTTGGATAACCGGTGCCATCTTGCATCTGATCGCATTGTTCGTGACCACAGAGACGTCCTGGTTGCTCGTGGGCCATTACCCGATCCCCGGTGATCTGACCTTTAATGAAAGTGTGTTGTTGGCATTCAACTGGATGCTATTGGGTTGCGTCTATCTATGGCGAATGCAGGCGTCCAGCACAGGAAAATCCCTGTATCAGTTGGCCGGACTTGGACTGCTGACCTTAAGCTTATTACTGCAGTTAGGTATTACAGTGTATGGCTCCCCGTATTTTTCCGATATTGCTGTTGGCACAGGTATCATTAACTGGCTGCTCCCCTTATGGGCTTTACCGGCCTTACTACTCATCGGATTAATTCGCATTCGCCTGTTGCCAACCCTGCTACAACAACCGGCGCAAACCATCGCCGGCGTGTACCTGTTTTTATTTGTCAATGGCATGATCCGCAACCAGTTTCAGGGCGGTAGCATAAACCTGCTGGCTGAAACTTCTGACTCAGAGCTGTATACTTACTCGTTCGTCTGGTTGTTACTGGCAACCACAAGTATTTTTATGGCACACCTGAAAGGCAATAACACTATTAAGAAAGTCGGTTTTGGACTGCTGGCAATGGTGGTTCTGAAAGCCTTTTTGGTGGATATGGCTAACCTCGAAGGCTTGTACAGAGCCTTGTCATTTATAGGCTTAGGTTTGTCTCTGGTGGGAATTGGCTGGCTGTTTCAAAAGATTCAAAAATCGCCATTGCCCCCCACTGCCCCGGTTAATTAAAGGAAATTTCATGGATGCACTAGCACAACAACTCAACTTCATTCTGGAACTGGATAAACTCAAAGCCGTTTACCGTCAGGCGCTGGTGAAAGCCGATAATAATCGCCAGGAAAACAGCGCGGAACACAGCTGGCACATTGCCATGTTGGCCCCCATCCTTCAGGAACACGTCGCAGAAGAGGTGGACTTACTGCGGGTTATTAAAATGCTGCTAATACACGATATCGTGGAAATCGATGCCGGTGATACCTTCGCCTTTTCTGAGCAAGGTGATCTGGATGCGCAGCATGGCAAGGAATTAACCGCCGCCAATCGCATTTTTGGATTACTGCCTGAAAGCCAATTCCAGGAATACCGTTCTTTATGGTTAGAGTTTGAAGAGGCAACAACAGCCGACGCCAGATTCGCCAAAGCCATGGACCGTATTTTGCCGCTGCTGCAAAACATGCAAAACGAAGGCGGAAGTTGGGCCAAACACGGTGTTAAAAAATCTCAGGTGTTAAAACGCAATCAATACCTGGAAGAGATTGCACCGGCCATCTGGCAGTATGTTTGCGCACAAATTGAAATCGCCGTTAACCAGGGCTGGCTCAAAGACCAATAACAACTGGACGGGATAGTAACCATGACACGGGCATTTAAATTACAACAGCGAATAAAAAATGCCCTGATTGTACCGGTTATGCTGCTGACTTTTGCCAGTAGCCCACTCCTGATGTTATGGCTGTATTTTAATTTTTCCTGGCCCGGATTAGGGTTTGTTCTGATAAACAGTGTGTTTCCCATTTACACCCTTATCAATAATCAGCAACGACAGGTAGAAACCCGCTCCCGCCAAAACACGTTACTGCTGGTTATGCTGAGTAGTTTTGTGTTGCTGACCCTCTCTGTATCAAATCATTGGTTACACAATCTGTTACCCATAGCCGTGTCTTTTTTGCATCTTTGCCTGGTTTGGTTGTTAACCCGGGTATTACCTAAGTTGCGCTTGCAACTAACGGGTCTGGAGGAAGGTAATCAGTTTCCGGGTTTTGTGTTTGATGATCCCCAAGGCAACCCGATCACCCGAAAAGCAATGAGCCAGGGGCCAATACTATTTTATTTTTTCCGCGGTAACTGGTGCCCATTTTGTACGGCACAAATAGCCGTGCTGATGGCTCATTACAAACAAATTCAGGATGAAGGCATTCACCTGGCCTTTGTCAGTACTGAGCCCCATGAGGAAATGCAAAAGCTGGCGGCAAAATACGATGTGGCCTGTGATTACCTGGTAGATCGGGATTTCAGCTTTTCGTCAAAATATAAACTGGTGCACGAAGGCGGCTCGCTGGCCGGGCTGAGCCGTTTTGGCCAGGACACCTTGTTGCCTACCCTGGTGCTAATTGACCACGCGGATAAAATACTGATGTTACAGCGCAGTGATAATTTTCGCTTGCGTCCGGACCCTGACCACGTGCTGTCGCGCATACAGGGCTTGGGCAAAAATGCCTGGCTGGAAAAACTCATTCAGCAACGCACTCAGGAGCTCAGTGCAGAGAAAGAAAAGTCAGAGAAGATCATTCTCAACATATTGCCGGAACACACCGCAATTGAGCTGAAAGAAAAGGGCCATACTCAGGCCAGACATTACCAGTGCGCCACTTTGTTATTTTCTGATTTTGTCGGCTTTACCCGCATTGCCTCAGGGGTTTCGCCTCAGGTTTTGGTGGACTCTCTCAATGCCTATTTCGAGCGCTATGATCAGGCTGTCGGGGAACTGGGATTAGAAAAGATTAAAACCATAGGCGATGCCTACATGGTGGCGGGCGGGTTGCCCGTTCGCAGCGACGATCACGCACAAAAGTGCGTGCAGTTGGCGTTAAAAATGCTGGAGATAGGCGAAGAGTTGAAAGTCAGTAACCCCGCTAAGGGACTATGTGTATTTGATATTCGCATCGGCATTCACAGCGGTCCGGTAATGGCGGGCGTAGTTGGCAAGCGCAAGTTCAGTTACGACATCTGGGGCAATACTGTTAACCTGGCAGCCCGTATGGAAAGCGCCAGCGAGCCTGGCAGAATAAATATATCTCAGAACACCTTAAATCAGTTGGGCGATCAGGTTGCCGTTCAGTCACGCGGGGTCTTATCGGTGAAAAACCACGATCCACAACAAATGTATTTTCTGGCCCCTGCACAAGTAATCACAGCCTGAAAGTAACAATAAGCTTATTGGCCTTTTTTCGTGGGAGCAAAAAATGGTAATTCGATATAGCAGGTAAATCCCTCTCCTGGAGCGCTTTTTATGGATATTTTACCGCCCAGTACCTGCGAAACATAGTTGTAAACCAGGTGCATCCCCAGGCCTGAACCGCCTACCCCCAGGCGCGTAGTAAAAAAGGGTTCAAAGGCTTTTTTCTTCACTTCGGCGGTCATGCCAACACCGTCATCTCGATACTCGATAAACAGCATATTTGCTTGCTTTTTGGCACTGATAGTAATACTGCCCCGTTTGTTATTAGCAAAACCATGTAACACCGAATTATTGACCAGATTAGTAAATATCTGAAACAGTGCCCCAGGATAACTATCCAGCTTAATTCCATCCGGGCATTCAATGATGAGCTTGTGGCCTTTTTTTGAATACAAGGAATTCAGCGAACGCTGAATATCCTGAAGTAGCGTTTTAAGTTCAAATTCTCTGCGCTGTTCGCTGGTTTGATCCACTGCCACTTGTTTAAAACTGGCAGTTAATGCACAGGCCCGCTCCAGACTACTTAAAATGATCTTGTTGGATTCCCGCAGCTTATTAAGGTGCTTTTCCAAATCGCTGCGCTTCAGCCTGTTTTCACTGACTTTATTCTCCAACCAGCGACAATCATCATACAGTGCGGTAGCAGCGGTTAAAGCAATGCCCATTGGGGTGTTAATTTCGTGAGAAACCCCTGCCACCAGCCCCCCCAGAGAAGCCATTTTTTCCTGTTCGATGAAATCAGCCTGGGCTTTTTTCAGCTCCTGAGTGCGCTCCTCCACCAGACTTTCCAGCGCTCTCGCCCTGGCTTTGATCCATTGTGTGCGGATCCGAAAGCCACCGTAAAACAGTGAGATTGCCAGAAATATACACAGTCCGATAAACCAACCAGTTTGCCAGTATTGTGCCTTGATGTAGACGCTAAAGGTCAGATTCTGATTGCTTTTTTGACCGGTGCGATTGGTACCTTCCACCTGAAAAATATATTCTCCGGGCCAGAGATTACTGTAGCTGGCAATGCGGCGCGTGGCATCTACCTGCGTCCAGTTGCGATCATAACCCACTAGCTGGTACCGATACCGGTTTTTGTCCGGTGCTGACAAATCCAGTGCCGCAAACTCGATACTGAAGCGCCGTTGGCCCGGCTCTAAGGTCAAGCCATCCTGTGCCAGCCGTCCGCTATTGACTAATTCACCGTCAATCCACAATTCAGAAGCCACAACAGCAGGCTGATAACCCCATAATGAATAGCGCTCCGGCTTCACCATCATCAGGCCCCGACTACCACCAAACAAAAACTCTCCATGCGATGTCCTGGTGTACGACCGAAACCAGTTGGTACCAATATCGACACCATCCGCTCTTTGCAATGGCGTCATTCTCGCTAATTCTGGTTCATAGACATGAGTAGGGCTCCAGATCCTACCCAACTTGTCTTCCAGCAAATTTGCGCCCATAGGGCGGCCACCAAAGCCGGCTTTTTCACTGTGGTTTTCCAGCCGGGCGATCCCGACGTCATCAAATATAGCAAGATGAAGACCTGCTGGCGTATCCAGCCACAAGCGTTTCTGGCTGTCGTATAACAAGCCGACAATACTAATGGTATTGAGTAGTCGGCCGTTTGCATCTTGCCCATCAACCGCTACCAGGTATTCTGTCCCCGGTTTCACCACGTACAATCCCGTTGCCCCTGTGGCTACCAGTAATTGTCCGTTTTCCTGTTCGTGAAGGGCGTTAATGCCATCCCGCATGACATTACCATCCTGCATAGGGTAACGAATAAACTGATCAGTATCTGGCTGCCAATAAATTAATCCTGAATTGGTGCCCACCCATACTCCGCCATTAACAGAAGGTCGTATCGCCCGAATGTTGACTCTGGGCAATCCTTGTTTTTGGGTATATAAGAAAAACTCGTCACTGAACGGGTTATATCGATACAGCTGTCCCGGATTAACCCCCACCCAAATTTCACCATTGGACATTTCTGCCATTGCCGTTATCCAGCCAGATTGCAATTTACCGGCAACATTGATTTCCGGTTTATGGCTGCCAACTACCCCTTGCCCGGACTTAACAACATTGATTCCACCACCGCGAGTACCCACCCAAATATCGCCAGAGGACAATGCCAGGACACTACTGACATTAGGTTCAGTGAGGGCATTTTCAGTCAGTAAGCTAAATCTCAGGGTTTTAACCCAGTCCTGGTCACCTAACACCCGCTGTACACCACCCCCATAACCGCCAATCCACACTAAGCCAGAGCGGTCTTTGAGCATGGTGCGGATATCATTGTTAGCCAGACTGAAACTGTCGGACGGATCGTGAATACTGCGAGACAACCAGCGCCCATCTTTGATAGCGATTCGGTCTATTCCACCAAATCGCGCGGCCCAGATTTCCTTATCATCCTTTTGAAAAATATCGTAAATAGTGCTCTTTTGATACTCTTCTGGCTGTTCTGCCAGCGCCTGTAATAAAAGTCCACTGTCGGGATCGAAGCGCCATAATCCAGAAGCATTACTACCAATCCAGATTTGCCCCATATCATCTTCAAACAGTGTTCTGATATAGAGATTTTTAACATCCGCATTGTTGGCGGTTACCCGCTCAAAAACATTGTTCGCTCTGGAATAACGCGCCAGTCCAGCGCGGGTCCCCACCCAAATTTCACCGTTTTTGTCTCGTAATAATGCACGAATTCCATTGTGAGGAATGCCATGTTCAACCGTATAATGAGCCAGCAGTTCTCCCTGAAGTGTCGCCAGGAAAAGCCCGGTATTAGTGGCTAACCAAATCTGATCTTGTTGATCCCGTAAAATTTGAGCGACACTGGAAAGGTCCGGGTTTTCCAAAAGAAACTGCTCGCTAAATAATCGGGTAAAGCCCTCTGATTCGGGATTATAAATGGACACGCCGCCGGGCTCGGTAGATAACCATACCGTACCATCATCAAAGACATTGATGTTGCGCACGAAATTGCCTCCAATGGAGGTGTTGTCATAGGCATTGTGCGAATATAACTTGTAGCGGTAGCCATCGTAACGCACTACTCCGGCAGCGGTAGCGATCCACAGAAACCCTTGTTTATCCTGCGCAATATCGGTTACCACGTTGTCCGGGATGAGCTCAGCATTGCCGATACTTTCGAAGAACATTTGTGCCTGACTTTGTACAGAACAAAACAGCACAACCGGACACCAGACAACGGACCGCATTATTCCGCTATATATATCACACGCCAACCTGAGCGCACTACGCATGTGCATTTAGAATTCCACAATCACCTGTCTAAATCTAATCATAGATAGCCTGACAGAACGCGTCAAAAACAATTGTGGTGTAGGAACCTATAGCAAACGAGGTATATCGGGGTGTAATAATGCAAACTCCAGGTCGGATAACGTACCAAAGCAGATTTGTTGATACACATTGTTTTGGTATTACATCAAAGTGTAAATAAACTCATCCGGGCCTCAGGCTCAACGTTTAGCAATTATCTCCTGCGCTTTTTGAACAACATCATTGAGATCTTTCACCGTCATGGTCTCTTCTGTTTCATACCTCAATCTGGCGATACGCATCAAATCACAGGATTCTGTGTAGGCTTTTCTGCGTGAAGCAGGACTTAAAAAAGTGAGAGTGACAGCAAGTACGCCTGACAATAAGGTGTAAGTGGTGATCAGATTGGAATCTTCTGTAGTGCCAGCAGTTCCTTTTGTGGTAGCCAGGAATGCAAGGATCGTAGCAGCCAGCCCAAGAAAGTAGTGAGCCGAACTCCATATCCTTTCGTACACTTTCCATTCTTTCTGCAATTTTTTGTATTTATCTGGTACGACCCTGTCAGTATTGGCATCCACTGAATTCATCTCCGCGTTGAGCATACTATTCAGTATATTGCAGAGTGATTTAAACCACATTCTTTTAGCAACTATTTTTTACCGAAACACGGGTCTTAAGTTTCAATTATCCTAGGGTCTTTTGAGTTCATATAGTTCAAGCGGCAAACCATCAGGGTCCTGAAAAAAGGTAAAACTGGCGCCGGTATAGGGGTCAATCCTGACCGGCTCTACCTCAATATCCCGCTGCTTAAGGTGACGGATACTGTCCTGCAGGCTTTCTGTTCTGAAACTTATGTGTCGCAAACCACAGGCTTCCGGCTGAGACGGTCGCTCGGGTGGTTCAGGAAAGGAAAACAGTTCGATTTGGGTACCATCGGGCAATAACAGATCCAGTTTGTAGCTATCGCGTTCTGCCCGGTAATTCTCAGCAATGACACGCAATCCCAACACTTCAGTATAGAAGTGTTTAGAACGGCCATAATCTGAACAGATTATGGCCACGTGATGCATGCCGGAAAGCACAGCTTCACTCCCGGGGATCGGTAGACGAAGCTTCGATTCGCGCTTTGTGCTGGCTCATAAACCCCAGTAAGGCGGGATAACTGGCCAGTTCGTGCAGTTGTCTGAAAGCCGTCCAGTCCAACAGGCAAAACAGGCAGATTTCAGGGTATTCCCAATGTTCAAAAGCCCCCTGTTCTACGGCATTATTGAGATGTGAAAAGGCGTGACTGACGCGTTCATCCTGCAACCTGAAATATAATTTGTCATCGTCGGACTCGATATCGGAACGCTGTAACAATAACAGTTGCACCAGCGAGTCATTGATAGAGTCGATAACCGTCAGCAAATTTTCCTGATTCCAGGTTAATGCCGGTAAACTGTATTTTTCCACCAGGTACCGAAAAATCACCCGGGAGTCGTAAATGACATCGTCGCCATCTTCCAGCATAGGAATTTTTAACGTCGGGTTTTTTGACATCAGGTAATCGCGGTCTTTGCCGGAGAAAATCTGCATGTTGACAAAGTCATGCTCAACATTGGCCAACAACATACGAATCCGACGCACATAAGGTGACGTGGTGGAGCCATAAAGCTTTAACATGAAAATTCCTTCTGTGTTATGTGTTATTTTGCGACCTGAGGCACTGGCTCAGACGTATTTTCAGCATAGGATACACTTTGCTTGCGCAAGTCTCGTTTAACTTTTAAGGCTAACAAGCAAGGCGTCAATACTAATGTTAATAGTGTAGCAAATGCCAGACCTCCTGCTACTGCCGTAGCCAATTGCGACCACCATTGCGTAGAAGGCCCGCCCAACTCAATGTTGCGGCCGATGACATCGATATTCACCTCCAACACCATAGGTAACAGGCCTAAAATCGTGGTCACCGTGGTCATCAATACCGGTCTGAGACGCTGCGCGCCGGTGCGCAAAATGGCCTCCATCGCCGGTATTCCTTCACGCCGCAGAATATTGTAGGTGTCGATGAGTACAATATTATTGTTTACTACAATCCCCGCCAATGAAATAACCCCAATGCCTGACATCACAATACCAAACGGTTTTTGCACAATGGCCAACCCTAAGAACACTCCCACCGTGGAAAACAGCACCGCACTTAAAATCAAAAAGGCCTGATAGAAACTGTTGAACTGGGTAACCAGAATGATGGCCATTACAAACAGTGCCACTAAAAAGGCATTGCCCAAAAAGTCCTGTGATTCCTGTTGCTGCTCATTTTGGCCCTTTATGGTAATTTCAACATCAGGATGAATATCCAAATCCGGCAGTTGCTCCTGCAACCTGGGTAATTCGTGATCCAGCAAAATACCCGGTACCATATTGGCTTCAACCCGAATAACTCTTCGGCTATCAATATGTCGGATAAGATCGGTTTTGGGTTGTGCTTTACGCTCTACAAAATTTGAAATCGGCACCAGTCCCGAAGCGGTTTTTACCCGTAACTCATCCAGTTTGCCGATAAAGCGGTCTTCTTCCGGGAAGCGCACGCGAATGTCTATTTCATCATCGACATCATCAGGGCGATATTCGCCAATTTTTAATCCGGCCGTCACAAACTGTACAGTGTTACCCACCAGGGTAGCATCCGCTCCAAACCGGGCGGCATCGCTGCGGTCCACTTTGAGCATCCATTCCAGTCCGGGTTTTGTGGCAGTATCACTGACCGCGGTAAAACTCTCGTTGGCATCCAGGGCCCGGCGAATTTTCAGTGCCGCTTCATCCAGCAACTCCGGATACCGGGAAGCTAACTGAATTTGCAAATCTTTACCGCTTTGTGGACCATTCTGATCTGGTGATATTTCCAGATCCAGCCCAGGTAAATCCCGAAGACGCTGTTGTACTTCTTTCAGAATCTCATCGGAATGACGACGATATTGCCAGTCCACCAGATTCAGACGCAGGTAGCCCACCTGATCGCCGCCGGTACGGGCGTAAAGGGTTTCCACTTCGTCTAAATCCAGTAAGCGATTTTCCACTTTGCGCACCACCGCATCTTTTTCATAGATAGATAAGTCACCATGAGAGCGCACATTAATGTTAATACCAGGGCTGTCGACATGAGGGAAAAACTCAACCCCAAGTCCGGAAACCCCGTAGGCGGTATAAGACAATACCGCAATAACGATAGCCGACAGCAGCACTTTCCACGGGTGATAGATCAGTTTATCCAATACTCGCACATATTTTCCGGTAAAGCCGGTCAGGGTGCGAATGTCCCCTTCTTCAGCCTGAATCATTTGCGCCTTGGCCTGCGGCGTAATATAACGCGGCTTGCCGATGATAGTGCCCAGCGTCGGCACAAATATCAGTGCCATCAGCAACGAGGCAGAAAGTGTGGCAATCAGCGTAAAAGGCAAATACTTCATAAACTCGCCCATCATGCCGGGCCAGAACATCAGTGGCGCAAATGCCGCCAGGGTGGTCGCCGTTGAGGCAATAATCGGCCAGGCCATTCGCTGTGCAGCTCCTGCATAGGCCTGTTTGCGATCAACCCCTTCGCTCATTAACCGGTCAGCGTATTCTGTCACCACGATGGCACCGTCCACCAACATGCCTACCGCCATAATTAATGAGAACAGCACCACCATATTCAGGGTGTAGCCAAACAGGGAAATTAACAAAATGCCGGTTAAAAATGAGCCGGGGATGGCGATGCCCACCAGTGCCGCCGTGCGCAAACCTAAAATAGCGACAATGACAATCGCCACCAGTAATACGGCTGTGCTGACATTGTTTTGCAGATCGCTGAGCATCAACAAAACATCTTTCGTCTGATCTCCGGTGTAGGCCACCTGCACACTGTTAGGCCACAAGGGCATTTGTTGGGCAGCCGAGATCAGGGTTTTAACCTTTGCCACGGTATCAATAATGTTCTCGCCAGGACGCTTTTTGACTTCCAGCGACACCGATGATTTACCATTGACCCGGGCAAAACTGTTGGCATCTTTATACGCGCGGCGAATGGTGGCAACATCCTGAAAGGTAATAACCCGGTCGCCTTCCACTTTTACAGGCTGCTCAAAAATGTCTTTCACCGATTCAAATACCGAAGGAACTTTAACGGCAAAACTACCGGCACCGGTGTCCAGAGTACCGGCAGGTACCAGTCGGTTGTTGCGGGATAACAGATTGAGTATGTCGTTTTGATCCAGTCCATAGCTTTCCAGAAGCAGCGGATCGACGATGATCTCCACCTGGTCTTCCCGCTGGCCACCCACTTCTACTTCTAATACTTCTTTGATGCCTTCCAGGCGATTCTTCAACTCGCGAGCCAGGCTGATCAGGGCCCGTTCACTGACCTCACCCGATAACACCACGGTCACCACCGGCTGTTCGCCGGCCATCGTGACTTCGTGAATAGTGGGTTCTTCAGAATCTGAAGGCAGTTTCCCTCTGGCCACCGTCACCTTGTCGCGGACATCCGCCAGTGCCACTTTAGAGTCAGTACCGGCCAAGAACTCCAGGGTAATACTGGCGTGTCCTTCTCCGGCGTTGGCCGTCATTTCCTTCACCCCTTCAATGGAACGCAGCTCCTTTTCCATCGGTTTGACCAACATCCGCTCTGCATCTTCAGGAGAAATACCGTCGTGTACAATAGAGACGTAGATAAAGGGGATCGGTACATCGGGATTCGATTCTTTAGGAATATTGATGTAAGTCACCGTGCCGGAAATCAGCAACAACAAAAAGATCATCAGCACCGTGCGGGTGCGGGTCAGTAATGAAGAAATAATACTGCGCATGTTATTTCACCTGTACGATATCGGAAGCTCGCACCACTTCTACTTTGTCGCCATCGCGCACAAAGCCCTGACCAAGCGTGATGATATCCGCCTGATGACCTAAACCGCTCAACCAAACGCCTTCGTTATCACTTTTCACCATATTGATAGGCACAAAATGCACTGTGTCGTCAGCATCTACGGTTTTAACCCCCAGCTCGCCACGCTCATCTAATGACATCACGGCTGGTGTAACTCTGACGGCAAGCGTTTCTTCCAGCGGGATAACCAGTTGTGTGCTCATACCGGCCAGATATTGTCCTTCCGGATTTGGCACAGCAACTTCAATCTTAAAGGTATTGGTGCCCTCATTGGACACACTGGCAATGTAACGCACCTGCCCCGATACCTGACGACCGGAAACCAGACGCGCCTGGGCTGATTGCCCTTTGCGTAACGCCGCAATGTCATTTTCGGTGACATCGGCACGTATTACTAACGGATCTAAATCCACCAAAGTGGCCAGCGGATCACCCACTTTGACGTAATCACCTACCTCAACAGCGTGGGTATTCAATACACCGGCATAAGGGGCCTTAACTTCAGTATTTTGCAACATGATTTGCAGTGCAATCAGTTGCGATTTGGCCGACTCCAGATTGGCAAGCGACTGGGCAATCGTCACTTCCGACTGCAGACCTTTTTGTTTCAGAGACTCTGCACCCTGCAGTTCTAACTCCCGTTGCTTCACCGTCGCCTGTGCGGAACGAACCTGCTGTTTAAGGTCTTTTTCATCCAACCGGAATAACAGTTGTCCGGCGCTGACACTGGCCCCTTCCGACGCCAAAATCTCCGTTACCTGGGCCGCAACCTCGGCCCTTAACGTGGCCATGCGGTCTGGCTCGGTGCGGCCATAAATGGACACTTCTTTATTCACGTTGTCTGCTACAAAGGTGGTTACTTCTACCTTTTGTAGCAACGCATCCTGTTTCTCTTTAACGGGCCCTTCGGTTTGACCTGAAACCATGCCGGAGGCGATCCACAGCACCAGAAACAGGCTTATGATTAGTGCAATCCAGACAGGTTGTTGACGAAAACGTGTAATTAAGCGAGACATGTACATTCCTTGCGAATAAAAACAGGTGACACACATCACCCCGAGCGATGGCAGGCGATGTTCCAGAGCAGGTAATATATTAAGACAAATGACCAGAAAAACTATCTAAAATTGGTCAATTAGCTGACTAAAATGTGTCAAATCGCTACTACAGGCCGTGCTGGTAACAATTTGTCAGAAATGGACAGATGATATGGAATGGCAGATCAGATACTAAAGGAAGAACCACAACCACAGGTGGTCTCAGCATTGGGGTTATCCACCAGAAAACGGGCGCCTTGCAAACCTTCCGTGTAATCTACCGTTCCCCCCATCAGATATTGCAGGCTCATCGGGTCGACCACCAAAGAAACCGATTCTTTCTCAATCACCATGTCGCCGTCGTTGACCTTTTCATCAAAAGTAAAGCCGTACTGGAAGCCAGAACAGCCACCACCGGTCACGTAAACACGCAACTTAAGCTCAGGATTTTCTTCTTCTTCGATCAGGCTTTTGACTTTTAAAGCGGCTGCATCAGAAAAATTAATCGGAAACTCAGAAGTGGCTGACATTAATACCTCGGAAAAAACAACAACAAAACGCATTTAATGACAAATGCAAAGCGTGGCGAATTATCTAATACCTGAGTAAACCAGTCAACTATTGCTGCGTTTCTTGCCAGGCATCCAGTTTTGCCTGCGTCTGCTGCTTTAAATCAACCTGATGCTGAGCCAGCCACCAGCGTTCCATAATACGCACATTGCGCTTATTGGCTTTGTAAAATAAATCCACGATATCACCCACCACAGGAATAAAGCCAAAGGCGAAATCCAACAAACTGTTGCGTACCATCTTGCGTTGCAACGCTTTAGGCATACCCAGTTTGCGCCCCAGATAGACAATTCTCAGCGCCACAAAAGTCATGACAGCATCACCTATCCCCGGGATAAGGCCTATCAGAAAATCCAACCCCACATTGATGCCGATTCCCGGAATGCGAATTGCTGTGTCAGTAACATTTGCCAGACGCTGTGCTGCGAGTAGTTCCTGAGGAGCTTTGATTTCTTGTTTCATCGGGTGACCCACCTGTAACTCATTGACTTTAGTTAGTCGCAAAATGTTGTTGCCAATGATAGTTAAAAGCCGGACGCAATGACGGATGATAGCCAATCACCTCAAAGTTGAGGTCGCGAAATTCGCGATTAACGTCGGCACTTTGCTGAATACCGAACAAGATCTTGTTAAGATTTTCGGCAATATTCTGGCCCAACACGGACTTTTCGCATAGCAGGCGATTACCTGCCACCACGTTATCCGCCAGTTCTCGTGTTTGATAGACACTCAACTTCATGGCCAGTTTAGATTCAATCTTGCTGATCTCCTGCTGACCGGACCCCACAAAGGCAAAATCAATGCGTCCCTTCTTGAGCAGTTCTGCACTTAACATACCCACATCCCGCTCACCGGCATCCAGAGTAAATACCTGTTGCTGACTATCGGAATACTGCTCTACAACGGATGTCCACATATTTGTCACACCATTAAACAAGGCGGTGCTTTTTCCGGCCTGCATCAGTGTCGCCACGGATATCATGTCGTTTTCCAGCCAGGCGTCCAGGCTCCCCTGCTTTGCCACGATAGGGTAAGGTAATAATACCGTTGTCGGTTCGGTGAATACTCCCGATGTCTCCCGATCAACATTGTGCGTGGCGCCATAGAAACAATAGGCTTGTTGCGGGTCCCGATTGTGCTTTATCAGATGCCAGTTGCGTTTTAGTGGATAGGACTCAAATTGATGTTCATATTCGGGCAACCGGTCTGCCAGCCAACGCATAAATTGCAACTCCGGCCCGGCAACGATTCTGGTGCCGACCACCACCACGCCATAGGACTTGGGGCGCAACCAAATCATGGTTGGTTTGGCCCATGCAGCAAAAGTACTCGTCCCCAGGAAGAGCAATAAAAACATCGGCAGCAGGATGTTTTGCCTGTTGCTGTTGAAGTTATTCACTGATTGCTGACTCATTGAGTTGCCATTCGAAGGTGCGCTTCAAATAATCGCTGCCCCACTTCTTGTCCTTCAGATAAGACTCCACCACAATAAGCTCGGGTGCAAAGTCATCAGGAATAGAAAACTCGCCTTTGAGTACTTCAAAATAACGAAAACTAAATTCCATATCATCGGAATTCTCGGTCATGCTGTCAGTTAACTGAATCTCACTGGGCTTGCCGGCGTGACTGCCCACCAGGCTTATCTTTACCCTGCCTTTAACCGTTGTGCGATGCCGATCTTGTTGCATCAGGATCATGGCGTATCGAAAAAAGCCATCGCTGGCCGTAGGCTCGACATTAAATGAATCAATAACAAAGCCATCCTGTTCCAGCTCAGGAGCCATCACTTTTTGATAGAAACTCAACTCGCGGCGCAATTCATTTTCGGTGCTCATTTGCTGCTGAAAGCGCTTGCGATTTTCTTCTGCCGCCAGGCGGGCTACTTCTAAATCGACCCCCAATATATTGATATCTCGTGTTAAGCGATCGTTTTCAGTAACCAGGTTATTGATGGACTGGTTTAGGGTTTGAATCTCTTCCTGTTGCTGCTCGTGTTTCAGCCCTGACCAGGTATAGCCCAACCAACCTGACAAAAACATCACGGCAATCAGCGCCAAATAGAAGCGAAAAGCGCCCAGTCGCGCTTTGAGGTGGTTTAGCTGCACCGGCAATAAGTCCCGATAAAAATGCACATGCGGCTATTATAAACACACCCGAAACAGCGATAAAGGGCTTATTCAATTCACATCAGACCACAAAAATAGAATTTATTCATATACTTGCGTTCTATCTGGTATCGCCTATTGCTATGATATGTGATACCAATATTACTCAACGAAGTCAGTGGAAACCCTTTTGCAAAAGTCCAGCCCATGCCGGTAAAAGTCCTGCTCCGAGCCATGAAAAAGCGCCTTTCTTTGGCGTCATGGCGTGTGGCACTGTCTTATCCGCGCACGTCTCTGCAGTTAAGTTTATTGGGCGTGTTGGCGGGGGTCAGCTCTGCCACCTTAATTATTCTGTTTCGCCTTAGTTATGAAAGCCTGCAATTGTTGTGGCTGGACGAAGTCGATAACTTTTCTTCTATTGAGCCAGAAATGCGCTTGCTAATCCCGATAGTTGGCGCGTTGTTTATCTATTTATTCGCCAGGTTAACGCGCTTTAAACACTATCGCACCGGCATTCCATACGTCATTTATCGGGTCAAAAACCACAACGGCCTGATGCCATTTAAAAATACCTTAAATCAGTTTTTTGGTGGCATGGCGGCGCTGGCCAGTGGTTTTTCGGTGGGTCGTGAAGGACCTGCGGTACACCTTGGCGCAGGCGGCAGCAGTTTTATCGGCAACTGGCTAAAACTGCCTTACAACAGCATCAGGATCCTGACCGGTTGTGGTATCGCGGCGGGAATATCAGCGTCGTTTAACACCCCTTTTGCTGCGGTGTTGTTTGTTATGGAAGTGGTGCTAAGAGAATATAAAATCCACATTTTTATTCCCATCATGTTGTCTGCTGCCTGTGGCTCTGTGATGAGTCGACTGGTATTTGGCGATGATCACGAACTGGCGTTTTTAACCATCGCTGACTTTGACACCTGGATGTATCTTTATTTCATCGCCTTTGGCGCCTTGCTGGGCGGTATCTCAACCCTGTTTAATATGCAAATTATGAATGTTATTCGCTGGTTCAGACCCGTGAGTATGTTCTATCGCTTGTTACTGGCCGGAATCATTACCGGGTTAGTAGGCTGGTTCGTACCCAAAGCCATGGGCAGCGGATTTAGTGCCATACACTGGATTGTAACTGCACCTCAGGATATACAACTGTTAATGTACATTGTTGTGGCCAAATTTATTCTGACTATCTTTGCTATCGGTCTGGGTATCCCGGGCGGACTGATAGGTCCGGTACTGGGACTCGGCGCTTTGCTGGGTGCGATTCTAATGTATCCGTTGGGGTTGGCCTATGATGATCCCAGTCACCTTACCAGTAGTTTTGCCATATTGGGCATTGCCGCTTTTTTAACCTCGGTGGTTCACGCCCCGCTGGCCGCACTTTCGGCGGTAATGGAGCTGTCAAACTCCGTGGATGTAGTATTGCCTGCGATGCTGGTGATTGTGCCCTCCTATGTTACCGCCAATCAGTTTTTCAAAAATCGCTCCATTTTTATCAGTCAGTTGGACTATCAAAACCTGCCTTATTCAACGTCTTCCATTCGCTCCACCTTGCAAAAAGTGGGAGTTCTGGCACTGGTAGACAGAGAATACAAACTGTTCGTTGATGCTACCGACAAACACATACTGGATTTCCTCGATACGGCACCGACTCACCCGGTAGTGCAAAAATCAACCTACGAAATTGATGTGCAATATCATCTGGTACAATATGATTACAGCCTCAACAGAGAAGAAAACCCGTTGCGCTTCTTTCCCATGCAGGGGGTATCTTCGCAAGCGACCCTGGCGGAAGTCTATGAGATATTGCAAAACCGACGTGAAGGTGCAGTATACGTTCAGGGGGCAACACCGGCTTCTATTGTCGGCGTAATAACCTGGGATGCGGTGCGCAGTTATCTATACCGCAAAGAGTATTAACGCAAAAGGACATCAATATGACCATACTCTGGCTCAAAGCCTTGCACATATTTTTTATGGTAGCCTGGATGGCGGGTATCTTTTACCTACCGCGCTTGTTTGTCTATCACTCACAAACCGATTCCAAAGAAATCAGCAATCAATTCAACGTTATGGCACGACGCCTGTGGTGGTTTGTGCTGCCATTCGCCATATTGACCCTGGTGTTTGGTGTAGCTCTGATCTACAACTACGGCAGTAGCTGGCTGGCGGCGTCAGGCTGGCTGCACGCCAAACTGACACTGGTTCTGTTTGTATATGGCTACTACGGTTATCTCTATGTACTGATGCAACGATTTGCCAGAAATGAAAATCGCCATAGTCCGAGGTTTTATCGATTTATCAATGAGGCACCGGTTTTAATTTTTCTGGCCATCATTGTTTTGGCGGTAGTAAAGCCCTTTTGACAAATACTGACTGGAACAAAGTTGAGAAACTAAACAATGCCGCCGGAAAATGGGCTCACCCCGGTTACAGGCAACCGGAAATGAGCAACCTGATTTGAGTAGCCCACTTTCCCGCAAGGCGGCTTTTTAACTGTCGACCAGTATCTAACTCACTACCGCAGGTGACGCGGAGCCGGTTGACGGTTTCGCCTGATAACCTTGTAATTTTGCTGCTTTGCGCCGATTGATCGCGGCAACAACCACAGGTGTAAAGATCAGGGATAAAACCACGGAAAACCCCACGCCTCCGGCCAGCACCACAGCAAGTGGTGGCCAGAATGTGCCTTCACTAAATAACAACAAAGGAATAAATCCCCCCACCGTGGTCACAGTAGTCGACAAGATATGTCGGCTACAACTCATGGTGGCAGTCACAATCGCTTCAGTATCTCCCAGCCTCGCCCGCTCATCGGCATTGATGGCAGCGATCACCACAATGGAACCATTGATTGCCACACCGATCAAACCGGCACTGCCCAAAATTGGATTAAAGCCCACGGGTAATCCGGATATCCATAAACTCAGCATTCCCAACCCAACAGATAGTCCGGCTACTGCGCCAATGACACCGGCCAGTTTAAAACTATTGAACGACAAAATCAGGGTCGCCAGCATCAACACCAACAGTACCGGCGCATATGTTGCCAGTTGTCCTAACGCCTCCTGCTGCTTGTCGGCATCGCCTTTCATTTTCAGGCTGTAGCCTTGCGGCAGTTGTATACGCCCGTCATTTAGCAGACGGTACAGATGATTGGAAACATCAATGGCCGTAGCATTTGGCAATAAAAACGCCTCAACGTGATTCACTCTCACCCCGTCATTGCGGGTGATGCCTGATAAAGTGGGCACCATATCAAAATCCCCCAATGCCGCCAGCGGCACCCATTGCTGTGCTTCAGCTAAGCGGGTGTTGACTACCGGCAAACTGGCCAATTGCTCTACACTGGCCCGTTCCTGTTGACCCAGCCGGATGCGAATGGGGATCTCTTCGGTTCCTTCCAGAATCGAGCCACCGGTTGCGCCATCCAGCGCCGCCCGCAACTGTGCGGACACATCCGCGTAACTCAATCCGGCCAACTGCGTTTCGTCATAATTGGCGTTTAAGATCAATTCCGGCTCACCGGTTTCAATAGAGGCAATGCTTTGGGTAATGCCCGGAATTTCAGACATCGCCAGGCGAACCTGTTCGCCCAGTTGCTGCAACACCTGTAAATCCGGGCCAAATATATCAACACCAATAGGCGCTGAAATAGGGGGGCCCTGACCGAACGGACGCACCACTATTTGTGCTTCCGGGAAACTGGCGTTCAGTTCTGATTGCAACTCTGATACCAGCGAAGCCGCGGCGTCAACACTGGCAGCAGAGACGACAGCCTGCGCAAAAAACGGCGTGTTGTCACGCGTCATTACCTGATTGTAGTAAACCGAAGGCACAGATCCGCCCACCAACCAGGCCACCTGGGTGACACTGTCTTTTGCCCGCACTTTGTCATCGATGTTTCGGGTAACAAAGAAGGTACGCTCGATACTGGTGCCAGCCGGCATCCACAGATACATTTCAAATTGATCCCGGTCAGCGCTGGGGAAAAACACATTTCCTAATTGTCCCGCCAGTACAAACCCCAACACAGGTAGCCCTAGCGGCAACCACAAAATGCGCACAGGATTATTCACTGCCCAATGTAGTTTTCGTTTAAACAACTGAGTTACCAGCGGCAACTGCACACCAGATTTATACCAGCGCGCCTGTTCGGATTGACTTTTACGGGGTAAATAACGGGCCGCCAATGCTGCAATCAGGGTCAGGGAAATAAACAACGACCCAATCAAGGCCATCACCACACTGATGGCAATAGGCCCCACAAAATCACCAATATTACCCGGCAACAGGAATATTGGCATAAAGCCTAAAATCGTGGTCAGGGTTGAGGCTAACAAGGGTACAAAAAGATGACGCAAGCTTTGCACCAGCGCATCCATTCGGGACATCGCTTTGTCCTGCAAATTGGCTCTGATCTCGTCCGTCATAACGATAGCATTGTCAATTAATAAGCCAATGGCGACTATGATGCCAAATATCGACATCTGATGAATTTGCTGGCCGTAAAAAGACAGCGAAAAAATCGCAAAGGCGGCAGATAGAGGTAAAGACAAGCCGACAATCCAGGCGGCTCTTTGCCCCATAAACAGCAGCACCACAACCATCACCACCAGACTCCCTAACAACAGGTTTTGGGTCAGGTCGGCGAGTCGCTGTTCTGTATAAATATTTTGATCAAAAACAATCTTGGTATCCAGCGTACCGGCATATTCCCGCTCAAAATCAGCCACCACGGATTTGGCATTGGCCATCCATTTATCCACTCTCACGGTAGTCTGCATACGGGCCGCTACAAAAACGACCTGTTCACCATTGAGCAGGGCGATATCTTGCAGTGGCTGCCGCCAACTTCGCTCCACCTGAGCAATATCCCCCACCCGTAAATACCCACCGAAGGTGTGATTTTGCAATGGAATATCCCGCACTGATTCCAGAGTATCCAGTTCTTTAGCCACCTGCAC
Organism: Planctobacterium sp. R6; assembly: GCF_055755215.1. NCBI lineage: Bacteria > Pseudomonadati > Pseudomonadota > Gammaproteobacteria > Alteromonadales > Alteromonadaceae > Planctobacterium > Planctobacterium sp. R6. Next base: position 32,932 of record NZ_JBVTQY010000038.1, read on the forward strand.
TCTGAGATTCGTTTCGCTGTTGCGCACCACCCCGGCCGGTGATTTTGGATCATTGGCAGCTACGATACTGGATGCCTGGGATAAGGTTAATCCGGCATTGGCTAATTGCAGTGCATCGATGCTCACCAGAATCTCCTCTTCCGGCTCACCGTAAATTCGTACAATTTCAGTACCTGGTACATTTCTCAGGCGGTCAGATAACTCTTCGGAAAGGCGCGCCACAATAGTCATATCTTGTAGCCCATCATCCGTCACTTCAGGATGCTTTGGCGCCAGTGCCACTTTTAAGGTAAACGCCGTCGCACCTCGCTTGGTATCCAGTTCCGGCTCACCGGCACCTTGCGGAAACTTCTGCGCCGCATCTGCGAGGCGGTCGCGGATCTCTGAAAATATCTGTTCGTTAGTCGTATTATCAACCCAGGCCTGTAATTCAATGTTTACCACCGAAATACCCGCTCTTGAGGTGGATTTTAACTCCTTGATTTCATCCAGTTGCCGCAGTTCATCTTCAATAACATCGCTCACCAGCGCCTCAACACGCTCAGCAGACGCACCAGGAAACGGGGTCAATGCGATCACATTGCGCAAATCAATGCGCGGATCTTCCAGGCGTGGAAGATTGACTAACGCAGAAACGCCGGCCACCAAAATAATGACGATACCGAGCAACAGCAGATGACCATTGCGGTAAAAAATACTGTACCAGGGCGATTTTTCAGTTTTGACAGAAAATTCAGACACAAGCCTACCTCCTGATTATAAACTGACGGTGGTCAGGGGTTTCGCCACTTCCGGAAATGGCACCTGTTTGGCATACACCTGTTGTTCTGGCACTAACTTTTGTCCACCGGTCAGAATCACATAATCCTGAGCGTTCAGTGCGCCGCTGACATAGGCATTGACTTCATCGGCATAAATGATACTGACAGCCTTAGTAATCAGTTGTTGTTCACCCTGGACGTCAGATACCGTGAACAAATTCCACATGCCCCTGATCCCATTGGTTAATGCTGTTTTAGGTACCCAATATCCCGCCAGTTGGGTTTCCACCGGCAACTTCAGGGTAAGCAAATCGCCCGGCAATAACATGGGTTGCGCAGTGTCGGCCTGGGTAATTTCAAAAATTGCGTCTACCGTGCGGGTACTGATAGTACGGGCGTTAGCTACGGATTTTAATCGGGCATTGATTTGCTGAGTGCCTTTAAACAGGGCATAGTTTTGGCCCTGCTTTAAGCGGAATACCTTATCTGCCGACATAGCCATCCGCACCTCTGTGCTGTTGTCCTGTTGCAAAGTAAACACCGTCATGCCCTGTCCGACTACGGAACCAGGATCGATCTGACGGGATAAAATCGTGCCATCAAACGGTGAATAGATTTTCGACTTGGTAAATTCCACTAACAAACTGTCTTTGCGCGCTTCCATTTCTCTTACCAGCGCACGGGCTGCTTCGGTGGCTTCGCGGGTTTCATCCAGGCGCTGCGACGATTCCAGCTTTTCGCTCACCAGGGTTGCAATGCGGTTTTCCGATAACTGTGCCAGTCTGGCATCAGCTTTAGCGCGGGCGATCCCGGCTTCGATTTCCTGCATTTGTGCAGTCAGTCTTTGGGTATCCAGTTCCGCCAACAGTTGCCCCTGCACAACCCGATCACCTTCGTCGACATTGGTCAGCAATAAGGTACCGCCCCGCTCGAAACCCAACCCGGCTTGTTTTGAAGCTTCCACGCGCCCCACAACTTTCACCATGCGGGTATAGGCTGTTTCGCGTGCCACTTTGATAACGTCAACATGCTGTGCAAAGGGCCGGTCTGGCGCATCTGGCACCTGCCCGGCACCTGCCGCTTTTAATAAGAAATACAAAAACAAAACCGGCACAATGACGAACAAAAAAACCACCAATCCCGGGCGACGGTTTGAAACCAGAGAGGAAAATGGACCTGACATAATAAACTCCAGTAAATAGCGAGCATTGCGATAAGACGGAAATAATACTAGACTGCTCAGTATGATAATTCAATTAAAATACTAGACTGTTTAGTTTGATAATTGTAAAAAAGTTGTATATCACATGAATAATCCGAAAAGATCACAAGCCGGTCGGCCTAAAAGCACAGAAAAGCAACGTCAGATTTTAATGTCTGCCAGTTGCCTGTTTTTACAGCAGGGATTTAGTGCTACTTCTATGGACAATGTAGCCAAAGAAGCGAATGTCTCTAAACAAACAGTATATTCTCATTTTAAAAACAAAGACGCCCTGTTCAGCGCGGTTATCGCCCACAAATGTCAGCAATATCAGATGGACGAAGAACATATAATGCAATGTCCGCGTTCGTTGCTGGAAGTGTTACACCTGGTCGGCGAACAGTTTGTTCGGTTACTCCATGACGAAGAGGTTATTGCCATGTACAGAGTGGTTATGGGAGAAGTAAGTGCCAACATACATGTGGCAGAACTGTTTTACGAAGCAGGCCCCAAAAGAGCCATGCTGATGCTGAAAGATTACCTGATTCGACAGCGGGAATTGCAGATCCCCGAGTCCCGTTTAAAACACCTGGTGATGATATTTTTTAATATGCTCAAGGGAGAGCATCACATGAAAAGCCTGATGGGCCTCCCCTGCGAGCTCAACGAAACTGAACAATTGGCATTTGTTAACCGCGTTGTCGAAGACTTTATGACTATTCTGCGCCATCAGAATGACTGAGAGGAATCGTTAACAACCGCTCCGCTATAATAACTTCTCCGTGGAATTGTTGTCTGATTAGGCGCAATGACTCGTTGAAATGTCGCTCACTGCGCTTCATAAAATGCGACAGCAAAAGTTTTTTGGGCTGCACCCGCTTTGCAATTTGGGCGATTTGAGTCGGAGACATATGCAGGTTTTGTGCTACCGGATGCGCATTGTCCGGGATTGCCATATGCAACATCAACAAATCAGCGCCTGTGGCAAATCCAGCCAGTTTCTGGGTTTTATCGGACATATCACCACTGTAAACCAGACGGCAATGACCCACATCGACTCGCCACGCCAGTGCCGGTACGGGACCGTGATGCACCGTTATAGCGGCGACCTGTCCCCATGAGAAGTCTTTGACAAATACCGCGTTTTCTCCCGGTTCAGTCGCATCCACGGCATGCAGTTGAAAGCGCTCCCGTCCTTTGTACAGATAATCCGACAAATAGGAAAATGCCCCGTTTTTACCAAAAAGACGTTGCACAAATTCTCTGGTGGCTGGCATCAGGTGGTTACCATCAGGACCAATGACATACAAATCCCGATTTCGTCCGGTAAAATAGGCACCTTTGACAAATGCAGGCAAATCCGCGCTGTGATCGGTATGCAGATGCGAAAACAAAACCGCATCTACAGTGGCAAAATCGGCGCCGCTGTCACCAAAACTGATGCTGGTGCCACTACCGGTGTCCAACAGTAATTTAGCCTGCCCATTCAGCCAAAGCTGATAACCCGATGAAGTCCGGCCATCGTCCAGCTCCGGTCCGCCGGCACCTAAGATCTGTAAATAAATGTCTTCGCGACACTGATCAGCAAGCGCATGTACGGGCAGTGCGACATGCAGCAACAACAGCAAAACAACAACTATCAATTTCATCTCCTTTTTTTGTCAGACCTGATGATTGCCACTGATATTGCGCAGTAAGTTGCTATTTTCTGGTTTATACCTAACACTACTTACATTCTTACCGAAACGCTATTCTCCTATGAATCAGCTAAAAGTATTTGTGCTGATCCTGTTTTTTTACACAGCTTTTAGCGCCAGTGCCACCCGAGATATCCGCTACCCCCGTCCTGAAGATGGGGTTGATAAGCGCCAGGACTTTGCCCTGCTTATTCTGGAAAAAATCCTGTCGCGCTATCAGGACAGTTACCAGCTGCTTGAATCAGACTACCCGGCGCAACAAGACCGTGCCTTGTTGTTGTTAAATGAACGTTTGCTGGATGTGGTCTGGACCGGTACCTCAAAGCACCGGGAAGCACATTATCGGGCCATCCGAATCCCCATCCAAAAAGGATTACTGGGTTGGCGCCTCTTTTTAATCAACAAAGACAACACCGAACTGCTTAAATCGGTAGACACTCCGCAACAACTGCGTCTGTTCAGTATTGGCCTGGGAGGCGGTTGGCCCGATGTCGGATTATTCAGCGACAATGGCTTCGTAGTCCATACAACCACATCTTATGACGCCCTGTTTCACATGCTGCAAAAACGTCGTTTCCAATTGTTTCCGCGCTCAGTGTTAGAGATCTGGGAAGAATATGACAACTATCAACAATTCGATATTGCCATCGAACCCAACGTGATCGTTCACTATCCCTACGCTAATTTTTTCTTTGTCAATCAACACGACGAAGCACTGGCAAAGGAAATTGAAAGTGGCTTTAAAGCCCTGATAGATTCAGGTGAGTACGAAGCTTTGTTCCAGTCAACTTATCGGGATACGTTGCAACAGGTTCGCTTTTCAGAGCGAAAAATATTGTCATTAAAGAATGGATTTTTTCAGGAACCTGACGATACAGAAAAAAAATATTATTTTAATCTTTGATTTAGGATGACGATTTTATATTCTTTGTTAACAAAATAATAAAAACAAGTAGAGCGTGTTGAACTTCACTGTACAAAATTTGTTCTAGATGTAAGCGTTTTAATCGAGGAACAGTCCTACAGGCCTGGTGGTGCTAAGTCAAAGGACTGTGACAAAGAGTAAAGCGCTTATATGACGAACCCTTCGGGCTTATATGACGAACCCTTCGGGCAGCGCCTGTGTGCAAAATTGTACCATAAAGATCAACACGCTCTTAACAAAAACGCCATCGGAAGGCGTCAGGTAAAGATTTGCTGTGCCCACAAATTGTAACTATAGTGTTACAGGAACGTTTCAGGCTTGTTAATGACCCAGCCGCACCGGGGATTGGTGCGACAATTTTCAGTCTGGATTTTACCGAAAAGCGTACAAAAAAAGAGGCATTAGACGCCCATGTTTAAATCGATAAGTAACCAACTGGTATTTTGGTTGTTCGTCAGTGGTTTTATAGCTGCCAGCCTATCCGGTTCAATCGCCTATATGATTTCTTCCGGTCAGGCAGAAAACGAATTTGAACAACAAATGCAGGCCCAGCTCAGTTATGCCAGAGTGGCTCTGATAGAGCCGGTATTCACTTATGATTATGGTCAGGTAGAGCAAATTGCCAAAGCCATGACAGACATCGATATTGTTTCCGGGGTCACTATAACTGACCATCGCGACAAAGAACTCGGCAAGTCAGGGAAAACCCGGGTAACCGATGATTCCTTCGAAGCATTTGAAACCGGCGTCATTAGCCGGGACAACAAAGAAATCGGCAAGATCAGCGTGGTGTTCACCAAAGCGCCAATGCAAAGCAAATTGGCCAGTAATGCTTTCTCTGCGATGTTTAACATCCTGATCCTGGTGGTGGTAATGTTGGTTGCAGCCGTGATAACCACCAGAAAATTAGTTTTGTCACAGTTGCTGGATGTTACTTTATCTATCAAGGAAATTGCTTTAGGTGACGGCGATTTAACCCGTAAACTGAAAGGTGCCCGAAGTACAGAGTTTGCCAACCTGGCACGCAACTTCCACCTGCTGCTGGAAAAACTAACGGAACTGATTAAAAACGTACTGCAAACCGGTAACGTCATTGAAAACCGTTCTGAAACCATAAAATCCATGATGGTGAATGCCAATAAATCCACGGATACCCAGTTGTCCGATGTGCAGATGATTGCCACAGCCTTGCAGGAAATGTCTATCACGGCGTCCAAAGTCGCCGAGCATTCGAAGCACACTGTTGAGCAAACAGACATTGCCAAAGAAAGAGTGGAACAAGGTCGGGATCGCGTTGAGAGCAGTGTGGGCATCATCAAAGGATTAGAAAGCCAAATCATGGGCACTGCCGACCAGGTTTATCGACTGCGTGACAACAGTGAAAAAATTGGCTCTGTTGTAACCGTTATCAAATCTATCGCTGAACAAACTAACCTGTTGGCACTGAATGCGGCCATTGAAGCCGCCCGGGCTGGCGAGCAAGGGCGAGGATTCGCGGTTGTAGCTGATGAAGTACGTACTCTGGCGCAGCGTACACAAGCATCTACGGAAGAGATTGAGAATATTGTCACCGGTCTGCAAAGCTCAGCCGAAGACGCTCATCAGTCAATGTCCTCCAGTACCAGTGCCGTGGGTCAGGCAGCCACCGAAGCCGACAGTATCAGCGAGATCCTGGATGGTATTCAGGAAACTGTGGTGAATGTCAGCGATATGAACCACCAGATCGCCGTCGCCTCAGAAGAGCAAAGTGCGGTCAGCAATGACCTGAGTAAACGTATCGAATCTATCAGTCATTCTGCCGATGCGCTGGCCACCACTATGAGTGAGGTGGACGAAATTTCCGGCGAACTGGAAGACAAATGCCATGATATGCAAAGCATGTTAGGGCGCTTTAAGTTAGATTAATTAATTTTTGCACTCTGGGCAGCTACATCGTTAGCTGCCCACTATTACCTATCTAGAGATCGTGATTACTCACTAAGTGACCATAAGGTCCTGGATCTAAATTTCTTCATTTTAAAATGAGGCCAAGCTGCTTCGTTTTTGTATTTGGTCAGTTCAGACAATGTTGGCACCAGACTATTATCATATTGCGCTATCTCACTGGCGCTCTTTTGATAATGGTACGTACTCTTTACCTCAGTGATTTGATGCAGCTCCCTGGAAGGGGCGCTCCCCTTCAACCCCCTATTGGCCCTGGCGCGAGACAACATAAGCCGCAAGCGCAGAACCAAAAGACCGTCAATGAAAGTATATCCCTATACTTGCATAGACTTGGGCAACATCCATGTTGCCAATCTTCTGGTTTTTACTGCCCTTACGGCTTATCTCGCGAAAGGGCCAGATTTGACCGGACTTCCTACACAGCAACGGATAATAGTTTAACAAAATATCAAAGCTCAACAGTGTCCAATGGTAAAACGGCAATCGCTCAATCGGATAAATACAGATAAACTCGTGCAACGACTTTCTTTTTGCTGGCAACCGAAGGACAATACACAGGTTTAATTCATCAGCAGGGTCAATCACCATGAGTCGTTTTTTAGGACAACATATCTTGTCTGTAAATCAATTTGATATCGATGCCATTCGTCAAATTTTTCAGGTTGCGGACTCCATGGAAGTCTATACCCGCAGGGAAAAGCGCACTACGGTATTAGATGGTGCCATTTTAGGAAACCTGTTTTTTGAGCCCAGTACCCGAACACGGGTCAGCTTTGGTACAGCCTTTAATTTGTTAGGCGGTAAAGTGCGTGAAACCGTGGGAGTGGGTAACTCGGCCCTGGCGAAGGGCGAATCCTTGTATGACACCGCCAGAGTACTCAGTGGCTATTCCGATGTCATTGCCATGCGTCATCCTGACGCCGGATCAGTGGAAGAGTTTTCCAAAGGCAGTCGGGTCCCCTGTATCAACGGTGGTGATGGTCCCAACGAGCACCCTACCCAGGCCCTGTTAGATTTGTATACCATTAAAAAAGAGCTGGCCTTTCATCAGCGTGGTATTGATGGCCTGCACATTGCCATGGTGGGAGATCTTAAATTTGGTCGCACAGTGCACTCTCTGGCCAAACTCTTGTGTTTGTTTAACGATGTGCGCTTTACCTTTATTTCACCTGAAGAGCTGAGTATGCCTGATTATATTCTGGACACCATCAGCAACGCAGGTCATCGGTTTAAGGTGCAAAATACCCTGGATGGCCAATTTGATGCCGATATCTGCTATCAAACCCGGGTGCAGGAGGAGCGCTTCCCATCCAAAGAAGAGGCCAACAAATATCGGGGTAAGTTTCGCCTGAATCAGGCGATTTACACCCAACACTTCCAGTCTAAAACCGTGATAATGCACCCACTACCGCGCGATTCTCGTGCTGACGCCAATGAACTGGATAATGATCTGAACCAAAATCCGAATTTAGCCATATTCCGTCAGACCGACAATGGGGTTTTGGTCAGAATGGCCCTGTTCGCCCTGGCATTGGGTGTTGAAAATAAAGTGAGAGACTATGAACGGGCCGTTCCCTGGCACTATCACAGCAAATAACCGCCCCGAACCTGTTTAACTAATCGCAAAAAAGACAAGAGAGCAAAGCAGTAATGCAAAAATCTGAACAACTTTTTTCCCAGGCAAAACAACATATCCCGGGTGGCGTAAACAGCCCGGTTCGCGCCTTTAAAGCCGTTGGAGGTACTCCGCCCTTCATTGCAAAAGCCGACGGTCCTTACCTGTACGATGCAGACGGTAAACAATACATCGACTATGTCTTGTCATGGGGGCCAATGGTTCTGGGCCACAACAATGAAGCCATCAGAAACGCGGTGGCAAAAGCGATCGAGAACGGTCTGAGCTTCGGTGCTCCCACCGAACTGGAAGTGCAAATGGCCGAACTCATCAGCCGTCTGGTGCCCAGTATGGAGATGTCCCGCATGGTAAACTCCGGGACGGAAGCCACCATGAGTGCCATCCGTCTGGCACGCGGTTATACCGGCAAAAACAAAATTCTGAAATTTGAAGGCTGTTATCACGGCCATTCAGACAGCCTGCTGGTTAAGGCTGGCTCAGGCGCTTTGACCTTTGGAGTGCCCAGCTCACCCGGTGTACCGGACAGTGTGGCGCAACACACCCTGACAGTAGAGTTTAATAACCTCGCCAGTGTTGAGGCGGCTTTCACTCAGTGCGGTGACGATATCGCCTGTATCATTGTTGAGCCGGTTGCCGGAAACATGAATTGTATCCCACCAGTGCCAGGATTTCTTGAAGGCCTGCGCAGCATTTGCGACAAGCATGGCGCCCTGTTGATTTTTGATGAAGTCATGACCGGCTTTCGCGTTGCCCTTGGCGGTGCTCAGGCACATTACCAGATCAAACCGGATCTGACCTGTTTAGGTAAAGTTATCGGCGGAGGTATGCCGGTGGGTGCCTTTGGTGGCAAACGAGATATCATGGAACATCTGGCGCCCAGTGGCCCGGTTTATCAGGCAGGGACACTATCAGGTAACCCCATTGCCATGAGCGCAGGTTTAGCGGCTCTGAATGCTATTCAGGCACCCGGCATGTACGACACCCTGGCTGCCAATACCGAAAAGCTGGCACTGGGTATTCAGGCTCAGGCCAAAGAGTTAGGCGTGCCTATGACAGTTAATTATGCCGGCTCTATGTTTGGTTTGTTTTTCACTGATGTCGACAAGGTGGTGAACTACCAACAAGCGATTAGTTGCAACAATGAGCAGTTTAATCGCTTTTACCACAAAATGCTGGAACTTGGCGTGTATTTGGCACCAGCCTCCTACGAGGCGGGATTTGTGTCCAGTATGCATTCAGAAGCCATTATCGACCAGACCATTCAGGTGGCCCGCACGGCACTGGAAAGCCTGTAAACAGGAAACAAAAACGGGCGGATTCTCCGCCCATTTTTTTGTCGCACTGACAGCAATTTTATTAATGGATTGAACTTCCCCCAAAAAATGACCTCTATTGCATAGTTTAATTAGCAACTGATGTCACTTGCATTCAATCAGCATCCATCATATTCCATCCGACGCCAAAGAACCGGACTTCACAGGGTTAGACGGTGACATTGCGTACGGGGACAATCAACAGTATCCGGTATTCGATATCGGGCAAGTGGAATTTGCCGATGCAAAACTTCCCATCGATGTGCACCAGACCATTGACGAACAAAACAGTCCGCCACCTCGTCTCACACTGAGCCAGCAGAAACGAACACTGTTTAGCTCGTTGGTACTTCACAGCATTTTTTGCGCTATCATCCTGTATTTCTCCGCAATGCAAGCCCCGGTAATTTTGCAACCTGCGCCACCAGTCATTCCCATTCAGGCCACCTTGTATTATCCACCTCTACCGGCTGCCCTACCGGCAGAGCCAGAAATAGAAGAAACCGAAACAGCCGTCGAAACACCAGTCGAATCCACACAAGAATTGAGACAAGCACCCATAGCGCGCACTGAAATTACCGATGTACCTGAGCAGGCGATTGCTCAAAACGAACCAGAAGTCGATACTCAGCCCTCACCGGCTACCCCGGAAAACCTGCCTCCTAAAAACGCGCTCAACCATTCAGAGCCCAACAGTCTGCAGCGTCTCAATCAGGCACTGAGTTCACACCTGGGTCAAATAGCTGAACAGGAAATGCAGGCGATGAGCAATGATGCCGTGCGAAACCGCGACCAGACTTTTTACCAGCAACAAACCCAGGGATATAACCTGGTGGAAGAAGATCCAAACAAACGCCCCACTAAAAACATAGATTGCAGCGGCACAACAGGGAAAACCGTCGGCATATTGTCGGGATTGTTAGGCGGTACATTGCGCTGCACCGAAAAACCGGATTTCCAAAGGTATATTGATTCCAGGCTGAATAAAGAAAAACAAGACTAGATTGCAGTGGTGGTTTTAGAAACGGTCCTGCTATTGCGGTCGTAACTCGGGTGATTTTAATAACGTTTCTGAAATTAGGTTCAGTGTACTGATGTAGCGCCTTCGAAGGGGAGATCCCCTTCACCCCCCGTTGGCCCTGACGCGAGACAACATAAGTCTCAAGCGCAGAACCAGAAGACCGTCGATGATAGTGCGTCCATGCACTTCCATCGACTTGGGCAACAATCCCTGTTGCCAATCTTCTGCTTTTACCTGCCCTTTCGGCTTATCTCGCGAAAGGGCCAGATACCAAAGAACTTCGAATATACAGCGGTGAGTTGTTTGACAAATGTATCCAGGGTGTCCGGACTTCCATGGAAATGGTCATTGAGAGTAACGCTCTGTTCAGGTGTGAGCAACGCAACACCAAAGCCGCCGCATTCCACTTTAAACACTAAATGCAACGTATAGCAATCACAGCAATGCGGTGCAATCCTGCTTAAGATGAACAACCGTCCGGTAATAAGAGCCTCCTCAGAGGCTCAGATTGATGATAAACCCCCGCTTTTTAGCGGGGGTTTCTTTTTTTAAGCAGCCGAAGGCTGCGATCGCGATTTTT